>NZ_JABXKM010000217.1:8392-12731 GCF_017115025.1 Nostoc sp. NOS(2021) | reverse complement strand
CATTACCCCTTATCCCCAGAGGGGGCCCCCCATTCCCCAAATTAATTACACAGAAAGGAGTCTAAAAGTATGGCAGGCGAATTTTTAACCTCTTGTAAATTTTACTTTGAGGCTGATGGAATTACTGATAAATTCATCAAAGAGATTAGTGGGTTAGGTGTTGAAAATACCCCAGCGCAAGATGTCCACGGATCATCTAAGGGCGGTAAACTAATGCGCCAAGCTACACCAACTGTTGTTAAATTTACCAACATCACAATACAAGTTATCGCCACTGATGATATAGACCTTTATAAATGGTATCAAGACTGTAACGAAGACATGGGTGATCCTCGTAAGTGGAAGGAAAAGCGTAAGACTGGTTCGGTGGTTGCTTACGACCAACAAGGCTCTGAAAAGGCACGCTGGAACATTGTCAATTGTTATCCATGTAAGTACACTGGGCCTACCTTAAGTGCTGCTGGTGGTGATATGGCCAATGAAACCATTGAATTGGTTCACGAAGGAATTAAACGAATCAAATAATTAGCATTTGTAGTAATTAACAGTGGTACAATCCGCAAGCCGAGTTCCAGAAGTTCTTACAGCCCATCGATTCTATTTAGAACTGACGCTAGAAGGTCAAAACGATGCCAATTGCTTTTTTTTGGAGTGTCAAGGCTTCAAAAGAACACAAGAAGTAATTGAAATTGCTGAAGTCACTTCTCAAACCTGGGGTACAAAAGGGCAGTCAAAAGGTCAGGTGGTGAGAACTAAGCTTCCTAGCAATCCGAAGAGTGGTAA
This sequence comes from Nostoc sp. NOS(2021), assembly GCF_017115025.1. Classification (GTDB taxonomy): domain Bacteria; phylum Cyanobacteriota; class Cyanobacteriia; order Cyanobacteriales; family Nostocaceae; genus Nostoc. The sequence continues at coordinate 11,948 of NZ_JABXKM010000217.1, read as the reverse complement.
TCTCACTCTGCGTAGAGGGATCACCAACTCTATGGATTTTTGGAAGTGGTTTGAAAAAGTCGAAAAGGGTAATTGGTCTGAGCAACGTAGACTTGTTGCTTTGTCTATTTATAATCAGGCAAATCAAGAAGTAGCCAGATTTGAATTAGCTGGTGCTTGGCCCGCAAGTTACAAAATTGCTGATGTCAACGCCCGCAGCCATGACATCGAAATTGAGGAAGTGGAGGTTGCTTTTGAGGAATTTAAACGCGTGAAGTAATCAGGAGGACTATGTTTCCCACAGAGTTTGAATTTATACTGCCAAAGGGATATCTAGACTCTGAAGGCAACCTCCACCGCAAAGGTGTAATGCGGTTATCAACGGCGATAGACGAGATTGCACCCTTGCGTGACCCACGCGTTAAAGCTAATCCCGTTTATGCCACAATTATTATCTTGTCGCGAGTAATTACACACTTGGGTGCTTTATCAGAAGTGACTCCTGCAATAGTGGAAAACTTTTTTGCCCAAGATTTAAATTACCTCCAAGATTTTTACCGTCGAATCAATGGATTGGAAGGCGAAACTTCCATACCAGAAGATACAGTAAATTCCCCTGAGCCACTTTTTCATAATTGAATAGGGCATGGGGCATGGGGCATGGGGAAGAAGAACTATAGTGCTTCTGGGTTGAGTCCACAGACCTAACAAGAACAGCCCCTTCCCTACTAGCGTTGGGGGGTAAGATTCAAAGCCTCTCTCCTTTTAGGAGAGAGGAATGGAAGTGAGGTCAGAGTGTATTGCATACATACGAGAAGCGCTATATTGACCAATGCCCAATGCCCAATGCCCAATCGCCCAAATTAAATTACTTATGCGCCGTAAAAAGGATACTCTCTGCACAGAATTTGCTTTCACTCTTCCTAGAGGATTGAGTGATGGTGAACACCGAATACATCGTCATGGGGTGATGCGTTTAGCCACCGCCAAAGATGAAATTTTGGTGCAACAAGAGCGCGGAGTTCAGGAAAATCCAGCTTACGGTGTCTTGGTGATGCTTGCACGGGTTATTACTCGCTTGGGCAGTTTCAACTCTGTTAGCCCTGATTTACTCGAAGGACTGCTCTTACATGACATTGCCTATCTCCGAGAATTTTACAATCGAATCAATCAGCAAGGCAATGTACACATTTCGACACAATGTCCCCATTGCAATACTCAATTTTCAGTGGAGCTAGAACTAGCGGGGGAGTCGTAAGCTACCCCTCTGATACTTTATATGAGGAGGTAGCTTTTATTGCTTATCATTTTCACTGGTCACAAGATGATATTTTAAACTTAGAACACACTACTCGTCAGCGATGGGTAGCAGAAATCAATAAAATTAACCAAAAATTAATATGAAAGTAAAAGTTAGCTACTCACCAAATCTAAGTGAAGTCAATGAAGTTGACCTTAGCATAGAAACTACACCGAGAGGAGAATGGTTAATAGGTCGTTCTCCTGATTCTGATTTAGTCCTAGACAGTCCTGATATCAGTCGGGTACATGCTAAGTTTTTTGTGAAAGGTGGAAATTACTACTTCTCTGACCTTGGCAGTAGAAATGGCTCAATATTTAACGGGAAACAAGCTGAAAAAGATCGACCATATTCTTTGAGCGATGGAGATGTTATTCGGATTGCAGATTACGCTCTGATCTTGGAAGCAGTTGCTCCAGCTTATGAACAAGCAGAGACGGTCTTTAGAATTATAGATCCTTCACTGTTTTCTCGATCGCGATCGCCTGAAAATGTCAGCGCTTCCAACGTTGCTAATCCAGCCCCAGAAGTTGTTAATGAAGTTCCAGCGCCAATTAGTCAAGAAGTAGAAACACCTGAAATTAATGCTCCTTCCCCAGAAATCAGCGAAATCTCAGAAGTTGTTTCTACTCAACCTGATGATGTCGCCCCCGAAAACATAATTCAGTCACCAGAAGCAGTCAGCGAAGTTCCACACGATGTTCCTGATAAAGTTGCAGATTTGGATACACCAGTTGCAGCAGAAGTCAGCGCAGATGTTGAGGAAGTAGAAGTTCCAGAAATCAGTGAAGCCTCAGAAGTTTCTTTGACTGAGCCTAATGACGCTAACCCTGCACCTGAAAACATAATTGAAACTCCTGAACAGGAAAGTGTTCTTCCAGAAGCCACTCACGACGAGGTTCCAGACTTTGAAGCAGCGCTGGTGGCAGAATCTACTTTTGTACAGCGGCGTGATACAAGTGCCGTTCTCGAAGCTACCGACGATGAGGATGCATTAGAGGCAGCACTGGAAGCAGAACTCACCTTCGTACAGCCGCGTGATATTTTCAACGAAGTTCCTGCACAGGAGAGTACCGTTTCCGAAGCTACCGACGATGAGGATGCATTGGAGGCAGCACTAGCAGCAGAAGTCACCTTCGTACAGCCGCGTGATATTTTCAGCGAACTTTCTGTACAGGAGAGCGCCGTTCCCGAAGCTACACATAATGAAGTAGTAGATTTGGATACACCAGTCGCAGAAGAAGTCAGTGCAGATGTTGAGGAGGTTGTCAGCAAAGTTTCTGAAGATGCGGACATTCAGCACCAAGAAACATTGAGCCAAGTACCAGAGGATGAAAGCCAAGTTACACAGAATAGCAGGGATGAAGCGGTAGATTTGGATACGTCAGTTCCAGTAGGAGACAGCGCAGATGTTGACGAACATATCAGGGATGAAGTGGTAGATTTGGATAGGTCAGTTACAGTAGAAGACAGCGCAGATGTTGACGAAGTAGAACCTAGTTCTGCTGTTGATGAAACAGAAAGCGAAGTTTCTAATCAATACATTGATTTGAGTAATACAACTACAGAAGAAGCCAGTGTAGATGTTGATGATGTTTCGGCACAAGTAAGTGAAGTTTCTCACTCAGCTGATATTCAATCTTTGGAAACAACAGAAAGTGGAGCTACTGAGAGCATTAGTCCAACTATTGAAGAAGTTTCTGAAGCAGAAGAAGATCAGTTTGATGAAACTCCAGAAGAAATAAATGTAAATGAGCCTTCTGAAATATTCATTGAAAGAAACATAGTACTCATTGCTCACGAAAGCAAGAAATCAGAACTTGCTGAATTTGTTTCTCAGCATCAGGAATTTTTTTCAGAGAGCTTTACAATTACCTGGCCATCTGTTAGCGAAGTCTTACATCAACAGGCAGGGATAACTATTAGTCAACAAACCCCCGCACCAACTTCTGGAGGATATCAAACAATTGCTTCATTGGTTGGAGCAGGAGAAATTTTAGCAGTTATTTTCTTGAGAGATTTGCTGCAACCTCAGCCGGGCCAAGCAAATGAAGAAGCACTGCTAAGGTTATGCACTATTAATCAAGTTCTACTTGCAACTAATTTGCCAACAGCAGAGGCGATCGTGCATTATCTTAAACAGATATAGCAATCCTAAATGAGTTATGAACAAAAAGATCCCCGACTTCTTTAAGAAGTCGGGGATCTGAGTATTTCGGTGTTTGCAAGTAAAATATGATTACTATATTTTTTGAAAAGTTGCAAATTGCGTAGAAT
>NZ_JABXKM010000217.1:0-8382 GCF_017115025.1 Nostoc sp. NOS(2021) | reverse complement strand
GAATAATTTCAATAATAAAAATTAATCTAAAAATATACGTGTATTTTAAAGTAAAACCTATTTGAAAAGATGGTTGCAAACTTAAAAAGTTTATTTAGACAGCCAGTTATTCTTTCGAGTGCGATCGCTACAGTTTTACTAGTGGACATTGAAAAACTTGGGGTTTTCGAGCTTCTGGAAATGAAGGTCTACGACCAAATGATGCAATTACGTGCCGCCCCAGGCCGGAGGTGAGACTGAAGTAAGGGCACAGCAATGCTGTGCCCCTACCGTGTATTGCATCCAAACGAGAAGCGCTATAGTCGTTGACATAGGACTTACGCAAAACTACACGCTGTAGGGGCAATTCATGAATTGCCCCTACCTAAAAATCATTCTTTTCAGCTATTGTTTGCGTAAGTCCTGTGACATTAAAAAGCGCCCCTTTTGGAGAGTCTTCACTGGGTGAGCTTGTCGCTCGTGTTGCTCATGAAATTAATAACCCTGTTAATTTTATTTATGGCAATTTAATTTATGTTAAAGAATATACTCAGCAATTACTAACTTTAATTAAACTGTACCACCCAAACTCTTGTAATTATCAGCAAGAAAAAAATATTTTAATTGATGAGATAGATTTAGAATTTATTATTGATGATCTGCCTAAAGTTGTATGTTCAATGACAGTTGGTGCTGATCGGATTCGCGAGATTGTGCTAACTTTGCGAAACTTCTCGCGTCTCGATGAAGCAGAAATGAAACCTGTAGACATTCATGAAGGAATTAATAGTACACTATTAATTTTGCAGTATCGTCTTAAAGAAAAATCTGAACAGCATGAAATTACAATTATTAAAGATTATGGTAATTTACCACTAGTTGAATGTTATGCAGGAGGATTAAATCAGGTATTTATGAATATACTTACAAACGCAATTGATGCTTTAGAACAACAACAATTAGAGCTTTCAAAAGAAGATTTAAAAAAACAAATTAGCTCAATTTTTATCTCTACTAAAGTTGAAAATCAAGAACGTATAATTATCAGTATTAAAGATAATGGCCCAGGAATAAGTGAGGAAGTTAAAAGTAGATTGTTTGACCCATTCTTTACTACTAAACCTCTAAGTAAAGGTACTGGCTTAGGATTGTCTATTAGTTACCAAATTATAGTAGAAAAGCATAGAGGAAAAATCAAGTGTATATCTGCACCAGGAAAGGGTACAGAGTTCTTGATTGAGATTCCGCTCAAGCAGGGACAGTAAGTAAACTATATTAACAAAGGCGGACAGCAAATATAGTAAGCGATTCTAGTTCCTTTTTAAGGGGGGAATTAAGAATTAAGTCCCCTTTTTAAGCGCGGTTGGGGGGATATTCCGGAGGAAAATATTACTAACACGAAGCATATTGCTGTTGAAGGAGATAGTGCAGAAATGCGATGTCTGGGTTGTGCTACGCCTACAACTGAGTAACAACGCTGCATAAATTTTTAGATTACCTTAGTTAAATATATATCTGTTCAAGTTTGTCCTGAACTTTACTTTTGATTTATTAACCAACACAACATCAGCGATGAAACTCTTTCCCTCGCTCAATTTTGCACAGATTGTTGATTCTCTTGTCCTATCTAGAATCGCTAGGACTCAAATAGCCACTCATAGCAAGAGTAGCACATCAATCAACACAGCTATCAAATCTAATACTTTACGCAGCCATTCCACAAATATCAATTACCTCAAACCCTTTGATACTGCTGTTCTTGCTTATCACATGATGGGTCTTAGCAACTTTGAATGATCCATAGGATGCGCTCAATTAGATCACCCGAATGGGTGAGGAACAAATCAACCGTTCAGGTGAACTGAGTGTAGGAAGTTGAGACTGATAAAAAATAAGACTCTATTACTCAAGAACACTAATTGCACTTTACTCTAACTAAGGATAATCCTATGAAACTCTCTATCTTGATAGATTCTGTACTCATTGTTGCTTCTATTGCTTTATTGCATGGAATGGGTGGCGCTCAAATAGCTACTAACAATAGTAGCGAACCTATAGCTATCAACTCTAACAATTTATCCACTCATTCTACGAACGTCAGCTACCTCAAACCCTTTGATGCTGCATTTTTAGCTTATCAAGGTAATCTGAAAGCACAGGGGATTCCTAGTGGTAGTACTTTGATATCTCAATACCAAACAGGAAACCTGACTGCACTAGATGTGGTTAAGGCTGCTGTCAACGCTAAAAAGTTACCAGCAGAAGCTTTGAATGATAGAGGTTATCTAAACGCTGTCGAGTCGCAGCTGACATCATTCGGTAACACTGATATTTCATCTTATTAAGTACAGCGTTGCAGAGGTTTGTAACGGATTTATGAAATGCTGTACTATCATCTCGTTGCTTTGATCAGAAAATGCGTCAGAAAAAAGGAAAAGTTGTTGTCTCGCGCTAATCACCATCCCATTACCAAAAATTACTTTAACCCCTCCAACCTTGGAGGGGTTTTTAGTTAGTGCTACGGTTGCTGCTTACTCTAGCGTCGCCCCCCTTTTCCCAACGCACCTTTTGGAGAGGAAAGCGTGGGAAGAAGTGCGATCGCCGCTTCGCGCGATGCATTTGAAGCCTAGTGTTTACTACTGGAATGCTTTCTGCTACCACCAAGGTGCGTAGGCGTAGCCCGTTGGAAACATCGCTCCGACAATGGCATAGCCGATCACACCCCTGGAAAAAAGGGTCGGGTAATAAATTATTTACTGTTCTATCAAATTAACGTTGTTAAGTTACTCAGCAGGTGTAGTTCTCACCTCCAGGCTGTGTTAGATATTGTGACGCGAAACAGGAGTATAGATACGTTGCTAAAGCTTTCTCCAGAATCTCCTCTATTTATTCTGTTAATTATTATTAGTTTTCTAATAGTAACTTTGTCAACTTGGTTATCATCTAAACCATTCGTTTTAAAACCATTTGGGGTTAATGATATTATCCAGCTACTCACATTACAGTTATTTATCTCTTTGTTGTTAGAGCGTTCTTTAGAAGTTTTTATAACTACTTGGCGTGGCCCATTTATCGAGCAATTAGATATTAGTATTCAGCAAGAAAAGGCTCTGATATCTGATAAGATAAAGCTTATGGAAGTCCAACAGAAACAGTTTCCTTCTTTGGAATCAAATCAAATCAGTGGGCTACCGCCTGAAGGAATGAGTTTAGAACAGCAAATCATCCAAAATTTTACACAAAATCAACAAGATTCATTAAAAATCTTCAAGCCACAAATGGATGATATAAATGAAAAAGAGCGCCAAAGAACAGCCTATAAATCTGATACACGAACAATTGCTCTATGGACATCCCTTTTATTCGGTCTTTTAATTAGCGCAATAGGTATTCGCTCAATCGAGCCACTTGTAGTTATTGATTTAGATAATCCCATACAAGTAGTTATTTTCCGTTGTTTAGATGCATTTCTCACAGGAGGTTTAATTGCAGGAGGTAGCGAGGGAATCCATCAGATTATAAAAGTTTTTCCCGACTTTATGGAAGCTACATCTAAACAAATAAAAAATCAGTGATTATCTTGATGAAACGAAGCATTTCCGCTGACAAAATACAGGATAATATTGCAAATACCATAAAAATTACAGTGGGAGCATCTCAAATTTTTAAATTTACTATTATTCTGTCTGAAGATAGGAATAAGAGAATGATGAAACGAACCGCATACTCCTACGGAGAAGCAAGCTACGCGCAGCGTCTCGTAGAGAAGAGCGCAAAGGGAAGAGAGTTATAAAGGGTTTTTGTATCAGTGCCGTGAATTTTTGAAAAATTGAGATGCTCCCAATTATAGTAATATCTATTCTAAATATATGGTGTCATCGTCCCATAAATAATTTTTAACATCTACAAAATTTTTATTTAAATTGCTCAATAAATCTGCCTCAAATAAAACCTTAACTCCTTCAGTTTCCAACTTCTTTTTTTGTTGGTTCACATAAGTTATCAAATAACCTTTAGAGTCTAATATTCTATGTACCGGATAATCAGCCGCCGAGGTTTTTTTCAGGTATGTAGGAATAGCTCTTAGATAGCTATTATCTACTCCTATACCTTTGATTATCTGTTTATATGTAACTACTTTCCCACTTGGGATTTTGATGATAAAATTTAGGAATCGTTTATATGGATTTTCAGATAACGCTGGAAATTTATGAGCTTGAACCTGAAAATTACTGCCTACCTGGATTTTACCTGATTTAATAACTACGCCTAAAATTCCTCTTTTACCTTGGATGCTTTTTAATGATTCTACCAAGTGGGCTATTCGCTTACACGGTTCGCAATGAAAAGTTAGACGAATTGCCGCACCACTTTTAAAGGTTAACAAAGATCCAGGGATAAAATTATCAAATTCTCTACCTATAACCACAATATTTTCTCGCAATTCTCCTGGGTTAATTGATAAGTCTAAAATATCTTCATGTCTAACAATTAAAACTTGCCTGGGACTTATAGGATCAGCATTAATATCTCCTTCAATACCATGATTTACCTTTAAATTTAATGTTTTAAGCTCTACCATCGCAGAACCTGGTTTTACTTTGGTGAAAAGATGCATGATTGAGAGAGCCATATTCATTCAGCGGCGCGATCTATTTCAACTTTAGTAAGTGAAGTCAGGTAAATCATGGGATTTACTAAGAATGAATAAGCTTCCATCTCCTCCACGTCCAATTCTTAAGGTTTCATCTAAGTAAGTAATGTCTAGTGTGGCAGTTCTGCTAGTAGGATTATTCGCTGGGACAATCTTAAATGGGTTGAGTTGGGGCGTATTAATGCCAACAATCTTCTCAATCGATAGGTAGCGTTTATCAAAATAAACATTGAGGCGTTTGTTCGATAGAGGCTCTAAATCTTCTTTGGCTGGCTCAAAGCTAGCTGTCACTTTCACATATCCCGATACTAGCCCCAGAGAATGTTTAACTTTAGCTAGATTGAAAAATAATTTATTTGCAACATCAATCACTTGATAAACTTTACCCAGCTTTAATCCCAATGGGAGAGAAGCTAAAGAACGAATTTCTCTGGCTGTGGAATATTGCAGTTGCCAAGCTCCCTCCAGTAAAGAAGTAGCGTAGAGAAGAGGATTGAGATTGGGATTGACGCTCTCCAGTTCCGTCGTCAATTGTTCAATTTCTTCGACTAAGGTTTTGTCTAGCTGGAAATCGGTAACGGGAGAGCCATCGCTCTTGGTTTGAATATTCTCAAGCCTGGCTTGTAATTTTTCCTTAATTAAAAGTTGATTATTCAATGGTTGAAGATTTTCCTTTACATATCCTATTGCTTTAGTTCAACTTTTATGCACTTCCAGCATAAAAGTTGAATTATCTAGATGAGATTAGTCAATGAGTTGTGGGGTGGGAATTTGCGTATCGATATCTGCTTGAGAAAAAGTAGGGAGCAACCAGCTACTCTCACCCGCTTTGAATACTTTGGCAGGTTCAACATTCAATTCAATTGCACCAGTGGCTGGATTGGTTCTAGCAATAGACTGTGTACCATCGACAAACTTGACGGCAATCGCTTGGGTCAGTTCTTGTGGTTGAGTGTTCGGCCCTAGAACCACTTGAGAACCTGCGGGTAAGTAAATGCCATCGCAATCCCAATCATCATCCGTGATTGTTCCTGCGCCCAAGAAGTAGAGTTGAGTTGGAGATTTTTTTGGTTTATTCGCATAGACAGCCAACGTCTTTCCAGTTTCATTGCGGCACTGCGCCCGCTTTCTAGCTGTTTCTATGACATTTTTCTGAGACTGCAATTGTGTCAGTCGCTGCTGGAATTGCTCAGGTGTATAGCCAGCTTGCTCAGGTGTATCCTTTACAGTTAGAAGTTGATTGAGCGCCTGAGTTACCTCAGCATAGTCAGCCCCCTTAGTAAAATCCTTGCCTGCCCAAGAGGGTTGAGCAATTACCAGATTCACCATCAACACGAGAGCGACAAGAATAATTTTGAGAAACTGCATATTTTTCTCCTTTTTTTGAAATTAGTGTTCAGTACCACTGAAACTTTAGCAGATTTCAAAACCTTGAAAATTTTGATCGCGATCGCCGCAAACAACAGCCATAAAATTAATAATCCTACAAGCTCTCCCCAATGTCCAAATAACGCTTAAATTTCGGCTGTACTGAAGTGCGAGGGGTAAATTGCAATTCCTACTTTTGATAAATTACACTTAGGTAAATATTTGTTACTAGTCTTTAGTGAATTGTCGAGCCAAATGTTAACCAACAAGGATATAATTGCTGGGAATTAGTTAGACTAGAAACTTAGCCTAATTAAAAGTATCAATTTTAACTATACCCTTACTTGATTTTGGTTAAGTTTTTGGGAAACACAACTTTGTATAAATTGATTGCTAATTTTCATTAACTATATCTTGGGAGGGGTGACTAATAATTTTAGATATGTAGTAAGCTGTTCCACATTTAACTTGCATAATTAGGGCGCTCATGTTGCCCACCCCACAAGAGTTATGTTTAATTCGGTTATGCAAATTAGATGTTTTTCAGCTTATGTGGTCAAGAATCTTGATTAAAAATTGTAATCAATTAATTACTTATATGACTTACGCATTGACAAAAAATACTAAATATGGGTAATTTTTAAAACCACATCTTTTGTAAGGGCACAGCATTGCTGTGCCCCTACAGCATGGTCTATTTACGATCGCAGGATTAATTAAGAAAAGCCTGAAATAACCTATTTTAGTTAATGCACATCACGATGCATTTGTACAGTGCGTAAGTCCTAACTTATAAGTAGCTAAACGCAACATTGGGTAGAAGCATCAAAGAACAAAATCATACATATTATTGGAATGGCAGTGTTATCTAATGTTTGTACTGGGATTAATTATTTAAATTGGGATTAGGAATTTTACTAAGATGCTCTCTCAAAATTAGGGTGTAAAGAAATGATTTCAGCAGGAATAGAAGTAAAAATAAATCGCTTAGAATCTCTTGTTGAGCAAATTGGGGAAGCAGTACTTTCTACGACTGAGACAATTGAACGTCTTGCAGAAAGATTGGAGACTCTCAGCATCCAAGTCGAAGCACAGGGACAGCAGGTGCAACAGCAAAGCTATCAAATTGTCGCATTGTGTGATGCTGTACAGACTCTTGCTGAATCTCAGCATGATTCACGGCAAAAACTCAACCAACTGACACAAACTGTAGATCGGTTCATGTCTTTAATTCAAGAATTAGATGACTAGTAGCAATTTTTGATTTTGGATTCAATTGTTATTGTTAACTGAATGTCAAAAGAATTCATAATTACGTACCCATTCTTTAATGATGAATTATGAATTAGTAATTATTCGGTTAAACTCTTAACTGAGTTACCGCGATATTGCCGGAAAAACATACATCCACATCGCTACCAGGAGTGCGATCGCGTTTGCCATATTCCCCTACATAATAAAAATCATTGCCTTCAATTCGATAGTTCACGGGCAAAGGTTTGGTACAGGGTTGGCAAAACACCACATCAGGATCTGGTTCTCCTGGTTGCAGATGCGGCAAGTTCACATTCCAAAAGCTTCCCGGTTCTAGGGGACGCTTGAGTAAGTCGGTTAAAACTTTAGCTGTGAATTTGGCGGCCAGATCCCAATCAAAATTCTGCTTGGCTTTGCGATAGTGGGAAATGGCAACTCCGGGAATACCGTGCATTGCGGCTTCCCGCACAGCAGCCACTGTGCCAGAAATGTAGGCATCGACTCCCAAGTTGCCCCCAGCGTTAATACCTGAAAGTACAAATTTGACATCTGCGCTAATTTGTGTTATGGCAATTCTCACACAATCAGCGGGAGTACCTGCGATCGCATACTCAGTCTCAGAACGTCGCTGGAGGTTGATGGCACGAGTGGTAGTAACTTGATGTCCACAGCCAGACTGAGGATCAACCGGAGCAGCGATAATAGCATTTTTGCCGTTTACAGCTTTGAGCAGCGCTTGGATACCGGGGGCATCAATGCCGTCGTCGTTAGTTAAAATTATGGTCATGTATATATTATATTGATATACATTTAGCTAAAATATCAAAAAAATGCAGATATCCTCGATCAATGGATACAGCAGGAAAAGCTACTTGCAGATATGGAAAAAATATGCTTAATTTTGCCAAAAATATTGTTCATACGATATGATTTCTAGATGGTTTGCAAATTCCGCCCTAAATATTTCGGTTAATTCCCAAAAGGGGCGGTATGTTTTGTAACTAGCAAGGGTGTTAGCGTCAGGTTAATGCTTGCAGCCGCCCTCAGAACAAGTTTGTGCAGTCAAAAAATCCCGTAATATCATGTCCGCCATACCCATAATAGAAGAACCCCACCCCCACCCCCTC
>NZ_JABXKM010000178.1 GCF_017115025.1 Nostoc sp. NOS(2021) | reverse complement strand
TTTGTACTCTTTATTTGCCTTTTACGGGTTTGTACGGTGAGGTGCAAGATATGAGCATAGGCATTTTTTGCCTATGTCTTACTATTAAGCGCTTTCATTAGGCGAAACAGCATGAGGTAGTATTGATTGATCTTCGTCTAAGGTTGGTGCAGGTACGCCCAAATGCTTCCTTGCAGATTCTTCAGCTAGCTTTCGGTCTTGCTCGTTCTCGAACTGACTCTCATCTAATAAATGAGGGTTTTTTGCTGCTTCATCTCGGCTTGGTCGATAGCCATTTTTCCACCTGTACTTCCAGTCCATAAGTTGAAAGGCAGATATACTGCAATTTTATTTCCTAGTTCTTCATGGTAGGCGTTTAATGAAAAATGAGACTCCTGCTATAGGTTGAAGAGGCTCATTCAGAGGGTACAAATTTAACATCATCTTAAAGTAAGAATACTTTTATGAGCAGGACTTGATAGATTAGCACGCTGAGAACAAGTCATGAGTAGCGATCGCAAATATAATAACTATTGTTAGCAGCGATCGCTGCTGGGTGTCATATCAAGTTTCACAGTTGCAGAATTTGTTTGGTTTTATATTTTCATTCAAAAACCGATATGATAAATATTATTTTAGATATTGCCGAAACACGAAAAAAGACAATGATGCTTAAAGAACAAATTACACAATAACTATAAAAATTACCTGAACCTCTGTTACGGGAAATTTTGGATTTTGTTCAGTTCTTACAAGCCAAGTATCAGAAAGATAAAATTATTGAAATTATATATTAGTGAAGTCTATAGTAGTGCGCCTATACTTATTTTGCTGTTGGTTCTTTGGTTGTTACTGGTTGGCTGGTGTTTTTAGGTAATTCTATTTTAATGTGATTAAGAATATAGATTCTAACTAACAAAACTAGAACAGATGTAATCAAACTAATAATAATAGCTTTTTGCCAATATCCAGAACGACTTTGGTTAGATGAACTTTGGTTAGATAGAGTTCTTGGTTGATATATTGTGTCATCAAGCGGTACTTGTGGCCGACCTTGGTTAGATGCAGGTCTTGGTTGATACAACGTCTTATCTGGTGGTACTTGTTGGCCGCCTTGATTAGATGCAGGTCTTGGTTGATACAACGTCTTATCTGGAGGTGGTGAAGGCTGTTGTTGAGAAGGGTAGTAAACTTGAGGTATTGTCAGTCTACCAATGCTAGTTTCTGCATTTCCAATGGATATTTGTTTAGCTGGCTTAAAGCTAAGGGTGATTGTTGCTAGATGCCATACTACATTTACTAAATCATCATGTCTTCCTCTAACTTCTGTGATTAATGTTAAGGAACTCAAAAGTATAGTTCGTTGTTCATCTTTAAATAATTCAACTATTACACGTCCATGCTTTTGACGTATCAGTGGGATTAGAAATAAAGTAATAAGACCAGAGTCAAGCTTTGGAGAAATAAAAATATTTTTAGTAGCTTGCTCAATATTAAAATCAGGAGCAGTCATACCTATAAATAGGTTAATTGGTAATGGCTCGCCTGTGACTTCATTAACAGGAAACTCTAAGGGAGCATCATTACCGACAACATCATTTTTTGTAATCACATCACCAGAATCCGTGAAGGATGGTAAGTGAGCGCGTAGCCCCAAAGAATCAGGTAATGTAACCATAGCTCGAATTTCAGTTCTTTGCCCTACCTTTGATTTTTGAGGCATTGCGGCTTCAAAGTGTCGTTGGCTCTCGATACTTGATTTTACCTGAGTATTTAGTTTGGTAAGATTAGAATCTGGTATTTGAGTATGGTTAACTGTTTGTTGTACTTCTTGAGATGGAATAATTCGATTTTTAATGAGTTCAATATCTTCACCTCTTAAACCCCAAAATTCCTGATAGTCTTTTAATATATTGGCAGTATATTCAGTCAGAGGATTTTCGTTTATAATTACCTGGGATAAAAGCTGTTCATATTGCTGTAACTTTGCCTCATATTCTTGGTAGGGCTTGAGAACTTCAGCTTCAATAGCAGCAGCCTCTTGAGGAAGTAAACCTAAATTATCTCGTTTCAAGTCTAAGAGATTACGGGCGATAAAAGGAATTTTGCGGTCTTTAATACGACGCTCAATTTCTTGGCGATACTTCAGTTTTGGATCATTAACTCGGACTTTAGCTAGGAGTATTTTAAAGCCTTCCTCAACTACATAGATTTTAGGCTTCATTTTTCCAGGAGCAGTTTCTTGGACTTTTTCGCTGGCATATTCATGCAACTCATCAACAGAAACTGCTCCATCTTGATCTCTGTCTGCTATTCCGGTTCTGATACCCTCAACTAAAAAATGGCTATAAATCGAGAGGTCAAAACCTTCATGTTCAAAGGAATACTGGGTTGAAGTACTAGAAGTGAGGACAGCTCGTCCTTCTCCTCCTAATTGTTGCTTGACAGGCACAGAATCATCATCTTTAGCTTTCATTCCTTCGGCAAAAGCACCGCTGAAGCAACAGTCGAGAATCACTACCTGTCGCTTTGAGCGGCTATTGCTCATGATGTTTTGTATATAACTTGCTGCTACTGCTGTTGGCTGAACGAGGGCTTCTTGTTCTTTGCGAGTATTATGAGTAGCCAAATAAAGATTGCCACTTTCGTCTTTAACACCATGACCAGAGAAAAATAGTAGCAAGAGGTCATCTTTTTTGCGATTTGCAAATAAACTATAGATTGCCTCCTCCATCGCCTGTCGCTCAGGGTTAATCAGCGGTGTTACCTGATCAAAACCGCCAATTTCTGGATTTTCTAAAACTCCCCGCATTGCCTCCACATCTTTGGGAGCCGCAGGTAAGGGGGAAAGACCATTCCCGTATTCACCAACCCCAATTAGCAATGCTACTTTAGCCATTTGAAATACTCTATCCTGCTACAAATTTCTCTGCTGCCTCAATTGCTGCTTCTAACTCTTGCTGACTGCTGGCTTTTACTTTCAGTTTCTTGCCATTGGACTCAATTTCTAGTTCAATGGTCTTGTTACCAAGGCGATCGCCTAAAAATCCCATCAGTGCTTTAATATTCTTGGCATTCACCTGCGCTGTTAGCCAACCCACAGCCAGCCCTGTGAGTGATTTACTTCCTGCTGGTGCTTCTGCTTCACTGAAAAGACTGGCATCTTCGACTTCATCCAGTTCCAGCATCTGTTGCAATAGTCTCTGCGTTTGAGCTTGTAGTTCATCGTCATCTAAATCAGGCTCTTGCAGGGCGATGGTAATCTGGACGTTGGATCTACTCGCCATTCTCAACCTCTAATTGTGCTTAATGCTTAAATTATTATAAGTATCTTATACAATCCAACTAGTAATAATTCCGGTCTGGATTGTCGCGAATATAAAATTTGCCAATATGCATAGCGTGCTATGAATAGAAAGAGTACTGTAAAGTAAAAATAGATACTATTAGGGACTACAGCAAGCTAGGCTTGATTTTGATTTACTTTGCTAATTTAGCAATACGAGAGCGATCGCTGCTCGGTGTCATATAAAATTTCAGAGTTGCAGAATTTGTTTTATAGCAACGGACAAGAAGGTTAGGACATTAACTGATGATAAAACCTATATACAAACAGACTTTCAACCCAGTCCCCAGTCCCCAGTCCCCTGCTATATCCTATATTTTCATTCAAAAACCAATATGATAAATATTATTTTAGATATTGCCGAAACACAAAACAAGATAATGATGCTTAAAGAACAGATTACACAAGAACTATAAAAATTTCCTGAACCTTTGTTACAGTAAACTTTAGATTTTATTCATTTTTCACAAGCCAAGTATCAGAGAGATAAAACCTTATACAGCGCTTCCTGCTGTTATGAAGTGGTCTATTGACAAAGTAGCCTAAATGTAAATTATCGATAATTAGATAAGGTCATACTCTTCAATTAGGCGATACCTACGCCTACGCTAATAACTAAGGACTTGGGAACTAACTGTCTTAACTGTTTAGTAAACGCTTAAGTCTCGATTATTTTGCTGCGCTCAATTTTTTAACTGTCTTATCTGTCTTATCTGTCGTTGCATTTTCTTGGTGAGAGCGAGAAAATACAAACGTGACAGTAAAAACCATTTGTCAACAATGCAACCATCTCAATAGACTCTATTCTTTTTGAGGATAAAAAATCATGAGTTCACTCGATCAAAGGCATCCCCATATATTAATGCAAGGTCAAGGCATTCATCTGTCTGGCAATCCGATTCAGACCGAAAATTTTTCTGTTCAAAAGACTCTACGGGATGGAGGAAAAATCCGTTTCAAAATTCGTTATTCCGCTGAACTAAAGGGTTTCTGTATGCTGGAAGTTTTTCTGATCAGAGCGCAGAACGGAACACAAGTTGCTAGTAGCATGACCATTCCTAATAGTGGTACGACAGCTAATGTTCAAGAACAAGAGCGAGAATTTAGTCTTTGGGAGCCAGGAGATTATTACTTCTTTTTCAAAATGTCTTCCAATAATGGAACATTTTATATCGAGGAATATCAACTTTATTGGTCAGCTAGTTAATTATTTTTCATCGGAAATCCCAAAATTAGCAATCCTATGGTCTGATGCCAAATCTAGCCATTACCAATTAAATTATTATAGCTGATCAGGTTAATTATTTGATGAAAAGATTATAATGATCACAAGAGAATGGTTTAAAATCTTTTTCAGCCTCCATTATGGGAAAACTGTAGATAGTTGTTGGTGTTGCTGATTCAAGATATAAAAAGCTCACGCTCAAGAGAAGTTTGAGCGCAGGCTTCCTTTGCTCAAAATTACGGTGGGCGTGAGAGAAAGAGTATCTGATAGTTTTTTCTCAAGCACGTTTTTGCAATGATTCATATTCAAATTCAGTAACGCCTAGTTGTTTTTTAAAGTAAGCACGGTAGAGTTCGCAACGCGGTAGGATGCGATCGCCTTCATAAGTGATCAACCCCAAGCTTTCGAGCTTATGAGCGTCAATGGGATTCAGAGAAATGCTTTGCTTTGCGGTCACAACTTCAACATATGCCTTTACCAAACTGGAGTTTTCTTGCAGGATTGCCCAGTGTCGCCATAAATGATAACGATAGATACCGCCGTTAGCGATCGCCTCCTGTATCAGTTCTTCAAAGGTGATTCCTTGACAGCAGAGATAATACAGAGCAATCCGAATTAGTGCTGGATGCCCCCCCACGAGAGACATCAGTTGGGCTACCTCGTTACTAGAAGTCCAGTCTAGCCCATGCCGTTGGGCTAAGTATTCTACTTGGTACTCAGTAAATTCTGGCAGACGGATCGGTAGTCCAATATTAAATGGGGAGCGGTTGATATCCAGGGAGACATACACTTCTGTGGAGTAAACCACCACTAGCCTCAGTTTCTGCAAGTTAATATCTTGTCGTGCTTCCTCATACCAAGAGCGCAACAAACCAAAGAACTCCTGAGCAATTTCAGGATATTCAAAAAAGCGGTCAACCTCATTTAACACTAAAACCACTGGACTTTTACTCTGCTTGAGCAAATAGGATTGCAAGTATAAACTGCAACTCAACTTACAACCTATTTCTTCATCCCATTTGTCATCTAGCTTCGGGTCAATGCCTAATTCTGTTGCAATTTGCCAGCAAAGAGAACGCAAAAGCTTGTTTAAGTCTGTCAGACAGCTTGAATCGATTTGGTTGCAATTCAAATTCACCGAGCGATAATCTTGCATTTGGGCAAAGGCTAACAGCCGCAGCACAAGAGAAGTTTTTCCCGTCTCTCTTGGTGCTCGAATCCGGATCACACAGCCCGGTTGAATTACTTCTCGATAAATTAATTCCTCAATGGGGGGACGTTCTACATAGAAGGGAGAATCTAGAGGTACGGGGCCATCTGGGTATGACCAAAGATTTTCGAGTTGGTTATGGTGTTGAGTAACAAATGAGTCTAAGCATAAAAACTGAGATAATTTTTGTTCTTCTGTGTCTAAACTCAGTGAGAGAGTTTGAGAGCTTTCAGTATTATTCGTTTTACTCAGGATTGCATAGTCTTCCCTGTGTAATTCTAGGCTAAAGGCGCTAAAGCACAATTTCAGGGTTTTTTGATCCACACCTGTATTCAACGACCATAATCGGTTCAGAGTTTTGGTAGAAACATTCATGCGATCGCCTAAATCTTCTAGAGTGAAGCGACCGCCATTGTTTTGTGCCTTTTCCATAGCCAGAATCGCCGCTTGTAAACGCTTCAACCCAGCGATCGTTAGGATAAGTCCCCGTCTTCGCGTGCTCTTAGATTGCTTCATATCGCTAATTATCAATCTGCTTTTTTGTTAACTGTCTTAGCTATCTTCTCATTGTTTTATGTTTTAAAACACTTATTCAACAGTTACTTAGCTGTTATTGAATTACTATTAAATTAGTAAAAAAATATACATAACTGTTTGATGATAGTTAGATGAGTCGGTATAAATAAACATAACTATATTATATTGATTGTCATTTTTCCTTCCCCTACGCAAAGCCGCTGACGCTTCTGCATCTAGTGTATTTTACTACTTGCAAATGACAAGCCTCAATAGCTAAGTTTATTTATACCAACTTACTAGGATATTACTTAAAGTTATCTCTTACCTGGTATTAATCTGGATTTTGCAGTGCAGATGCATCCAACAAGGTACAGGCGATGTCTACAACGGGCTGTGCGAACACGAGTAGCGTATCGCAAACAAGACTCGCTAACGCTATCATTGACCGAATTTTAGATTTTAAATTTTGGATAATGGAATTGAAGATTCAAAATCAAAAATTTAAAAAGGGTTGCAGAGCAAGCGAATTTATACTCGCTCCGCGAGAAGCAAGCTACGTGAAACAATTCTTTAATCCAAAAGCGTTCGACTGAGCGCTCACGCCGAAGTCTAAAATTAAATGACAGAGCAAGTAACTTGATTGCTCTTTTCAATCTAAAATCTAAAATTGAGTGACGCTTCTCAAAATTAGCAATTCCCCTTTGGATGCAACACGGAGTAGGGGCGCACAGCTAGCTGTGCGCCCCTACAAAAGACCTATATTTTATGCAACTGAGAAACGCTACAATCTTTGATCAGCAAGGATAAGCGCGTTATCCAAGTATTAGAAGACTTCGTTGGTTAGACAGCAGCGTTCCTGTTGTTACTCATTTATTGGCGAAAAGTTGTTAGTACTTGCTGCCAATAGAATATTGTAACGCATTTAGCGCCGAACTTGGTTAGAGATATCTTTGCCTGTCTGTGCTGCACTGTCCCCTACATCACTAGCAGTTTTCTTAGCACCTTCTACATACCCAGATCCAAATTGTTTAAAGGCTTCTGCTGACTCTTCACCAATCTTTTGAAGTCGTTTACCAGGAGAACCTTCCGTTTCACGAGCTTCTTTATTCCACTCCCCTGTTGTTTTTGGTCTTTGAGAATCATCTTGCTGTATCTGTTCACGAACTCTTTCGCCTAAGCCTTTGTCATTGTGCCCATAACCAACATTGGTCGTCAGCATTAGAAAACCAACTAGGATAACAGGCAAAAAACTTTTTATCTGAAGTCCTTTAAGCAAAGAACTTATGTGACTAATCGTCCTAGAAATCAAATTTATCATGCCAATTAGCTTATTTTTTGGAGTACAAATAAAGATTAACTATAAAAAAGTAATTATCCTTCTAACAAAAGGCATATCTCAGTTATGAAAAATAAATACTTTTTAAATCTTGGGGAAGAGATGAATTGTTAGATGTATGGATATTTGCAATTCGTCTATGGGCACGAGCAATGAGGAATACTGCTTTTATCTGAATAGTTTACATAACAAGCCAGAGATTTGCCACATATTTACCAGAGCAAGCTAGCTGGGATGGAGTTAAGTAGTTCTCAAATCAGGAGAATATTAAAGCGAAAAAATTATAGTTATTATAAATATGAGACATAAGTAGATTACCATAGATTTCCACAATTCATCCGAAAAAAGCATTTCCCTGCTTAATAACAACTTTCTTAGAAGTCTTGCTCTCAGTTTATAAATCATGCTTGAGATTGCTTCGGCTGCCAAATGTAGCACCAAATACATTTTTAATGCTACATTTGGTTTTTAATACAGATATAAGTCAAAAAAACATGTATCTTTGGTTGTAGAAATTATCTACCTAAGAGATAGATGCTTAATGGATAATTCCTAAACAGCTACTAATAACAATCAATAATAGTCACACGACTTTTAGGCTAGAGGCAAAATTTTGTCTGACTGAGTGGATTTATACCGTAATCCCTAAATATTTGAAGGGCTTGCAGACGACAAACTAATCCACATTTTTCCTCAACACGAGAACTCCTTCAGGTGGAAAGCTAAAGGATGAAATACTGGATAAGGAAATTAGCAATCTGTATAGTACTACTGTATAATTTGTTCCTATCAAGTGATTACGCAGGAGCAAACCAACTTTCAAATCTCTCAAATATTGATGTGCAGCAATTAAATGCACTCCCAATAGTTGAAAACTTAGCAAGTGCTGACAATAATCTTGCCAAGAGTAGAAAGGGAGATTTTTGCCGATTTAATCAGATAGTCAAAAGGATAGATAAACTAGAGGGACTCTTCACACTTTATTGCAGTGAGAATTCAGGCAAAATTTACTTAGAAATTAAACCAGAGCAGCTAAATAAAAACTACCTAGCTATAGTGACATTGGAATCGGGCATCGGGGAAAGTGGGATTTATAGTGGATTACCTCTTTCTGATTTTCTCTTCTACTTCCGACGAGTAAATAATAGATTGCATTTTGTTGTGCGAAATGTTAAATTCCGTACAGAAAGTAGACCAGAACAGCGATCGCTTGCTCGTTCATTTAGCGACTCAGTTCTTTATTCACTCGAAATAGCCACTATTGATCCATACAGTAAAAATATTCTGATCAACCTGAATGAACTGCTAATGCAGGATTTTCCCGGATTAACTCCCCTATTGAAATACTCTTTGCAGGCTGATTACCGCTTGGATGCACGCAAGTCATATTTTGGTGATGTTAATAGCTTCCCAGAAAATGTAGAAATTGATTCTATTTATGGTTTCTCATCACCAGAAGGAGCAAATTTAGTCACCTTGCCTGATAGTAGGGCACTCACTCTGAAGGTACACTACAGTTTTTCTCAGCTTAGAGAAAACAATGGTTATATTCCCAGACTTGCCGATGACAGAGTGGGATATTTTATTACTGCTTTCCAAAATTTCTCTAATGCTCACGAATCATTTGTACGTTACATCAATCGTTGGCATCTGGAAGCATCCGATCCTAACGTTGCCTTATCTCCACCCAAAAAGCCAATTGTGTATTGGATTGAAAATGCTGTGCCACTAGAGTACCGCGATGCGATTCGTGAAGGCGTTTTGATGTGGAACAAAGCATTTGAAAAAGCCGGATTTAAAAATGCTATTGAAGTGCAGCAAATGCCAGATGATGCTGATTGGCAACCAGCAGATGTACATTACAATACTATTCGCTGGTTCAATTCTTTGGATGCAGGTTTTGCCAAAGGGCCGATGCGCGTCAACCCATTCACCGGGGAAATATTGGATGCAGATATTATAGTGGATGCCAATATGGTGCGTTCAATTCAGCAAGAATATCGCGCACTGATGGAAGCAAATTCATCTTTCCCGGATCGACACTTTTCTCAACTGGGCAAAAACCCATGTCCAGGTAATTTATCTGCAATGTTCTCGAAAGGTTTTAAGGCTTTTCCTGAGCAACATTTAGCAGACAACGAACTCTGCTATGGTATGGAGTCTTCAAATCAAGCAGCTATGGGGGCGCTGGCGTTGTCAATTTTGCCAAACACTACATCGAGTAGTGAAACGATGAAGGAGTATGTGCATCAATATTTGCGTTCTCTGATCGCTCACGAAGTCGGGCACACTCTCGGTTTGCGCCACAACTTTCATGGCAGCACCATGTTAGCACCCCAAGAATTAAATAATACTAAAATCACTCACACTAAAGGTTTAGTGGGTTCGGTGATGGACTATCTACCCGTGAATATAGCACCACAGGGAGTACAGCAAGGTGACTATTTCCCAAGAGTTATTGGGCCATACGACGAATGGGCAATTGAGTATGGTTATAAAAGAAGCCCATCAGTAGCACTTGAGGGAATCATTCCAGAATCAGAAAAAAGTTTTTTGGAGCAGATTGCACTGGCGTCACCTCAACCAGAATTATCTTATGCAAGTGATGAAGATATCTGGGATATTAATCCTTTGGCAAATGTTTGGGATATGAGTAGTGATGTGCTACTTTATTCGCAGTGGCAAATGGATAATGCTCGCGTTATGTGGCAGCGCCTTGACAAGCGTTATCTATCGAAAGGCGAAAGTTATAGTAAGCTACGCCTCAGATTCAATAGAGTCCTTAAATATTATTTTCGGAACGCCACCTTGCTTTCTAAATACATTGGTGGACAATCGTTTCAGCGTCTCCATGCTAGTGATGATGCTGTTTGGGCATTTGTACCAGTTTCACTTTTAAAACAACGTCAGGCATTGGCGAAGTTGCAAGAGTATGTATTTGCTGAGGATGCTTTCAGTTTTTCACCACAATTACTGAATCAACTGGCACCGTCGCGCTGGGAACACTGGGGTAGTTCTGTACCTAACAACCGCCTTGATTATCCAATTCACGATCGCATTCTGAAGTTCCAAAGTGCGGTATTGCGATCGCTATTAAACAGCGATCGCCTGAATCGTTTACAAGATATAGAATTAAAAACCCTGCCTGGGCAAGCACTTTCCATCCCGGAACTGTTCGACACTCTGCAAACAGGCATCTGGACAGAAGTTTTCGCCCCAAAACAAGCAAAGCCAATTTCTAGCATCCGCCGTTCATTGCAACGGGAATATCTAAATATTTTGCTACAGATGATGTTAGGTACTACTAATACACCTGAAGATGGTCGTACATTGGCTTGGTATGAATTGCGCCAACTGCAAAAAGCCATTGATGTCAGACTCAAACAACTTGGTGAGCAGCGCGTTGACGGGGTTCCCCCTCCTGGAGAGACTGGCGTTAGCACAGCGTTAGCGACGTTCGCCTTGGCGTCTTTGCAGGAGAAGGAGCGTCACCCGAACGGAGAAAGCCTTGATATTTACACCCTAGCTCACTTAGAAGCTTCTGGCGATCGCATCACTAAAGCATTAAACGCACAGTTACTTTCTAAATAGAGATGGGCATTAAAATAATTCGTAATTCGTAATTCGTAATTCGTAATTAGTTAATTATTTTCCCACTCCCCACTCCCCAATTACCCAAGATACCGTTGTAATAGCCCAATCAAAACTTCTGGTATTTCCAAATGAGGTAATATTCCGGCATCTGCGATCGCATAAAAATCTCGAATTGCCCTTGTATTTAAATTTGCCAATCGTTGTCCTAATTTGATGTTGGTAAATTGTGCCTTTTCTCCCCAAAAAATGACCGTGGGAATTGTCAGTTGTTGAATATATAAACTCAGGTCAAAATAAAGATCGCCCCGCAAAAATGCCAAGGCGGCAAATTTGGCATTAGGTTGTTGTGCAGAGGTTAAATAAGCCTCCACCATCTCTTGAGATACTCGTTGTGACTTAGCAAACAGAAAACTTTGTAAAAAATTTCGGACTGCAATTTCATTTTCAGCACCAAGGATGTAAATTAAATTGTCCAACAGAGGCGCATTGATCACCGAAAGCGGAAGTCTGCGTCCAGCACCCTGCCCAAAATCATCAAATCCAGAGGGACACACCAAAAACAGTGCTTTGAATAAATTGGGTTGAACAATAGCTAGGCGGATAGCAAAAGCGGCTGTTAGAGACGAGGCTACTACCGTCACAGGCTGGCGACAAGTTTGGATGATAAACTCGGCGATCGTGCTGAGATAATCCCTAATTTTATAATCCCGGACTGGATGAGCCGATTCTCCCCAGCCGATTAAATCGGGGGCTAAAATGTGGTAGTTAGAGGCAAAAGCCGGGTAAACTTTAGACCATTCATATGCAGACGCCCCACCACCAAAGTTATGAAGAAACAGTAATGGGGGTAAATCTTCAGTATCAGCGAACGCCCAAGGTGCATTCGTTTGGGTATAGTAAACCATTGCCCCCAAGGATGTATGGATAAGTTTATGTCCAAAGCCAGGAGGTTGAAACTGAAGCATAAAATTAAAGAGTTTAGTTTAATGGCACTTTACCCAAAGGCAAAATTACGAAATATAAAGTAAAGCTTACCGATAAATCTGGGAGTAAGTAAACTTTTTCTCTCCTTAGCTGTTCCATATTTAATTTGCATACGTCAAACTAATTCATAATTGATAATTCATCCTTGCTTTTGGTCACTATCTCCTGTGATCTGAACAAGTTGATGGAGGTTATCACCACTGATGTGATAAGCTCCCCCAAAACCAACTACAAAACGACCTTCATTCGGAGTTAGCTGGAAAATCCGAAAGTCAGACAAGCCGCGCAAAACCTCGATAATTTCACCAAACCGCCCTTGAAATTGCTCAACGATTTGATTCCACTTGTCAGTTTCACGCTCGATCAAAGTTGCCGTACAATCAAAACTCAAACGACGACGGGCAAAAATTAGATTACTCTTAGCTTCATCCTCGATAAACAAGACACTAACATGAGGATTGGCATAAAGATTTTTGGTATGAGTCGAAAGACCACTGACATAAATGTAGATATTCTTGGAATCATCCATTACAAAGGGAGCATAACTAGCATTGGGTATTGCCTGTGCGCTCACGGTGCTAATGATTACACTCTCAAATGCTTCAGGAAACTTTTCGTACTCAGCTTGAATGTTTTCAAGTTGGCTCATAAGTAAATTACCGTTTGATTAGGAACACCTAATTAAGTATCCTAACGTGATTGAGCAATCGCATGAAATGCCAAAGATATACCTTAATTGTATTTAATTGTCAACTAGACTATAGCTTTTCCTAATCAAATGAGGTACATCTTAGCCCCCTCCTCGCTTGCGGGGAGGGGGTTGG
>NZ_JABXKM010000308.1 GCF_017115025.1 Nostoc sp. NOS(2021) | reverse complement strand
GGACTATGATCTACCTAAATATTGATTAGGAAAAGAAAACGCTATATATTGAGTTATGAGTTGAGTTTTGTAACTGACAACTAACGACGCATAAATTCTGGACTGCCCAAGATTAAAGCACTGCGAATTTGAGAGTCACTAGAGGCGATCGCCTTCTGCGTTTTCACTGAAAAAGAATTGCCCAATGTATTGGTTAGTTGCCAAGCATCTACAGGAATCCTGGGGGACTTTTGTAAAGGTATTTGCTCAGTGCCGATTTTCCCTTGTCCCAGTGGACTCTCCCCCGCTTGCATATTTGTTGGGATGGTTGATAAGGGTAAATTTCCATTGGCGATCGCTGTCGCAAAGCTGAGGCGGCGGTTCATCGCATCAGGATTTAACCACACATCTGCTGTGTTTTTGTAACCGTCTGGAGTTTGGCAACGGTATAGAGGCATTGCCAACTGTTGGAGCAGGTTGGAGATTGGTCTTGTATTATTCACTTCGATGCCTGTGGCTCGCACCGCAGAGATAGCGTATTGATAGGGTGTTTTAAACTTGGCATTAAAGTTTTTTGCATCCCAGAATTCCCGACTGTGGAATAGGGTGTTGAGAACCTCACGAATATTGCCATCAGTGGCAAGATAACGTTGTGTGAGATGGTTTACCAGATCAGTGGGGGGGCGATCGCTGACAAAATATTGAGCTATCTGATAGCTGATGTGACGTGCAGTCGCCGGACTCCGAGCCAAAATATCTAGAGCTTCCTCCCCTTCGGTTTCACCACCGCCTTTAATTGTGTGTCCCAGAAAAACTTTGTCGCTAAAATCATGACGCTTTGGATTGAAGTAAAATCCGAAATTATTATCTGTCTGCTGACCGGGACGACTGAAACCCCAACCACTCAAAATCCGCGCCAGAGCAATTACATCTTGCTGAGTATAACCTCCATCCACGCCGAGAGTGTGCAATTCCATCAGCTCACGAGCATAGTTTTCATTCAAACCTCGGATATTACCCTGAGCATCGGGGCGGCTGTCAGCCCGATTTTGGAAGTTATCCAGATAATACTGCATGGCTGGATGATGAGCTGTTGCCCCCAACAGATCACGAAAGCGACCCAAAGCGTAAGGTCGAATCGCCTCTTGTTCATAAGCTCCCACCCAGAGGCGATCGCGTCCTTTTCCAGCATCCACATTAAAATGGTTATACCAAAAGTCCACCATTACTTCCTGGAGTTGTCGAGGACTGCTAGTTGCCTCTAATAACCGCGCCTGGACTGCCTGATCTAGCACCTGTTTACCCCGCTTGTTGGCAGTTTTTATTTCTTCCTGGCTGGGTTTTTGTCCTGGGAGATGAGTTGTGCCATATTCTAAGAGTTCTACTGGATTCAAGTGGAGAGTATCTAGCTGCTTTAGTTGGCTGGTGAGACTTTGCGGTTCGGGAATCGAATCGGGTGAGAGTTGCTCTTGAATGTATCGCTCTACACCCATAGATTCTACTCTTTGCACATCTCCAGGGCGAGGGCCAAAGCTGAGGCGATTAATTATATGTAATACTTTTGGCTCAACAGGTATGGAGGCTGCATGACTGGGGTCAATTCCTCCCAGTAAGATAAACAGCAACAACACCCAATATTTAGGCTTCACAGTCATAGAGTTAATTGTGTTGTGCTGGGGGTCGAGGATTTGGGCGAGAATTTTTCTTATACATGCGATCGGCAAATATCTGCCGTTGCTCTGGGTTCAAGATTTCCCGAATCGCAAGCGTATTTTCAAACTGGACATCAGCAAGCTGCTGCTGTACAAGCTTGATTTGGTTATATTTATCACGCACTTGCTCTTTAGTAGCTGTCCCTGCTATCAGGTCATGTAATTCCTGTTGCCCTTGACGTATCACCTGTGATTTTTGGGCTATCTGCGGTTTGGATTGATTACGAATTTGCTTAATCTGTTGCAGTTGCTCGGATGTCAAATTCAAATCCTTGAGCCATCCGCCTGATTTACCACCATTTGGATGAGGTACACTTGTGGGGATTTGGGCAATGACTTGGCGTGAAAGTAAAGTTGGCTTGGCCAGAGCAATAGTGCTACTAAGGGCAAGCATCGTCACCGCCAAAATGGAAACACGACGTATTAACATCAAAGCGATCTCCTATTCAGTATCTAAGTCTGTAAAATGCCATACATCACTTTCCTGATGTTCACTACTGGCTGTAGCTTGCCAATTGCTTTCAATAAAAGTTTCCAATGTGGCAAGTTCAGCCGGACTCGGTTGAGCAGGTATCAAGGCACGGTAGCCAACTATCGCCGCTACTAATCCAGCTGCAAGAGCAGGCAGAACTAACCTCAGCCTTGAATAGTGACGTAAGGGTGGTTGAGGCCAAGTTTTCACCTGTTGTAAAATTTGTGGTTCTAAATCAGGCGAGGCTGGCGGAACTTCTGGACAATGTTGGCAGAGAAAATTAATTAGGTCAGCATCATCATTGGGCAACTGAGTCATAGCTGTACTCCTTGGTTTTGGAGAAATTGACGCATGGCAGCACGAGCATGGAATAGGCGTGACTTGACTGTTCCCAGAGGAATGTTCAGGATTTTTGCTACCTCTTTTTGAGGTACTTCTTCCAAATCATGCAAAACCAAGATCGTGCGATGGTCAAAACTTAGGTTTGCCAGTCCCCGTTGCACAAGGTCTTGATAATGCATATTCATTAACTCTGGGGCTTCCTGTTGGGTAGGAGTTTTTTCACTCAAAATCTGTAATTGAGTTCGCCTTTGAACATCTGCCTGTCGCTGGTCATAAGCCACGTTCCAAGCGATTCGGTATAGCCAGGTGGAGAATTTTGCTGTTTGGCGAAACTTGGGCAATCCTTTCCAGGCTTGCAGAAATACTTCCTGCACTACATCGTCGAGAGAGGCTGGAGTGCATAGTTTGTAGAGGATTGACCTCACTCTTTGCTGATGGCGTCGGTAAAGCTGACCGTAACTTTGGGTATCACCCCGCAGGCACTGCTGTACTAGATAACTGTCAGATTCGCTTTCTAATTCGCTAATGGATTGATTTGCTTTATTAACCTTGGCTGGCACAACTAACACCTGAGGCGTTCTCCTCTATCCGTTTCGTTGCTTGTATTTATTAGACCGGATGAATGGGAAAAAGGTTCAAATGGGTTAGAAGTTTGGGCATAGGAAACACCTGTTCAAGGTAAGTGTGACTCTCAGTACTTACTTATCATTTACCATACTCAGTGCTGAGTGAGGAATTTGAAGACAAAATGTATCCCACAAAAAGAGCCAAAACGTGTAATTTATCACTATATCAGGACTTACGCAAACAATAGCCGAAAAGAGTAATTCTCAGGTAGGGGCAATTCATGAATTACCTCTACAGCCTGTAGTTTTGCGTAAGTCCGATATATATAAAGATACGGAAGTACGATCCAGAGCCACGCTACACAAGAGCAATTAAGAACACGGCTGGTATAGGAGTGAAAAAGGTTTCCCCTAATTGAACCTTTTGTGAAGGAAAGAAGTCTAAAACTATAGATTTCTGGTTCAATCAAAGGTATGTCTTTATGAACGTGAAAAGAATTCTCTCATCTTGTTTGTTAGGCGTTTTGCTAACTTCGAGTGTTTTAGCAGAGCGTGCATCTGCTCAAGTAGAAGTAATTTTGGGAAACAATCACCAGCATGAATGGCGCGAACGAGAACGTGAGAGGCTAGTATTGCTACGTAGAGAACGTGAATATCGTGAGCGCCGTGAATGGCAACGTAGAGAACATGAGAGACGTGAATGGCGTGATAGACATGAACATGACTATCGCTAATAAATCACTCTCAGTTAAAAGATTAGCACTTACTAGACTAGACCGATAAAAAGTAGAAGGGAGGCAGTAACCTCCCTTCTCTTGTGGCATTAAAGGAAAAACCTTCAAAGGGTTTATTTTCACTCGCACTTAGTTAAGGGACTGACAAATAAAAAAATACTCAAATACTTATTGTGGGGTAGGCATCTTGCCATTGGTGTCAACTTAAGGTACAAAGCAGTCTAGACAGAGCTTTGAGAGATTGCCTCGTTCCCAGTCTCTGACTGGGAATGCCTATAGGAGGGCTGCCGCCTCTTGAGTTGCGGCAGAGCCGCAATGAGGTGCATTTCCAGCCAGAGGCTGGAAACGAGGTTTTAAAGGGGTTCTAGCTTTGTAAGTGGGCGTACTTGTCCTTCTACTGTCGGCAAAATTGGATGACATTTTTCAAGCAAATTATCAAAAACAACAGCTGCATCCATGATCACCAAAATCGGAGGTGTAAAAAAGTATGATTAGCCGCTAAACTCTCACCCATTTCAACACCTTAGGATCTTTATCATAGCGATAGGTAAAGCCGTCCCTAGTAGTGATAGACTCCCCTTTGCTTGCCTTACTTCTAATAGTGCTAACGGAATAGTGTGTTAATGCATTTATTTCCTGATGAGTGAGCTTTTCGCTTGTGCTGATTTCTGATTCATTTTGGGATTTATCTTGAGATGAATCATCTATTTTGATTTGAGCATTTGCGGTAGGTTTAGTAATACTTACTTTTTGAGTCCGATAATCCTGTACTGTCACAAGTTGCCAACTGGAATCTTCTGCAAGTTCCAGAACCCATTGATGATAATCAAATAGACTTTCTCGATGTCCTACACTAATAAAGGTTGTTTTTGTTTTTTGTAACTGTTGATATAAACTTCCTTCATTTTTTAAATCCAAAGCACTGGTTGCTTCATCTAATATAGTAAAGCTAGGACGAGTAACTAACAGTCGTGCAAACGCAAGGCGTTGTTGTTCTCCCAATGATAGGATATTCTCCCAAGGGACTTCTGCATCAAAGCCGCCAACTTTTGTCACCACCTTTTGCAGGTTAAGTTGTTGCAAAACATCTTCGAGTTCTCGATCGCTCACTTGACGATTTGTCTGCGGATAGAGCAGTTGTTCGCGTAAAGTTCCCAAAATGATGTAAGGACGTTGAGGTAAAAACAAGACTTCTTCAAGAGGAGGTCGCACCAGACGACCCGTTCCCGCATTCCACAAACCAGCGATCGCTCTCAATAGAGAACTTTTACCTCGACCACTGGGGCCAACAATCAATAAGCCTTCGCCTGGTTGAACAGACACTGACAAGTTTTCGACAATCACCTGTTCATAGTTTGGCGTTTGTAAGGTAACATTCTCGAAAGCCAAACGGTTCTCTTCTATTGTTTTAATCGTACTGACATTCTCTGGTTGTTTGGTAACTGCTTCTAACGCATCTGAAAACTCAGTTAAACGCTCAACATAACTGGAAAATCGTCCAGAATTCCCAAATTCTCTAATTAATGTTGCCATAGCCGTGGCAAACATATTACAAGCTATACTGGCTTGGACAACTTCTCCGAAATCAGCTTGACCACTCATATATAAAGGTGCAAGTACTATATATGGGAATATTTGGATAGCAGCCTTATATGCTCCGTCAAAAAGTTCCTGATTGTTCTCCCAATTAATCTTGCGTTCGACATTTTTCAAGAGATTACTAAATCTTCGTTGAATTATATTAGATTCTTGGTTTTCTCCCTGAAAAAAAGCTATCGATTCAGCGTGATTACGAACATGAGTCAGGCAATAATTGTATTCTGCTTTAAGTTCTAGTTCCTCTTGATTAATTTTATTCAATTCTTGACCCAAGTAAATAGCAATCAAATTGCCTATGATCGTATAAATAATCAGAACAATTGCGATCAATTGGGAAATTGACCAAAGAATTACTAAAAAAGTCGTCATTTCCAGCACTTTTTCTAGGAAAGTAGCTGAAAAACTCAGAGCATTACTGGTAATGGGTTCGATTTCTTGAGATATTCGTTGATCTGGGTTATCAACATCGGATCTAAAGTTGATTCTATAATAGGCACGATTGCTCAAATATTTTGATAATGTGTGATTATTTAACCATTTGTACCAATCAAGAGCAATTTTTTTTCTGACAAATTTAGAAAATCCGCTTAAGAGCGTTACGCAGACAAGAGCAGCGCTGTAAAGCACTATCGTCTTAATAAAGTTAGGATAATCTTTCTCTTCAATAACATCAGTTATATAGCGAGTAACGAAGCTATTAAAGGCAGTTACGCCCACCAGCGCGATTATTAATAAAATCAGGAGAATGAGCATCCCCCATATCCGAATCACGTCTGAAAATGCTCTTTTCCCAGACTCTGTTGGATACCAGTAAGGCTGAACGATCGCTCTTACATTCTCCCAAAATTTATTAAAAGCCGAAGGAGAAGGATCATTCATTAAGGATTGATCGCGAGAAACTTTGGTTGGCATATTCTAAAATAAACTAAACATCTTTTTTTGATTGAAATACAGAAAAGTTTAAACGATTAAACAATATAGGATTTGATGTATAGGAATCCGGTTTGATTCCTGAATTTACTTGCGTGGCTAGGGAACAGGAAAGAAGAGATAGAACCGTACTGAGTCTTGTTGAAAAATCAAATATTAGTCCTATAGATCAGAAATGTTAAATCTAGATACAAACCTTTTAAGATTTATGAACTAAATTAACAATTACCTATTTTAAAAAATAGAAAATTTAAAAAATAAAATAGTAATTGGAAACTAGTAGAGCTTTTAATCAACCACCACTATGCAACGCCAAATTTAGGATACCAAAGAAACTGCGTCATCCTTGCTAGAAGCTGTATCAGCAGCGATGCCTGCGGCGGGCGTAGCCAACGCAACTGCATTACTAACATTAGGCAGTTCATCTTCCACAAACCGTAGGCGAGGGTACAAGTAGGCAATACAGGTTTCTAAAATGGTCAAGACTCCCATAATAATCAGTAGAAGTCCCATACCACGACCTGACCCAACACCGATGATTTGTCCGATGCTTCCTGCTAAAGAACCGTCAGTAGCCATTAAGGGTTCAAAAACCTTCTCGGCTAAAGGCCCAATCGTGATGTAGCCTAGAGGGAAAGCGGCTGCTTCAATTGCTCCTTTGATCGCAAAAACTCTACCTTGCACACTAGGTTCTACTTTATTTTGCATGACAGCTTGCGTAGAACTGGAAACGATCGGTTGTGTCAGGAAGAATAAGAAGATGCCAACAGTGAAGATCACAAGAGAGGGTTGCAAACCGGCGACGAGAATAAATACACCACTCAAAAGCATACACCCGTATATCGCATATATATTGCGTTCTAGTCCTCCCCAGATGCTCACGAGCAAGCCGCCTGCTAGAATCGCAATGCCAAATAGCGAAAGAATAGTTCCCAGAAAGCTTACTGAAACAAAATTTAACACTAACGGGATAGTGATGACATTAATACCTCCCACAAGATAAAAGCTGGAAGCTGAGAATAATACTAGTCCCAGCAGTCCTGGTCGAGTGGTCAAATATCTAAATCCGTAAGTTGCTTCACTCAGAAATGAACTTTTTGCAGTTGCAACAGTACTCGTGTTGACTTCCGGGAACCGAACCAGCATCAGGGAGACAACAGCAATAAATACAGTGGTTACATGAAACAAAATAATCCCTTGGAAATGGACAATGCTTAGTAGAACACCTCCGAGAGTTGGTGCAATGATTAGGGAAATGCCAAACATCAGACTCACTAGCCCGTTGGCACGATTGAGGTGCTGTTTCGGCACGAGTAAGACTGTTGATGCTGTATAAGCAGGTGTGTGAAAAGCCATGAAAACAGCAGTGAAGGTATTGGCTAGGTAAATATGCCAGACTTCCAACCGATCCATGAGAAATAAAACGCCGATCGCGATCGTTCCCAAACACGCGCAGACATCAGCGATAATCATCGTCTTTCGGCGATCCCACCTATCTACCAGAGGCCCAGCGATCGGGGAAATTAAGATCAGTGGTAGAGTATTGAACAGAGAGACTAAAGCAAACTGTGTCACTGATCCAGTGCGATCGTAAACCCAGATATCTAAGGCAAAGGCAGTGGTACTGGAACCAATCGCGGGGATCAACTGTCCTATCCAAACAATGATAAACAGCCGCATTTCCCGCAAAACAGTTAGTCTTGTTTTTTCCATAATCTGTACGTCTGACATCATAATCCGGCATTTTATAGCTTTTTGCTGTCCAAATCTGACCTCTGTATCTTTGTGGTTAAAAAGTGAATTTTGTAACACAAAGACAATCTCAATTTACATCTTGAAAGGGCTAGTCATTAGTACCAATGACCAATGACCAATGACTAATGACTAAATCGGCGGGCGGCTATTCCTCCCACCCCTTGAAAGGATGAGATTCCCGCCGATTTTCTTTGAGAATTATGCCGCTGAAATAGTAAGGAAAGGTCAGTTAAGCGGCATTCGGGATTAGTAATTAGAAGCTCAAGCAACACTATAAACTGAGTTACCGCACGACTAATAGTAGTAGCATCAAACAAATCGATTTTGTAGCACCATTTCCCTTCAATGCTTCCTAATGTTGTTTGCTGAAGATAAATATCCCAATCAAATTCTGCTGTTTTACTTTCAACTGACCAGGGATGAACAGTCAAATTTGTCAGTTTTAAATCTGATGCAGGCAAGAAGTTAAACATCACTTGATATAGCAAAGAGTGGCTTGGTTCTAGTTTTGGCTGTAGTGCTTCTACTAATTTCACGAAGGGAATTTGCTGTCGATCGGAGGCTGCCAAAAAACATGCACGTACCTGATACAGCAACTCTTTCAGACTTGGATCACCCCCCAGATATGTACGTATTGGTAGCGTGTTAATGAAGCATCCAATAAGTCTTTTAGTTTCCACTTGCTGGCGATTGGCAAAAGGAATGCCCACAATAATATCTGACTGTCCGGTGTAATAGAATAGCAATATTTTGAAGGCTGTTAGCAAAGTTACGAATAGAGTTACATTGTGCTGTTGGCTCAGATGTTTAAGAGCATTTGTTAGGCTTTTAGGGATGATGAAAGTTTGACTTGCACCTTGGAAAGTTCGTATTGGTAAGCGCGGACGATGCCTACGGCGAGCTTCCCTAACAGTAGGTAACTGTAGTAAAAGTGTGCTATTGCCTAGTTGCTGCTTCCAGTATTCAAGGTCAGACACAAAAGCAGGACGAGCAACCCACTGCTGTTGCCAATAGGCAAAGTCAGCATATTGGATGGGTAAATCGGGAAGCGGTGAGGGCTGATCATGACAAAATGCTGCGTATAATTTTGTTAGCTCCTCTAAAAACACACCCACAGACCAACCATCACAAACCAGATGATGGATAGTTATTATTAGTAAATGCTCGGCATCAGAGAGCCGCAGCAGCTTGATGCGTAACAAAGGCCCTTGTTCTAGATCGAAAGGCTGGTTTTTTTCCTCAGTCACAAATCTTTGAGCCAGAGCCTTTCGCTCAGTTTTAGATTCAGAAAGTTTTCGCAAGTCTACCACCGAAAATGGCAATACGGGCTGTTGAGCAATTTTCTGAACCACTTGCCTATCGGCGATGGGCTTCTCTACGAGAGGCTTCGCCAACGCCCCGCTGGAAGCGATCGCAAAAGTAGTTCGCAGAGCTTCGTGACGACGGACAATTTCAACAAGGCTTTGCGCCAGAGCAGTTACGTTTAGTAAACCTGTCAAGCGATAAGCCAGTGGAATATTGTAGACGGGTATGCCCGGATGCAATTGAGCTAATATCCAAAACTCAAGCTGGGTCAAAGAAATTGGCAACTCTTTTGTGTTCCGGGGTACTGGTTTGAGAGATGGAGTTATCAGTCCCAACTCATTTTGGCGGTATTCTGAAATCTGCTGATCTAGCTCGACTACCGTCGGGTAATCAAACAGACAGCTGATGGGTAACTCCACTTTGAAGGTTTCTCGCAACCGAGCAATGACTTGCATTGCTGATAGGGAATGCCCTCCCAATGCAAAGAAGTTGTCGTGGATACCAACTTGTTCTAGTCCTAAAACATCGCTCCAGATTCCTGCCAGAACCTCTTCAGTAGCAGTACGGGGTGGGATCAAGTCTGTAGAGACATTACGTGTTTCCCGACTCAAAGGTGCTGGTAAAGCACGGCGGTCTGTCTTGCCACTGGGGGTTAGAGGTAGAGCATCCAGCAACTTCACAAAAGCAGAAGGCAGCATATAGTCG
Organism: Nostoc sp. NOS(2021); assembly: GCF_017115025.1. Classification (GTDB taxonomy): domain Bacteria; phylum Cyanobacteriota; class Cyanobacteriia; order Cyanobacteriales; family Nostocaceae; genus Nostoc. The sequence continues at coordinate 3,085 of NZ_JABXKM010000308.1, read as the reverse complement.
GGTAGCTTTTGTTTGAGGTAACAAAGCAGTTCGCTGGTGTCTAGGTACTGTTTAGGGACAATGTAGGCGACTAGGCGCTTATTCCCTGGTTGGTCAACTCTTGCGATAACTACTGCTTCTCTTACCTGGGGGTATGCAGCGAGTACGGTTTCAATTTCCCCTAGTTCAATGCGAAAGCCCCGCACCTTAACTTGATTGTCAATTCGACCGAGAAATTCGATGTTGCCATCAGGTAAATATTGAGTGCGATCGCCTGTTTTATATAAACGACTGCCGTCTTTCTCAAAGGGGTTAGGAATGAATTTCTCAGCAGTCAATTCCGGGGAATTAACATAACTTCTGGCGATCGCAACGCCGCCGATATACAGTTCTCCGGGAACTCCAATCGGTAATGGTTGCAGATTGCGATCAAGGATGTAGATTTGCGTATTAGCGATCGCGCAACCAATGGGCGGAAGTAGCGACCAACTGCTAGCAGCATCTTTTAAAGTAAAACTTGTTACCACATGCCTCTCCGTTGGGCCGTACTGATTTTGCAGCGTACAACCAGAAAGCTCCCTAAAAAAGTTGACTAAAACCGGAGTAACTTGTAACTGTTCTCCTGCCGTCATAATTTGACGCAAAGATGCAGGATAGGATTGAGCAATAGAGGCAGCATTGGCTAATTGCTGAAGGGCGACGAAGGGCAAAAACAGTCTTTCCACCTTTTCTTGGGCAATTAACTGTAATAATGCAAACCCATCCTTCTGTATTTCTTCGGTGATTAAAACTAAGGTTCCGCCGTTACACCAGGTAGAGAAGATTTCTTGAAAAGAGACATCGAAACTGATAGAAGCAAATTGCAAGGTTTTGGCACAACTCAAAGCACCTTCGTCCATTTGCCAATATAAAAGGTTAACCAGAGAACGGTGACTCATGGCTACACCTTTGGGCTTTCCGGTTGAGCCAGAAGTATAAATTACATAAGCCAAGTTCTCTGGTGTCACTCCACTAACAGGATTTTCCTGACTGTTTTGGCAAAAAATCTCCGATGTATCTAAGCAAACTACTGTTAATAGTTGCTGGGATAAGGCAATTGATAAATCTGTCAGCAATAGCGACGCTTGAGAATTGCTCAAAATATAATTTAAGCGCTCTTGGGGCGATCGCGGATCTAAGGGTACGTAAGCACCACCAGCTTTGAGGATTGCCAACAGTCCTACTACCATCGATAAAGAACGCTCAACGCAAATCCCTACCCGCACTTCTGGTTTTACCCCAAGTTTTTGTAGATGGTGTGCTAATTTGTTAGCCTGACAATTTAACTGCTGGTAAGTCAGTTGTTGGGATTGGAACGAGACTGCTACTGCATCCGGTGTTCGTTCCACCTGTTCTTCAAACAACTGAGCGATACATTTGTGGGGATAATCTGTTTGAGTGTGATTCCACTGTACCAATTGGCGATGCTCGGCAGAAGTTAGTATAGATATCTCGCTCACTGTCTGCTCGATGTTAGTGACCATACCCTCTAACAAAGTCACAAGATGCCCCATCATCCGGTTAATCGTTTCTCCATCAAAGCGGCTACCATCATAAAGGATGCGTAGGGATAACTCTTGTCCTGGTACGGCGATGACTGTCAGCGGATAATTGGTTTGTTCAATGACTCGCCGTTTAGTAATCTGGATGCTTTTACCTAGATTTGATAAAGACGTATCTTGTGGATAGTTCTCAAACACCACGATGCTTTCAAACAGGGGTAATTCTTGGGGAATCTCACTAATAGCCTGAATTTCTACTAACGGACACCAAGAATACTGCGATCGCTCTACCTGTTGAGCCTGCAATTGCCTAAGCCATTGCCATAAAAGAGTTCCTGTGGGTACTTTCACCCTTACTGGTAGAGTATTAATGAATAGTCCCCCCATAAATTCCACCCCCGATAAAGTGGGAGGACGACCGGACACAGTTGCTCCAAATACTACCTCAGACTCATCGGTGTAGCGACTGAGTAAAAGTGCCCAAGCAGCTTGGACGAAATTTGAAAGTGTCAGATGATACTGCTGTGCCTGGGACTGTAAAGCAGTAGTTATAGTTGCCGATAAACAGCAGTGCTGCTCGTGGTAAGTTTTTGGTTGTTGGGAATTGTGCGCCTCACCCCGATCTATGAGCAAACGGGTAGGGCTAGTAAAGCCATGAAGTTGTTGTCGCCAAAATGTTTCTGCTGCTCTTAAATCTTGTTGCTGTAACCAATTTATGTAATCTCGGTAAGGACGGGGAGTATTTAAATATAAATATTTGCCTTTAAGTAAGGCATTGTAAAATGCAAAAACTTCTTTGCAGAGAATTGGCCAGCTCCAGCCATCAATCAGCAGGTGATGAAAGCTCCAGACAAATTCGTAAGTATCATCAGCGACTCGAATTAAGGTAAAGCGCATAAGTGGAGCTTTGTCAAGGACGAAGCCTTGGACTCGATCTGCTTCTAAGAAAGCTTCTAGGCGCTCTTGTGGTTCTTCTGAAGATAAGGAACGCCAATCATAGTTCTGCCAAGGGAACTCTACTTGCTTACATACTACCTGGAGAGGCTTTTCCTGCTTTTCCCAAACAACAAGGGTACGCAGAACTGGGTGACGCTTTACTACTCGCACACAGGACTGCTGAAGCACTGTAATATCTAGATTTCCAGAGAGCGTTAGACAGAACTGCTCAAGATATACTCCTGATTCTGGCTCGTACAGAGTATGAAAGAGCATACCCTGCTGCATAGGAGAAAGAGGGTAAATAGATTCAATATTTTTATTTTTAATTATTTCCAGCTTGCTCATACAAACAGTTCATTTTGAACCATAAATTTCAATGATCGCCACTAATAACAATTCGTAATTCCTAATTAAAAAACTCCCCATCTCCTCTCTTTCTCTGTGTTCTCTGCGCCTCTGTGGTTTGTTAAAAAATTAAGTGTTCTTTTGGCAGTAAAGGAATAATCAAACACTAAAACTGAAAGTAGACAAAGGGTTGAGGACTGATTGCTGTGAGCCGAAATATTGCTGAACTCATATCTTGCACCTGGAAATGTTGATGTCAAAACCAGAACTAAGTGTAAGAG
>NZ_JABXKM010000339.1 GCF_017115025.1 Nostoc sp. NOS(2021) | reverse complement strand
AACCCTCCCCAATAGATTGGGGAGGGAACTAAATTTCCTGTTTCCCACCTTTCTAAGGGGGGTAATTCGACTTGTGTGTACACCGTAGCCCCACAAGCGAGGAGCTTGCTCTGATGTACCTCATGTGATTAGGAAACGCTATAAAGCCGCATAGTTAGTTTTATAAATAGGAAGTATTTCTTTAGCTTGTATAGAGACAGAAGTACTCTCTGGAATTGCTTCTAATAAATTGATTGCCTGCTCCCATTTATCTTTTGCTTGCTGCCGAATTAGTAGTAAATGAGGTGAATTTTGTACCAATAAATTAGCTTCTATTGCTAGCTTTTGGGCTGATTCTAAGTTTGCTACAGCTTTCTTTTCAATTAAAACTCTTTGATTGATTGCGTTATAGTTAATTTGATAGTAAACTAATTTCTTCTTTGCCTGGTCAGAAACTGATGTTTCATTAGGAATACTATCTAACAAGTTTATTGCCTGATGCCATTTGTTTTGTGCTTGTTGCCAGACATTTAGAGGATGCGGTGGCTTTTGAACCAGATAAGCAGCCTCCATACCGAGTTTTTGAGCAGATTTAAACTTGGCGATCGCACTTCCTTCTTGAGTTAAACTTAGACTTATCTGCTGCAATAGTGGACTTTGCTCTTTAATTTTCCAACCACCAAAACCTAAGATTAATAAACTTGAGGCTACTATCAAAGCTGAACGGACTATTTTTGGTGTCGAAAACTTTGGTACTATTTCTACTTGCTGGCTAATAATTGGTTTTTTACTACTTTCCTGTTCAATCTTTTTCAGGGCTTGTTCTGCCTGTTCCCTTAAAGTGTCAGCCTGAATAATTAAAGCCGCAATTTGTTCTTGGAAAAAATCACAATCATTAAGAATATCTGTCAATTCTTGAAATTTTCCATCACTCGATATAATTAATTCGTGGTCATCATCTAACCACTCTAAGGCGAAGCCAGATTTACCATAAAAAGCAGACACCCCTAATAAAATATTTAATAAGCTATGACTAGTTTTAATAGTATTAAAACTATAATTTAATTTCTGCTGTAATTGTAATAGTTCATTTTGATAATTGCTGATTTTTTGAATTTTACGTTCTAAAATATTAGAGTTACCAAAGTCTAAGTTAATCTTTAAGCTTTCAGCAATTACCTGAAAATTGGCGGTAAGGCTGAGATGATTAATATCAGAATTTAGTTGATTGACCAACTGATCATCACTGAGAATATCAGCAGCTATTGCCTGCAAAAAATAACCCCATTCAATCCAAGAATCAATTTTTGTTTGTAAATCAGTTAATGAAATTTTAGTTTCGGAGTTGCCAAATTTTTCGGCGATCGCTGGATCTACTAATCCCACATTAGGTATAAACAAACTAGCTACTGTACCGATTCGAGGAAGTGTAGCGATCGCCGAATTTTTGATGTGATCAAATTTCAATTCCTGAGCAATTAATTTTTTAAAATTTCGTAGTTGTTCCTGAGCATTATTGATCAGGATAATTTGTTCGGTGATTTGATTAGAATCACCAATAGTCAGTTTTAGACTCTGAATCAGTATTGGCAATTCACTCACAAGTACTTCTAGGTTAGCCATAAATACCCTTTGGGGATTTGTCGAAAGTTTATCCGAAACAATTAAAATGGCTTGAATAAGACTGTAACCACGCCTGTTGCATCTGAGCATCCTAGTTGAGTGGCAAATCTCAGGAGCCATAAAATGTATAGTTCCCGGAAATCCTGCTAAAGTAACAAGTTAAGTTTTAAAATCCCAGATAAAGACAAAATTACCCATTCACTAACCTATGAATGAAGTTGATTTAGCATTTACCCCAGCCCTAGAGTTGGCGCAATTAATCCGTCGCCGGGAAGTATCACCGCTAGAGTTGGTGGAAATATATTTAGAACGGATTGGGCAATTAAATCCCCAATTAGGAAGTTATTTTACGGTGACGGCAGAACTAGCGATCGCAGATGCCAAAGCCAAAACAGAATTATTGACAACTACCTCAGAATTACCGCCATTTTTTGGTGTGCCGATTTCCATTAAAGACCTCAACGCTGTAGCGGGTGTTACCTGTACCTATGGGAATCCGGCATTGCTAAATAATATCCCTAACTATGATGATGGTGTAGTAACGCAGATTAAGCAAGCTGGATTTACTATTCTCGGTAAAACAGCCACTTCCGAATTAGGTTCATTGCCATACAGCGAACCTACGGGTTTTCCCCCAGCTAGAAATCCGTGGAATTTAGAATACACCCCTGGCGGTTCCAGTGGTGGCGCAGCGGCCGCGGTAGCAGCCGGATTGTGTGCGATCGCTCAAGGTTCTGATGGCGGTGGTTCAATTCGGGGGCCTGCGGCTTGTTGTGGTTTGGTGGGACTTAAACCATCCAGGGGCAGGGTGAGTAAAGCACCCGTAGGCGAACGTCTGGCTGGAATTGCCGCCAACGGCCCGATCGCCCGGACTGTCGCTGATGCTGCCGCCTTTTTGGATACTATCTCTGGTTATGTCACAGGCGATCCTTACTGGTTGCCAGATCCCGAACCATCATTTCTCGCCGCCACTCAGACAAAACTCGGTGCTTTGCGAATTGCCTTTGACACTAACATTTCTCCTATGGGAGAAGCTGACGCTAACTGTCAGCAAGGTGTCCGCCAAACAGTGCAGTTATTAGAACAACTCGGCCACCAAGTTGAACAGAAATCTCCAGATTTTAGCGGTTTAATTGAACCATTTCAAATCGTCTGGCAAGCTGGGGTGGCTGCGTCGGGACTTCCTGTTGAAGCTTTGCAACCGGTGAATCGCTGGCTATTTGCACGCACTGGTTCTGTTGCCGACTACCTGAAAGCAGTTTCTCAAATGCAGATAGTGGCACGGCAGATTGTGGCGTTTTTTGATACCGTGGATGTGCTGGTATTGCCAGTTTATTTACATTCACCGATTATGGTTGGGGAATGGGCTTCGCTGAGTCCAGAAGAGACATTTCAAAATATTATTCAATGGGTTGCCCCTTGTCCACCGGCGAATGCAACTGGACAACCTGCGATCGCAATTCCTGTAGGCTTTGATAGTAAGGGTTTACCGATGAGTGTGCAGCTAATTGGTAAACCTGCGGCTGAAGCCACCCTGATCAGCCTAGCAGCACAATTAGAAGCAGCTAACCCTTGGATTGATCATCGTCCAGCCTTTGCAATATAATGCCAAAATTCTCAAAATGAAAACTACATATTCACTCTAGTTATTTTTCGGAACTTTATTAAGGAACTTCATCGTGAGTAAAAGTTAAGCAGATAGAAACATTCCCGCAATAAACTGGAGTAAGATCCTATTACAGCCAGTGAACAGAGATTAATTCTATGCCTACTGCACTTTTAAAAAATGGTGAGACTGTCCAAGTCGCCCTAGAAGACTTAGAGCAGTTCATTCAAGAGAATGAAGAAAACATAGTAGTTCAGCACGTCAAGCGCCGGGGAAAGCTGAGAAGGAAGTTGGCTGAGGTTGAGAACGTTACAGTTCAGCAATAGATAATGACTGTGACGTTCTCATCAGTAAACAGCCATTCCTCTTCTTCTAGCATTTCTTGGCTTTTACCGTAAAAAACACCACACCCTTTAAAGCATTTGTACTCTGTTTTCGGGTCATCGCTTGGACGTGGGCTATATTCAACTTCTTTCCCCAACTCTACATATACCCATATCCCCGACCTTCCTTGAACTTGACCGTCAAACCCAGCCATCAGAGGCAGACTCCTCGAAGTCCTCACGTGTAACTTTTACTCGTAACATTTTTTGCTTTACCCCTTAATCTTGTTATTCACTGGTGTTATTCCCACACTTTGTAATTTTGGGTTTTAGTTCTAACATTAGTTTTCCTTGTGAGATTTACTAGTATGGGTAACACTCAAGGTCACTATCTGAGCAGCACCAGCTATTAAGCTTTTTAGGTCATCGTTCAAAAAGCGAAAGCCTTGAAAGCAAGGTTCCAAGCCTGCCTGCAAAAAACTTCCAAAACCGCAGGGAAGGTCAACAATAAACAGTTCCAATTAGCTTTACCTACGCTACGGCGAACAAGTTTTGACTTGTAAACTCTGTTTGCTAATACATTGCCTAAAAATGTAGACAAATTTCACTAATAAAGGACACTATAAGCTCAACTTATCACCAATTAGCTAAAGCCTTATTGTTTTGTAGCCAGCACCAGCAGCGATTGAGAAGCCAAGATTAACCAGCGATCGCAATTCCTGTAGGCTTTGATAGTAAGGGTTTACCTATGAGTGTGCAGCTAATTGGTAAACCTGCGGCTGAAGCTACACTCATTAGCCTAGCAGCACAATTAGAAGCGGCTAACCCTTGGATTGATCATCGTCCAGCCTTGGCAATATAGGGCTAATTATGTAGGCATCCCTAGAACAACTTTCACAAATTATTGTCTTAGGTGGGTTAAATTAAATATAAAATCGCTGTAGCTGTAGGGTCTGTTACGGCTTCCGTAACGCACCATTTTGGGTTTTCAGTGCGTTACGCTAACTTGTATTTTTATCTCAAAAGCTTCTTATAGAGCATCTTTGCTATCCGATTCCCAGCATGAAATACATAAAGTAATTTGATTGTCTCCTAGACGTTTCATATCTTGTGGTGAAAATGACATATTACACTGTTCATCATATTCGTAATACATCCAGATGGATATATCATCTTTGTGAACCCCAAGCATATAAAGCTGCTGATATTTGTCTTCTAGAAGATTTAAAAATCTATCTACAAAATTTACTGGAGAGTTCAAAGCTTCTTCAATAAGTATTTGCTCCCAATAACAATTATTAGAGTTAGTATCAACACCCAAAATATCGCTGACTATTTTTATCGTAAATTAAAGGGTTTAAGAAACTGCAATCTACATGTAGCACCCATTTCAGTCGGGGTTTAAATCCCCGTCTGAAATGTCTTTAATTTTGAATTTTGAATTTTGAATTTTGAATTGTTAATTTGTCTTTTCCACAATCAATTCTCAAAATATACGTATACCTCACGGTGTGGCTCTTACTTACGAAGAATGTATACGATTAATTAAAAGTTTCAACCTAGTAATTACCTATGGTCGGGATGGGACGATTATGATACTTGATGCTGAGAAATTAGATGCGTAGTTTACCGCCGCAGGCATCGCGGATGGTAAAATCCCACCTGAACATATTAGCTAATATGGTCTATAGAAATCCGCGTGGATTTTTGCAAAAGACTACCAGAGAATACAGATAATGTCTCAAGTTTGCGCGGTTCGAGTAAAATCTTTTCAAGTGACTGGACGTACCACACGAATTAGTTTTCCTTGCAACGATTCTTCTGCTGTCACAGCCTCATTTATTCGGGCTGCAAACTGCTGCCAATTACGATTGTTAGTGCAAACAATAATACCGAAATGATTGGAATTTCGACGATGTAAGCGAATAAAATCATCCCTGTTGATGGTTAAAATCGAGCGTTCCTGGCTAGTTGCAAATGCCAGCACTTCGTCATCAGGTATGCCTCGTTCTGCATTTCCTGCTTCTTGAACTGTTAAAACATCATGCTCCAAAGTGCGTAATAATTCCACAACTGGAAGCGGAAACTGCTCATCCGCGTAAAAGCGTGCCATTAACTAGGCTACCTCATTTAGTTCAATGGCTAGTTCGATTTCATCTGCATGAGCTTCTGCATATCCCCAAGCATTAGCTAAATCTGTAGCTGTAATGGTTGGATAGCTCGTCAAAAGGTCAGCATCACTATATCCAAGACGACGAGCTTCCACAAGTACCCAGATGGGAATACGAGTTTTAGCGATGCGAGCATCTCCACCACAGACTCTAGGGGTTTTCTCAATTCCTTGCCAATTGCTACCGAGACTTTGAGCAAGTAAATGAATAGCCTGCACTTTTTCACCAGGACTGAGGGCAAGAAGTTGCTGTTCTAACTCTTTGAGTGTCACGAATGTAAATCCTTTAATGTTTTGTCAGGCTACATTTACAATTTTATTTGTTCGCGTCCATTGACAACTAGAACTAGACACAGAGGAGCGAGGCTTTCCACTCGTGGTCAAGGATAGCGTAGAGAAAGTTGTCGTAAGTTAGTGGAATAATTAAGTTGCCCGATCAATTTTTTGCACTTCTTCATCAGATAGTTTCACATTGATAGCTTGTACTGAGTCTTCAATGCTGGAAACCTTGCTAGCGCCAGGAATTGGCAAAATAGCGGGGGACTTGGAACGCAACCACGCCAAGACAATATTATACACCGACACGCCTTTTTCTTTAGCTAACTGAGCGATCGCAGGGATATCTTGCAAGTCCTGATGGCGACGCCTACCACCAAAGGGACTCCAAGGCAAAAAGGTTAATCCTTGCTGTTCACAATACTTCAACACGCCGTCATTTTCTGGCTGTCGTTGCCAAGGGCTGTATTGATTCTGCACTGAGATAATATCCACGATATCCCGCGATCGCTTAATTTGTTCAACGGAAAAGTTAGAAACTCCCACAAACCGAATCAAACCAGCCTCCACTGCTTCTTTAACTGGCGCAAGGGATTCTTCAATAGTGTAATTAGTATCGGGAGAATGGTATTGCCAAACATCGATGGGTTTAGCACCACCCAACGCTTCAAAACTGACTCGAATTGTTTGGCGTAAATGTTCTGGGTTGCCGTTGCTTGTCCAGCTGCCATTGGGACGCATCAACCCGCCCTTAGTTGCCACAATTACTTGGCTAACATCGCCTTTGTAACTACTAAGTGCCTTGTGAATTAGCCGCTCGTTGTGGTGCTTATCTGACTCATCTTTGCAGTAAGAATCCGCAGTGTCAATAAATGTAATACCCAACTCCAACGCACGATGAATAACTTGGATTGATTGCGATTCGGGAGGGCGATTAGAAATTGACATGGGCATACCACCCAAACCGATCGCACTCACAAATATATCAGTTTTTCCTAGCTGTTTGGTTTCCATACTTCTAGCTATAGCTTTCTGCCCCAATTATCCATCAGTTAGCCAAAGATTTTTTTGCGATTCATCATAAATCCTCCCTAGTACTTAGACTTGGTGATCAGTAAATGAGCGACGAGGGGAATACTCTACTCAGAGGTTAAAGATTCTATACACAAGTACCGATGAAAATTGTCGAGGAAACCCGTACCAGATTGCAGCTAAAGCATCGACCACTAAGCTATTGGTTTAGCGGGTGGTGCATTTTTACTATCTGTTTAAGTTTTTTGATTTACTGCTTAGTTTTTGATTCTGCTTCAGTTAAAATAACTTGCGATCGCATCTCACCAAACCAAATTAACTGTGAGTTGAAGCGGTTTAATTTGCTGGGAAGTATGGAGAAACTCAAAATGTTTGATCTCCAGGAAGCATACATTCTTACAAAGACTGGTAGCAAAGGGAGTAAAACCTATCAAGTTATGATTGTAACTCCATTTGGAGACTTTGGACTGCTGTCACATGTTAGCTATCAAGAGAATCAGGAAATTGCCTTTAGAATCAACGATTTTATCAACTCTGGGCAAACTTCCCTATTAGTGCAGCAGAATCAGCGAAATTATCTATTTTTCTTAATTTTATTTATATTGATTATTATGGCGATCGCTGCTTATTTTGCCACATCACCTGTAACTATCTGCACCTTCTATAAAAGTCTCGATAAAGTATTTATCGAACGTAAAAGCTTGCGTGGCAACCAAGTTATTGAACATCCACTAGAAAATATTCTGCGTTTTGATATCCAAGAAAAGCAATATAAATACTCCAAGCTTTATCGGGCTGTAATTGTGCTAAGATCCTTCCAGGAAATTCCAATTAACCCACAATACACTGATGAAAAGAGCATCAGATATGCAGTTTTTAAAATACACTCATTCTTAAAATTTTAACCAAAATCACCCGCAGTTTTATAAGTTCAGCTTATAATTTATCTCTAGAAATCGGCTTTTGTACATTCCTAAATAAACGGTATCACAGACTACCATTTTTTAGCGATACCTTCTCTGCGAGACGCTACGCGTAGCAAGATCCCGAAGGGTACGGTGAGCAACTCTTAGAGACGCTCCGCGAACGCTAACGCAGAATTTTTCGGACTACTGACTTTATCGGCTTGTCTAATTAAGCTATGTTTGTTGACACTCCCCGCCATAAATGGATGGGGATTCTTGGTTCAACGAGACCACTTAAACTAGTTTCCTTGCGTTACCTAGCCCAGAGGTGGGACTCTCCACGCCAGGTGCAACAAGAGTGGCTCGCCGCCCAACGCACTGGCTTCCAAGCGTTAACTTTCCAAGTGCCCCTCGGTAGTTGCATTGCTGCAAGTCCTGTTTAGTTTGAAACAAATAGTCTCAAAATTCTGAGTTGTCTAGCTCCTATGAATCTTTTACCTACTGCTAGGAGGAAACTAGAACAATACAGTAGAACCGCCTAGATTCAATTGTCTTCGCGTAGCGTCTCCCCTTGGGAGAAGCTTGGGCGCTTTGTCTTTCGACGGCTAGGTTTTTTAAGTGGTTGATTACCTTTCCACTATAATTAGTGTAGCACATTGGTACACAAAATGCTTGAAAAACAGTTGCACGTTAGAGTTTCCCAAGAAGAGATGAAAGCCCTTGAGAGATATGCAAAAAAATCAAAGCGAACCAAAACAGATATCATAAGGGAGTTTCTTCGATCACTAATAGAACAAAAGCTGTCGTAGAACGACGGGGCTTTAAACCCATTAATTCCGGTAAATAAAATAAGTAGCCTACATGATCGGCTGTTATTCTACACTTGACATAAAGCATTGATGAGTGCAAAACGTCTGCCAGAAACCATTGCCCATGTCAGAATTACCCGCCAATCCTGGCAACAGGGCTTCCTTGAAGGCGAAGTGAATGCGGGTGAGTTTGAGTGGCATTTCCAGTGGCATTTTCGCCGGGGAGAACTTGCCGTCAAGCCTTCCCAAGGCCGCGCCTTAATCAAAGAACCCCTCGGTCGATTTTTGGAGCAACAAGATTACCAGCTAGAGCCTGGAGGAGACTATGCTTTTACTATTCGGGCGGAACTTTAAAAGTTAAAAGTTAGGAGTTAGGAGTTAGGAGTTGTGAAGATATTAATTCCTAACTCTTCACTCTTGACTCCTCACTGCTGATTCCGTGAGGCGATTTAAGTATCTTTCGATTAAGAGGATGGCAACAATGTCATCTATCGGCCTTGGTGGCTGTCGCAGACCCTTCGGCAATAGCTTTATTAGCCCTTTGGGCGGGTACATTTGCCAATAGCGATCGCGGGCTTCTAAGCTTGTGTAGCGCTCATCCACTAAAATAATACTCAGTGGTTCTGTCAATTCCTGATATAATTGCTGTCTCCACTGCTTGGCTGTAGTTTGGTCGCCCATGACCATCAAGGAAATGGGAAACTTTTGACGCAGTGTCTCAATGGTAGCGATCGCCTCTTTTGCTAGCACGACCTGATGATAATGCAGTTGCCGATCCAGTCCCATCACCGCTAAACCACACTTATCTCGACCTGGATCAAACCCCAAGATGACTGGTTGCGTTGGAGAAAATTCACGGAAAGTCATCATAAATTCAAAATTCAAAATTCAAAATTCAAAATTAAGAAATACAATTACAGTAAGCATTTTAGCTGCTGTTCAAATATGTTTAAATCTTAGTGTACAAATAACTTTTTAAGTACTAAAAATAATTTGTCCGTTGACTATTGCCACTAATTTTACTCTTAATGGCCCGGCTGTATAAGTGTCCTCTGCTGCGATCGCTTTGATCTCCAATGGTTGATTATACTGTCTTAATTGGGTGACAAAGCGCAGAAAAGTCCCGTCTACTTGCACATTTTCGACAATTCCGGCGTTACGGGCACGAAATTGGGAAGCAGAAATCAGTAGTTCCAGCCGTTGCTGTAACTGATAGGATGTCATGGTTTTGGAATCGGTAGTAGTTGTAGCCAGCACTGCGCCTCCCGAAAAAACCAATTGATTCCGGGCTGTATCGGCGAAAAATTCTATCTGCTTTTCTCCCCTGACGTAATTACCAGCCGAGAAAATTCGCACCACGTATTCTTGACCATCGCCAATCTGCTTGCTCAACTGCTCAACCCGATCCTGGGTCACGCGCAGTAGCTCTACATTTGCAAGATTTCCACCAGGCTCACTTAATTCGAGGTTGGCGTTGCGATTGGCTTCTTGTAAGAGTTGTACCACTGCCTCGCGAGCAGCACCAGGTTGGGTAACACGAATTACACCAGCAGACAGAACTTGACCGCGAACTAAGGCTAGCTTCCCCAGACGTAGGTCGCGGTAAGACTGATAATATTTTTCCAGCCTTGCAACTTCCAGTTCTAGTTGCTCCTGTTGTGCTTCCAATTCTTTGAGGCGCGATTCCCGTGTGGCAATCACTTGCTCTCGCGCTGCAACTTCTAGATTACGCTTTTGAATTAGTTGATCTAGTTGGGCAATTTTTTGATCGCGCGCTTCTATGGCTTCTTGGCGGTTAGCAAGTTCGCGATCGCGTTTTTCAATAGCTGTTTTGGCTTCGTCAATCGCTTTTTTGGCTTCAGCATACAGTCGTTGACGTTCTGTTTTCAATAGTTCAACTGCTGCCTGTAGCGCCTTTCTCTGATTGTAAACGCTTTGGAGTTCAGCTATCGCTTTTTGGTACTGAGTTACAACTTGATCTAGCTGGCCTTGAGTGCGTTGGAGTTGAGTTTGAGTTTGGGCTTTTTGACTAATGGTGCGGTTCAACTGAGCTTGTGTTTGGAGTTGTTTGGCATTCGCCGCCTGTAAGAATTGATTGATTACCTGCAAGTCTTGTTGTGCTTTTGCTTGGGCAATTCTTGCTTGATTTAGCTCACTCTCTACCTGACTTTTCTGAGTTTCTGCGGTTTTTAGCTGTTCCCGCTTCTGTCTTAGGTCTGTTTGAATATCCTCTAACTCAAAGACTCCTTTTCGCAAGCCTTCGTCGGCAGCGAATAAAATCCCTAAGGTTGATGCTGAAATCAAACCACCCGTAAAAATCGTTACCAGTACAGCAGTGTTTTTCGGACGGAGATTAAAAAGTGAGAGGCGGGCTTTGCCAACTCGTGTGCCGATGCGATCGCCCACGGTGGCAATTACGCCTCCCAGAATTAAAATTGCTGCGATGAGGATGTATCCGGTGGTCATCTTTAGCTACCGAAATCCTTCCAGATACAGCCTACTACTTTTAAGCATTGTCTGTGGAGAAGTGGAAATTGACAATAGCTGAAATTACTCAATTTTAGATTTACCTCTAGCTATTAGTGTCATCTTTCAAAACACAACACGGGCCGACTCCCCTTTCTCCAATTGTTTTTATGTGAACTGCCTACTTAAAGTAACAGGTTTATGCACAGTAATCTTCTTTTTGTGGATAGAAATCATCTTTTTTTCACGCAAATCTCCCAGTAGCCTAGTAACGGTAACACGAGTTGAACCAATTGCCTCTGCGATCGCTTGATGAGATAACTTCAAATCAATAGTGATCCCATCTGCACAAGGAACGCCAAAATCCCGACAAAGAATTAATAAAAAACTCACCAACCTAGAACCCATATCTCGGTGAGCGAGAGTTTCAATCATCATCTCCGTTTGTAAAATGCGCGAAGACAGACCTCGCAGCATTAACATTGATAATTCTGGATTTTCCTTGAGTGCTAGCTCTACCTGTTCAATTGGCGCTGACAGTAATTCCACAGGAGTAAATGCAACCGCATGGTAAAACCGATCCGACTTATTTCCTGTCAGCAATGACAATACACCAAAAACACTATTTTCCCGCAGCAGCGCTACCGTTATTTCCTCTCCTGCCTCGTACACCCTGGAAAGTTTAACAGCACCTTTCAAAAGAAAATAAACTCGTTCGGCAGGATCGCCAGGAAAAAAGATCGTTTTATTGCGTTCAAACGTTTCCACAACTGGCGGAAACGCCCCGGTCGCCATCTGACGAAAAACATTTGCTAGGGCTTTATCTTGTGTCACGATCATCTCCCTTCCCCTACCCAATGCCGGAAAAACAAAAACTGATTACCTAAGAATACACCCGAAAAATGAATAAAGCACCGTCAACCTTTCTGTACTTTCCTATACTCAAACTAATCTCTTCATAACTCTTTGTTTATAATGATACATAATTGTTGATCCTTTCAGCTACTAATTGTTGATAAGTAGTTCCAATAGCTGTATTCAAAAGGTTTTTTGAAGAACAAATAAAGATATCTTGAGAATATCTTTATAAAAAATCAAGATTTTTGTGACAGCAAACACCCTTATCAATATTCATTTTTGCAAATCCTGTATAAAACAAAGATAAACTAGCCTCAGATTCTAGTATGCTCCTAATGATCGATCGCATTAATAATTTCTATGCTGAATCTGACTGGAAAAAATGCCCTTGTTACAGGTATTGCCAATAACCGCTCGATCGCCTGGGGCATCGCCCAACAGCTGCACAAAGCCGGAGCAAACCTGGGTATTACCTACCTGCCGGACGAACGCGGCAAAATGGAGAAAAAAGTTGCGGAGTTGGTAGAACCCCTCAACCCCAGCTTATTTCTTCCCTGTAATGTCCAAAATGATGAACAAATTCAATCTACCTTTGAGACAATCCGCGAACAGTGGGGAAAGCTAGATATCCTCATCCATTGTCTGGCCTTTGCCAGCAAAGACGATTTAACTGGAGATTTTAGCCAAACCTCTCGTTCTGGCTTTAACACTGCCTTAGAAATCAGTACCTATTCACTAGTGCAGTTAAGTGGTGCAGCCAAACCTTTGATGACAGAAGGAGGTAGTATCGTCACCCTGACATATTTAGGCGGTGTCAGGGCAATCCCTAACTATAACGTTATGGGAGTTGCTAAAGCGGGGTTAGAGATGAGTGTCCGTTACTTGGCTGCTGAACTAGGGCCGCAAAATATCCGCATCAATGCCATCTCCGCAGGCCCCATCCGCACCTTGGCATCTTCAGCAGTGGGTGGGATTTTAGATATGATTCATCATGTAGAAGAAGTAGCTCCCTTACGACGCACCGTCACTCAGCTAGAAGTGGGCAACGCTGCGGCTTTCTTGTGTAGTGATTTGTCCAGTGGTATTACCGGACAAATTCTGTATGTAGATGCAGGATATGAAATTATGGGAATGTAAGATAATTTGGGCATGGGGCATTGGGGATTGGGCATTGGGCATTGAGTATTAGTAAAATTCTTGCCCATTTCCTCCCCAGACCCCATGCCCCATGCCCCATGCCCCATTCCC
>NZ_JABXKM010000229.1 GCF_017115025.1 Nostoc sp. NOS(2021) | reverse complement strand
AACGAGTCTTTGAACTGGATGAATCCACCTCTGAACTCCGTTAACGAGTCTTTGAACTGGATGAATCCACCCAAATTTTGATGGTGTTGTCAAGACTACCACTGACAAGGGTTTTGGCATCTGGGCTATATTTGGTTTTGTTGATTTCTAGCCAGTTGCAGAGCGGGAACTGAACTCTGTTGAGCGCTGTATCAATTATGTAGAGCTATTCTACAGCACTCATTTGACAACTGGCATAGCTGGGACACCAGAAGCGGGAAGTTTTGCCATATCCCCTGTACAACTTCTTTACTGTCCCGTTGTGTTGATATCTCCATTGAAACTGCAACTCGATGTCATAAGGTGCCAAATTGCCAAAATTGCTTAGGGCGGTATCTCATCCCCATATTCTTTTCCTGGAACAGCTAATCTTCGCCCAAGATTTGCCACCACGCGGCACTCATCACTCTAATAGCCCCTTCATCGTTGACTAATGCTGTGATACCTGAAGTTACAGAGGTGTCACAGAAGGCTCTTGCACGCTATTGTTAACAGTTTTTGGTTCTACAGCAGTTTCTCGACCTGTAATCAATCTAGAGCGACGATTACGAGTGATATAATTCCACGCCCACTGAATTACTACTAGTAATTTAGTGTCAAACTCGATTAAGAAGTAGATGTGAACTAATAGCCAAAATGCCCAAGCAATGAAACCTGTGAGTTTGATGAAGCCTAAATCTACAACAGCTAAATTTTGCCCAATCATCGCCAAACTACCCACATCGTTGTAATGAAATTGTGGCAAAGTCTTACCTTGAAGCCGTCGTTGAATTAGTTTACCTACATACTCTCCTTGTTGTTTAGCTACGGGTGCAACACCAGGTAAGACTTTACTATCTTGGTGGGAGAAGTTAGCTAAATCTCCAATTACGAAAATGTTGTCATAACCCTCAATAGACAAGTCAGGTTCTACAATTACACGTCCAGAGTAATCGCACTCTACACCTGTACTTTCTGCTAAGACTTTCCCCATTGGGGAACCTTGGACACCTGCTGCCCACAATATAGTTTTTGAGGCAATTTCTGTAAATTCATTGCCTTGCTTGAAAGTAACGATACCACCTTCAATATTTGTCACTCTGGTGTGAGTGTGGAGTTCCACACCCAACTTTTGCAAAGATACTGCTGCTGATGCCGATAACTCTGGCGCAATGTGTGGGAGGATGCGAGGGCCCCCTTGTAATAGTAAAATTTTCGTTTCTGAGGTGTCGATGCTGCGGAAATCTTCTTTGAGAGTTTTGTATGCCAACTCGGCGATCGCACCTGCTAATTCTACACCAGTCGGGCCACCCCCCACAATCACAAAACTCAACCAAGCACGGCGAATTTCTGGATCAGTTTCTTTTTCTGCTGCTTCAAATGCGCCAAATATCTGGCGACGCATTTCTATCGCATCTTCCACAGTTTTCAAGCCAGGAGCAAATTCTTTCCAGTTATCCTTACCAAAATAGGAATGGTTAGCACCTGTGGCAACAATTAAAGTATCATAAGGTACTACTTCATCACCCAAAATAACTTGTTGCGCTTTTGGATCAATATTATTCACTTTTCCCAACAACACCTTTGTATTCTTGCTTTTGCTAAATACGGATCGCAATGGTGCGGAAATATCAGAAGGTGATAACGCACCTGTGGCAACTTGATATAAAAGCGGCTGAAATAGGTGAAAGTTACGTTTATCAATGAGAGTAACATTTACATTCGCTGCATTCAGAGCCTTTGCTGCATACAGTCCACCAAAACCACCACCAACGATAACAACCTGATGTGGTGCATTCTTCTCAAGTGAGACTACCATACAAAATATTTCCTTGTGTTAAGAAGTTGTAACTATTCTTCACAAAGATGTAACAGCATTATGATGGAGGTTGCTGCTTATTTAGAACAATTGAAAAAATAACAAAAGTATTCAAAGTTAGTTCTTACCCCCAACTCTGCAAGCAGGTAGATTTACACTCATTGCAATGATTTTCTTCAACACATCTATATAATAAGATATTCACTATGAGCGATAACTATATTTTGAAACGTATATGTGCATACAGACAGCAAATCCTAAAAGAAAATAAAGAAACCTGTCTTTCGCCTATCCAAATAATAAGATACTAATAGTAATAGGAGATACAGAATATTGATTTGTAGTCTCATCTAACTCATGTTTGAGTGCATCTGAGTACAGCTTAATATATTGCAAAATATCTTGACGAAATGTTTGCAAAGGCTTACGGGTAAAGTTTCTTGTAACGAGTACAGAAATTCTTAAACCCTGCCCCAAAAATACTAGTACCCCCATCATTAAATACTAGCGCCCCTAACCCAAGACAAATTTCCAGTTTATCTTGAGTCGGGGTTTTGGCGTTTGAGTACAACTTTAATCAATCCAATAAATCCAATCAGCATTGGGTTTTCTATCAAGTTGGAAGTCACCTGATATAAGCATAAAAATAGCAGATAGCTCTTTTTACCAGATAGACATTACCGATGCAACAGTCTTTAGACAGTATTAGCGCTCGCCAGACTACCAAAACGCAGGATTCTGCACATACATCCATGCTGAAAAATTTACTCTCTGGCGTTTTTTTTGAGCCATTATTGAGTGATTTTCGCATTATTTTTGAGCGCGATCCAGCAGCACGTAATTGGCTAGAAGTGGTGTTTTGCTACCCTGGATTGCACGCGCTATGTTTGCATCGTCTTGCTCACTGGTTACATTGTCGAGGTGTGAGTTTTATCCCCCGTTTAATTTCTCATTTGGGGCGATTTTTGACCGGAATTGAAATTCATCCAGGTGCAGAGATTGGTCAGGGCGTGTTTATCGACCACGGAATGGGTGTTGTCATTGGCGAAACTGCGATCATCGGCGACTACACATTAATTTATCAGGGCGTCACCCTTGGCGGAACTGGTAAAGAAACTGGTAAACGTCATCCCACAGTGGGCAAAAATGCAGTGATCGGGGCGGGTGCAAAAGTTTTAGGTAATCTGCAAATTGGCGATCGCGTCCGTATTGGTGCAGGTTCGGTTGTCTTGCAGAATATACCGAGCGATCGCACAGTTGTGGGAATCCCCGGCCGAATTATTTCTCGGAACGAAAGCGCCAGCCTTTCTCCTTTAGAGCATGGAAAGCTACCCGATGTAGAAGCAACCGTGATTCGTTCTTTGCTCTCGCGCATAGAGCAACTCGAAAAGCAACTGCAAACTTTAGGCGTTAAGAGTCATTAGTCATTGGTCATTGGTCATTTGCAAATGACATAGACGCGCCAGCGGCTACTTTACGAGAACGCCAAAGGCGAACCCGCAGGGTAGGACAACCAACAACCGACAACCGACAAAGGACAAAGGACAAATGACAAATCACACTTTAGGCGATCAAGTTTTGCAGATTCCTTTGAGCGATCGCTGGCGAATCTATCACCGTTTGCAAGAGTTAAAAATTAAGAGTTCCTGTCCCCCCGATGGTTCTTTACGAGTGCAAGTGAACAATTTGCTAGAAGTAATTCTAATTCGCAGTATAGTTATGCAATTTCTTGCTTCTCGTCACGAATTATTAGAGTGGCTAGAGCGTTGCTGGCATTACAGCGATGAGTCCTGAGTCTTTTTGTAAGACTAATTCAGACACTATTAATCTTGAATTCATGACGCAAGCACTGCACTTCATACTTTTTGTTCATAGATGCACAAAGCTCGAATAGATTTAGAAGTTGAAGCTACTGTACGCTAGCAGATTTTGTTGCAGACTAAGAGAGATTAACCGAGTTTTAGATTTTGTTTAGTCTACTAAATCTGAAGTTTTCCTGACATATAGCAACAATTAAGAAGGCGAAATTCCCAAATAAAATTGGAGTTTCTGATTTTTAATTATTTTCCCAATTAAAAAATTGAAAGTTCGATTATGGCGACTCGTAACAGAAATATAAAACTCCTCAATTTTTTGCACAATGAACTTGAACTTTCAAATGCGGATATTGCTGTAGCTCTGCGACACCGGGAATTAGAAAATGGCCCACTACCGATGCTCCTCTGGCAGTATGGTTTAGTTGACTTGGAGCAGCTAGGAAAGATTTTTGATTGGCTAGCAGAACACAGTTAGCTAATTTTTACCCTTTAGCTTTGAGTACCGTTATCTGCCTAAATTACATCTATTTTGAGAACCATAGTTTTAAAAGTAGTGGGAGCATCTTGCTCCCTGCCGATAGTAGCGGGCAAGATGCCCGCACTACTCCAGGTTTCAAAATGGACGAGGTTTAAATTACACCCCAATGCTCTAGAAAATATGAGGTTACTAAGATGATTACATCCTTAATTGCTGGATTATGTGTCTTACTTTGTTCAGGATTTGCTAATAGTTATATTAGTTCGTTGCTACTCGAACAAATTTCAACTGACATCGGTAAAAACGATTAGTAAATTATACATGGTTTTAGTTCCCTGCCATACAGATGTGATGCTAATAATGGGGCAATAATTAAGGATCATGTATCCTACATTATGAATTGTGATATTTTTAGCATTTGCCATCGCTGGGGATTGTAGAGAGAAAGGATATTAAGAATACTTCCAAGAGAGGGATATTTGCAATGAATCAAATCATAATTAATGACACTACATTACGTGATGGTGAACAAGCAGCAGGTGTTGCCTTTACCCTAGACGAAAAAGTTGCGATCGCTAAATTTCTCGATGCCATTGGTATACCCGAATTAGAAGTGGGTATACCGGCAATGGGTGACGAAGAAACACGAGCGATCGCCGCAATTTCTGACTTAGGTTTACAAGCAAAACTCCTGGGCTGGAACCGCGCCGTCATCTCAGATATTAAGGCTTCTATCGCCTGCGGACTGAACCGGGTGCATATTGCCATTCCCGTCTCTGGTATCCAAATCGCCGCCAAATTCCACGGTCAATGGCGAGTAAGTTTGCAAAAGCTCAAAGACTCTATCAGCTTCGCCCTCGATCAAGGTCTTTGGGTAGCAGTCGGCGGAGAAGATTCTTCCAGGGCTGATGAAAACTTCCTCTTAGATGTAGCGCTTTATGCCCAAGAGTGGGGTGCATCCCGCTTCCGTTTCTGCGACACCGTAGGAGTTCTCGACCCTTTCACCACCTACACAAAGGTCAAGCGGCTGGTTTCAGCGTTGATGATTCCCCTAGAAATCCACACGCACAATGATTTTGGTCTAGCAACTGCCAACGCCCTTGCTGGTATTAAAGCCGGAGCATTATCAGTGAATACCACAGTCAACGGATTAGGTGAAAGGGCGGGAAATGCAGCTCTAGAAGAAGTTGTCATGGCTATCAAACGCATCTACGGCGTTGATTTGGGCATTGACACTCCCAGTCTGCTGGAACTGTCTCAACTAGTTGCAGCCGCATCAGGTGCTAGTGTACCACCCTGGAAAGCGATCGTCGGCGAAAATACCTTTGCTCACGAATCTGGCATTCATGCTCACGGAGTATTGCAAAACCCCATTACCTACGAACCATTTGCTCCCGAAGAGGTGGGTTGGGAACGGCGTTTAGTATTAGGTAAACATTCTGGACGGCATTTGGTTTCAAACTTGCTAGAGCAGCATGGCATTTTCTTGAACTCACAAGAAACCCAGTCTGTTTTAGACGCAGTGCGTCATCAATCGGTACAGAAAAAACGCAGTTTGACGACAGAAGAACTATTGAATTTGGTCAGAGAACAGAGGTACTCTCATGCAACGTGATGAATTAGAACTAAACTTGCCACCAGCTTTTGAAATTGGTGAAAAAGTAAGAGTTCGTAAACTGCTCAAAAACGATGGTACTTTTCCTGGTAAGGAAGTCGGCCAAGTTTTAGTAAACAAGGGAGATATCGGCTATATAGCGAGTATAGGCACATATTTGCAGACTTCGTATATCTATGCTGTGCATTTCTTAGAAACAGGGTTCGTCGTCGGCTGTATGAAAAAAGAACTAGAATCTGTTGAGGAATCTCATGAAAGTAATGCTACGCATGAATGATGCCGGTACTTTAGTAGTTTACGTTGCTAAAAAAGACCTGGAAGAAGAAGTCGTCAAACAAACTGATGGAAATGATGGCAAGATTCTCACCCTAGCAAATGGTTGGGAATTGGAATTTCGTGATTTGCCAGATACAGCAAATTTACCCCAAACTGTAGAAGCTAAACGCCTCGCGTAACAAGAGTGGGGAGCAGGGAGTCTCAAATATTACACCAGTTACCACAACCGCCTCAGAATGAATTCTGAGGCTAATAGCTAAAGTCTTCTAAAGAAGACTAAGTAAGGTTTTTAGTCCACTTTAGTGGAGTTAAGCTATTAGCCAAGAAATTTATTTCTTGGCGGGAGATGGAGCAGGTGCAAGATTTGAGAAGTGGGGAGTTATGAGTTATGAATTTTAACTCCTAACTTATAACTCTTAACTAATGACTAATGACTAATGACTAACTCCTAACTTTTTATCAATCATGGGTGACAAGTATTTGACGTTATCAGAATTGAACCTTGAGGGACAGTTACTAGGTTTTGTTGGTGGTGAACCAGGAAAATATAAATACTTACAATTGGCAGTTCCATCTGGAAATGTGGAAATAAAATTGCCTAAAGAGTTACGCCGTTCTCTAAGTTTATCCTTAGTTCCTGGTCAGCAAATTCGCGTTTGTGGTCATAGTAAGGTAGACTCGCACACAAGTAAAATTAAAATCAAAGCCTATCGGGTGACACCAATTGATGTGTGTCCAAAGCAAGATTTACCACCTCAAACCAAAGCGAGGATTATGGTATGTCAAAAGGGCGGTTGCCTCAAGCGTGGTGGTAAAGGGTTATTATCGGAATTAGAAAAAACTTTGTGCGATCGCGGTTTGTTAGACAAAGTTAGCATTGAACATACTAGTTGCCAAAAATGCTGTAGCAGCGCCCCCAACTGTGTTTTACAACTTGGTAAAAAGAAATACAAGAATATTCATCCTGAAGCGATCGCATCTTTGCTAGAAAGTCACTTAACAGAATAATAACCTTCTCTAGCTATTCTTAAAATAATACACGACTTTGTAGGGGTAAAATTTTACCCCTATTTGTTGTAAATATTCTTTATATAGCACTCTTGTCAAACTGCGATCGGCTAAGTTATAACTGCTGCAACGTTAGTTTGAAAAGTCTAATTTATTACTAGCCAGGCGACTAGAAGTCACGGCTACACAGACTTGTGTTGAGCGCAGTCGAAATACAAAACCTGCGGAGGCAGGTTAAAAACTGTTGATTTTTTCTTAGTCCACGGAGGTGGACTTTGTTTGTGTAGCCGCGATTTCTAATCGCCCGGTATATTTGCAAAACCGAGACGCACCTCCTAGTTATTCTGTATAACTTTTTTGGAATTACCTTAAATACTTAAAAATAAATGTCTTTGTTTACCAATTTACTCAATCTGCATTTAGGAAACAAACCGCGTGAAGATTTTTTTACTGAGATTGTTGCTTATTTTTTATCCCTGAATAATGATATTCTACTTGGTTGGCTAAAACATGACTCAATTATCAGTGATGATAATTATTCCAGCATCAAGATTTCAACTCAACAAGAACACAAAGGACTTGAAAACCATCTAGATAATAGCAGACTTGATATTGCGGTTGAACTTTCAACTGGTTTAAATACAGATGTAATATTTATTGAATCAAAAATTGCCGCTAAGGATGGAAATAATGCTTTAAAAAAATATGCTGATATTTTGAGTAACTTACCAAACGTTAGACATCGAATTTTAATTTACATCACCCGTGATTATGACCCAAAAGATGATGACCCAAAAGATGATGATCCAAAACCAGCAATCAAAGAATATTGCCTTGAGTTATCACCCAAGATAAATTTATTCCAACTGAGGTGGTATCAATTTTATAACTTCCTGGAAAAACGCGCATTTGATATCTTAGCCCAAGAAATATTAATCTTCATGAGGAAAAATGGAATGTCTCACACAAATCAATTTTCATCGGTTGACTTATTGACAATGGTGAACTTTAACAAAACTCTCCATTTAATGGAATCAACTCTCAATGAAGAAGTACAGCGTGAATTCAAGCTAGCTTTTGGAGGTGTTATCAAAGGCGCACCAAGCATGACTCAATGGAGATGGTGTAGTAGATATATTATCTATACTAAGTTCTCAGGCGGTAATTTTTGGTGTGGTCTTGGATACTTCAATTTAAATCCAGATAGTTTCGCGGAATATCCATATCTAGGTATATGTTTAGAAGTTTCTCCTGGTTTTGGAGAACACTCAAAAGTTATTAAATCCATGCAGAAAGTAATTAACGATAAACCCAATATATGGATTCCTGAGAATTTAACCATTTTACCATCATGTTCAGCTATATTTTATCGAAAAAGCTTACAAGAGTTTTTATCTGAAAAAGACCAGCTATCTGCTATTAAATTATTTTTCCAAGAATCAATAAAGGAATTAAAAACGGTTCAAGAACAATATTTTGACTTTATTTGGAAGGGTGTAAGTATCGAAGCAGCTACAGAACCCGATCAAGAAGAAGATCCAGATATATTATTATCTTCTATCGGTGGAGTTTAATCAGTTACAACTATATTAAGATAAAATTAACTCTGCATTCTCGTAGTTGTTATGAGTCTCGCCACTTCTAAACGCTTTACTATAGCTGAATATCACCGTCTAGCTGAACTCGGCTTCTTTGAGGAGGATGAGCGAGTTGAGCTAATTAAGGGTGAAATAATCCAGATAGCAGCAAAAGGTACACCGCACTCTGTTTGTCAAACACGCCTAGATCGAGAATTATATAAGTTAGTAGGCGATCGCGCAACCCTGCGAGGACAACAACCAATTACTTTATCTAACAATAGTGAGCCTGAACCAGATAGAGTAATTGCAAAAAATAGAGATGATGACTATCTAGCGAATCATCCCAGCCCATCTGACATTTTACTCTTAATTGAGATTGCTGATTCATCCTTAAAATATGACCAAGAAGAAAAGCTACCTATTTATGCAGAAGCGAATATCTCTGATTATTGGATATTTAATTTAGTAGATTATTATCTAGAATACTACAGCGAACCTTATCAAGATTTGTAAGGTCAATTTGGTTATCGTCGCAAGTTGATTTATCTACCAAATGAGTCAGTTAATCTGCCATGTTTCCCTGATTTTTCACTCGATTTATCTAAGATATTTTCTGGATATTATTTTAAAATCGCGGCAAAAGCAGATTGACGACTTAGTATTAACTTGACAATCTACTCATCTCGATAAACATCTCTTCGATGCCCTACTCTGACAACTTTCACTATCAGCACATCATCTTGAATATCATACAAAATACGATAATTGCCAACACGAATACGATATTTATTTATTGTCGGTATTTTCTAGCTTGACAACGCCGCTATGACGGGGATTGTCAGCCAGTTCTAGAATTTTCTCGTTAATTCTATCTCGAATATCAGCAGATAATTTTTTTAATTGTTTCGCAGCCCTATTAGAAATTTCTATTTGATAAGTCACGATTCTAATTCTTGTTTGTACTGTTCCCAAGTAATAGTAGGTTCATTTTCCGTTTCTTTAAAGGCTTTAATATCTTCTTGGTCTTCTGCTTTCCTAATATCTAACAATTCTAGAACATCTTCTAAAGTGTCTTCATAAGCTTGTTCTAGTCTTTGATTGATTGCTTTTAACAACTCTTGTCTTTTAGTTGTAGTTTCCATATATAATCCTGGAAATCTTCTAATGGCTCATCAAAGTCATCAGTATAACACAGATGTATCTAGAGTTTGCAGAATAACTAGCGACTTGTCTGCTTGGATTTTAAAAATGTTATGAGCGTTACCGAGATGGTTTAGAGAATTACCTGAGTAGTTTTTGTATTTGATAACTCACTGAGAGAAAAAATGCCCTTACTTTCTAGTAAGGGCATTGAAATTTACTTATTTAATGTTTAGTGGGGAAATCTATAGAGCTTGGGATACTTTCGCTTAAGCTTTATCCAAAATTCCATTACTCCAGCGATCATTTTTTTGATAAAAATGTAGTCTTTTATCGTGTCCATAATCACTGAAGATAAATCAAAGCCTATTGCGAATAGTCTCTACCCAATTGCTACGATGATTGATTTCTTGCGTAGCTTGCTACCAGCCAAGGCCAGACCGACGATTCCTAAACCAGCGAGACTAGCAGGCTCAGGAGTCGATTTGACAATATCAGATTTCTTGAACTCAAATGCAATGGTTTGTGTGCCGTTGAATTTAGTGGCATCATAGCCAGTGGTTAGCAACTGCTGCGTTACATTACCCTGTGCTAGAAACGAGATTCCATCAAGATAATTTCCAGA
This sequence comes from Nostoc sp. NOS(2021), assembly GCF_017115025.1. GTDB lineage: Bacteria > Cyanobacteriota > Cyanobacteriia > Cyanobacteriales > Nostocaceae > Nostoc. The sequence continues at coordinate 2,960 of NZ_JABXKM010000229.1, read as the reverse complement.
TTTAATGACATTAAGATTAAATGTATTGTCCTGGCCGTTATTGGTAAAGTAACTACTGGTCAAATCACCATAACCGACAACACCACCACCTTGTTTTACCTGACTTTCGTAAGAATTCCCTCCACCTGCCAAACCACCATATGTAGCAACAGTGTAGCCCTCTTTGACATCAGTAACTGTCTTTGCCTGAACACCACTATAAACACCTAGTTGTTGTACCCCTGAAGCATTCACTGAAGAGAAGTGAATACCAAACAAATCCCCGCTGCTCATAGCATTATCAAAGGTCTTACCGGCCATATTGAAGAACAAATCACCATATCCAATCTGACCGCCGGCAGCACCCTGTTCAGCCTCTCCTGTTAACTTCATATTCCCATTGATTGCCACAATGATACTGGTAGCAGTTTCTTTGATAGCCATACCAGAGATATCGTAGGGATTTACTGTCCCTGGCGCGGCACCAACCCAGTAATTACCGTTCATCCCATCTTTGTTTGAATCAAGTGCATACTGCCAGCCGTTAGCATCAGTGGAGGTTTGACCGAGCAAAAGACCAGTCGTGTCGTTCATACACTCCAAAGATATGCTAAATGCTGTTCCCTTTAAGTCGGAGGCATACGCTGCTTGACCAGCCACAAAGAAGATTCCAAAAGTAGCAATGCCAACCTTGAGTAAATTGAATAAGCTTTGAGTTTTCATTATTTATAACTTGATTGATTTAGAGAATCACAATTTGCTGGACTTCTCTATTTGTAATTGGAATTACAAAAACATAAAAGCGTGATTATTCTGAAAATATAATTTGGATAACTTAACGGTAATTTTATACAACTCAAATAAAAAATGATATATTTAGTGAAAATTGCTTTTATCTAACCCAATTGTATTGAAGGTGAAATAGGAGCAAACCCAAGTGGGCCTAGTAGCCTAAGATTTTCTGCACCCATTTACTTAGATAGTTTTGAAACACTTTTGGGTTTGTACAAGCTTAATAAATCATATCCTGCCAGCATCTCCGTACAGGGCATCTAAACCCGCGATCGCTAGAAGTTTTTTGTCTGCATTGATCTACTTGAGAAAAAAATATCCGATTCGGATGAACACTTGGGCATTTACATTGCACTTTTGCTAGTTAAGGGAGTCAGGAGCCAGGGGTCGAAATCAATAAGCCTGCTGACGACTGACACCTTTATTCTGGTTCCTAGCTAAAAATGCAACCCTCCTAATCAAATCAAACCTTCCATCGCGTGTTGCAAATCATTCGTCACCTCGGCAACACCCTGCCTAGCAGCCAAACGATTCCCTTGATACGCCGGGTAGCGCTCAGAAATAGATATCGGTTTACCCACAGTTATTTTGACTTTTTGCTTACCCAATTGCGGACGCCGCACAGCTTTATCGCCTTTGATTTTAGCGATCATCTGCCATAAAATTAAAGTCGTCTCAGCAAACCTTTCTACCGTTGGATTTTCCCGAATATAATTACCCGAAACTGCCACAAAACTTTCTACTAAACGCATGTGCCACATCCGCGCATTCGCTTCTTCCGCAACGCGATCGCCTAAAGCTCTTTCAACAGCAGATATTCCTTTTACATCCTTAAAATCTTCTCTAAATATATAATTCCACCCTGCTTGTTCTACTCGCTGACATCGATCCCTTAAACTACCTTTTGACTGCAAATCAAAATACTGTTCTGATATTAACAACGCTGTATTTAACAAAGCTTTTAAACGAACCGCTAGCGCTTCATTTCTATCTTCGATTTCTCCTATTGTTTTAGCATCTGGCAGCTTTTGATGATAAAACCGCGTGTAAAATTGTTCCATCAGCGAAAGTAAATGTTCTGCCAAAGTCAACAACCGGGGATAAAGTGACTCCACAGAAGCAAATTCTGATGGATTCACAGGTAAACCACTAGCCGCTTCCAATTCACTTAAAAGATTAGCGATCGCATCCCAAGGAGCATCAACGTAACTATATTTAATCCCAACTGGTACAATTAAAACTTGTTGGTCGCGTCCAGCTTTCTGCAAATCTTCAGCACACCAAAAGCCTAATTGAGCGATACCAGGTTCTAGGGTGCTAATATTCTCTGATAAACCATTGGTACCACCTTCTGGCGCAGCCGCCATCGGGAATTTCCCATTGGCGAACAAGTTACGCGCCGAACGTAACCCCGTCCAATCAGCCTTACCGCGCTGAATCGGAGTAGCACCTAAATTAGAAGCAATCCAACCTACATAAGAACCTGCCCAGAGAGGAATGCCGCGATCGTAGATAAAATGAGCGTGAATCGGAAGTTGTAGCATTGTACCGTGCGATCGCGCTACTTTTGGCACGAGTTGAGAAAACAAGTAACTCAAACAAAATGGATCGTCTGTTTTAGGATGGCGAAACGCCAGCATAAAACGGATCTTACCCTCCTGAAACTGGCGATAGAGATCCACCAGAACTTCTACGTTCTCTGCTTCAATTTGGGTAATAGCTGTTTGCCAGTTAATGTAAGTTGGTAGTAAAAGCTGGACAACTCGTAGAAATAAAGGGTTAAACGCCGGCGGAATAAATTCTAAGGGTGGCTGTGCTTGATAAATTACATCTGCCAAAGTAGTTTCTCCTAAAGTTGCCGCGATTTCTCATCGCCCGGTGTTATTTCTTTTAAGATATCTTAACGGCTGTAAAATGCCCCGACATTACGAATTACCTTAGCGTAGCGGTAGCGAGTCCGGGAGCATTATTACGAATTATTTTAATTAAGCACATCTACGCAGACTTATAGAGTATTTTCTGGGGAGCATCTCAGTGTTGCAAATATACCAGATGAGAAACAAAATTCTTGCTCCCTCTCCTTACTAAGGAGAGGGTTGGGGTGAGGTTTTACAAGGCTTTCAGGACTTACGCATTGACAATAAATAGTAAATATGTGTAACGTGAATAACCACATCTTTCGTAGGGGT
>NZ_JABXKM010000328.1 GCF_017115025.1 Nostoc sp. NOS(2021) | reverse complement strand
CGTCTAGAACGTCAAACCACCCTCTACTGGGGGCGCGTCCAACTGCGATGGTCATCGGACTAAAATCCTCTTTTTTTACTAAAATTGCAACGTTTTTAAGGCACTACGGAGAGCCAGTGTAACCGACTGCCGTGAGGAATTAACGTTTTTTTGACAATCTCAACAGCCTGAAAGCAACTGAGATTCTGAGAGCTTGCCGACCAGTGAAGTCACCATTTCTCAGAGTTATGACATTACACGTACCATCGGCTAGTAATCTAGCTTGTGGTAACTTAACGATTCTTAATTTATCACACTAGTAAGGGTTTTTGCCTGATACACAGAAGCAAATCAGGTATGAAACACGAACCTTATAAATAATATGAATATCAGAATTTTTACAATTTGACACAAGTTTTCTCAGAAATCTGAAAAATTTAGTGCCGATGCACGTAGGTAGGTAACTCATTCCCAAAAGTTAAAAAAGAGGCAGGGAGAGGGGATCAGAGGGGCAGAGGATAAAGAATTTTTATCAGCCATTGAGTGAATAAATTATGTAACGTGCCTTAACAAATTATTATATGGGTAGCAGTAGCAGGGAAGGCCGCAGTTGAGTTTTTGTCAACAATGTTTGGTAAAATGCAAAGAGAGCCACCACTAAATGCAAAAACATTCAGTGTGCTAGTATTTCACGGGCAATGGTAGTTCAATGACGGCATCAACAACGATTAACAAAGGCGATCGCCTCCTGCATCAAAATGTTCTCGGTTCCCGTCGGTTTAGTAACTACTGCTGGGCAAGTATCGTTACCTTGGGAGCAAGCGGCTTTTTATTGGCTGGGATATCCAGTTATTTAAAAGTTAATTTACTCATAGTTAGCGATCCAACTCAACTGATATTCATCCCCCAAGGATTGGTGATGGGGTTATATGGCACTGCTGGCTTGCTATTAGCCACATACCTGTGGCTAGTGATTTTATTGGATGTAGGAGGCGGTTACAACGAATTTAATCAGGAAACTGGCACAATCAAAATATTCCGTTGGGGATTTCCTGGCAAAAACCGCCGAATTGAGATTGACAGCCGCATAGAAGATGTGCAATCTGTGCGAATAGCCGTCAAAGAAGGTCTTAATCCCCGTCGCGCCCTCTATCTACGCATTAAGGGGCGGCGAGATATACCCTTAACACGGGTTGGACAACCGTTATCTTTAACAGAGTTGGAAACAGAAGGTGCAAAGTTAGCCCGCTTCTTGGGAGTATCACTAGAAGGATTGTAAGGGATGGGGTATGGAGCATCGGGCATCGGGCATTGGGGACAAGAGGATAAACCGGGAAACAAGGGGGAAAAAACTCTCTGTTAAATTGAACATACTATTTGAAATAGGATAAGCTCTATCCAAATTTAAGCTTGTGGACTGGTGATTGCGACACTGCCAGGTTGAAATGGGAAGCAATCCGGGCAATGCCTAATAGTGTTCTATTCTGTCTAGCGTTGTCCAAGTGTTGTAGAGCGGATAAACCAAGAGTTTTTCCAGTGCCCAATGCCCAATGCCCCATTCCCAATCCTCAATGCCCCTCGAAACGATAAGATACTCTGGTTGAATCAGTAACTGGCAATGCGGTTAAAAATTTCACAATTTTTGCTTTCTCTTGTGCTGCTCAGTGCCTTGATGTTGGGAGGATGTTCAACACAGCAACTCGCTTCTAATACGTCTTCTCCATCCTCGACAGCTACCTCGACTAGAAGCGAGGCAAGCACCAAGACAACTACTGAAGCAACATCTGTATCTCAAACTAGTAGTGAGACTATTCCTGGAATGACAGATTTACCACGGCTCGAAGGCAAGGCTACTGTGGTGCTCACGGTTAAAGGCTCGCCGATTACTATCGAAGTAGACGGCACTGATGCCCCCATTACAGCTGGCAACTTTGTAGATTTAGTGCAAAAGGGTGTGTACGATGGTTTAGCTTTCCATCGAGTTGTACGCGAACCCCAACCCTTTGTAGTTCAAGGGGGCGATCCTCAAAGCAAAGACCCGAAAGTTCCGGTAGATAGACTGGGAACAGGTAGTTATATTGACCCAAAAACGGGAAATGCTCGTTATATACCTTTAGAAATTAAGCCAAAAGGTTCAGATACTCCGATTTACAATAAACCCTTTGATGCTACTGCTCAACCCGTCATATTGCCCCATAAGCAGGGTGCAGTAGCGATGGCGCGATCGCAACCACCAGATTCCGCTTCTGCCCAGTTTTACTTTGCTTTAGCGGATCTAGCCTTCTTGGATGGTAACTACGCCGTGTTTGGCAATGTCACTCAAGGCTTCGATGTCGTGAACAAAATTCAGCAAGGCGATCGCATTGAATCTGCTAAAGTCACCCAAGGTGCTGAAAATCTGAAAACACCTGGAAAGTAGGAGAAATCAATTCAAAATTCAAAATTCAAAATTAAGAATTGAATGTTTGAATAGCGGAAGATTCCTCACTCGCAAAATTCAGATTGGTTAAGGTTTGTATTACTGGTATTGGTTTAGTTTCCGCGTTGGGTGGAAGCTTAGAGGATAGTTGGCGAAATTTAATCGCAGGTAAATCTGGAATTCGATTACATCAACCATTTCCAGAACTTAGACCACTTCCTCTAGGTTTGATTGGTAAACAACCATCTGAGTTGACAATGTTAACTCAGATGGTTGTTTCTTCTGCTTTGCAAGATTCTGGGTTAGTTCCACATGCAGCTGATTGTGCTGTAGTTATTGGATCAAGTCGCTCTTATCAAGCTTCTTGGGAAATGCTGGCAAGGCAAATGTATGGAGACGCGGCGAATTTCCCCGTGTCCTCTTTGGGAAATTGGCTAGATACATTACCTCACATGAATGCGATCGCAGCAGCGCGACAAATCGGTGCATCCGGTATAGTTTTGGCACCGATGGCAGCTTGTGCTACTGGAATTTGGTCTATTGCTCAAGCAGCTTTGCTTATCCAAACTGGGCAATGTCAACAGGCGATCGCTGGCGCAGTGGAAGCACCAATTACACCCCTAACTTTGGCAGGGTTTCAGCAGATGGGTGCTTTGGCGAAAACTGGGGCTTATCCCTTTGATTTGCACCGGGAAGGCTTAGTGTTGGGCGAAGGTGCAGCTGTGTTTGTCTTAGAATCAGCAGAGTTGGCAAAACAGCGTCAAGCAAAAGTGTATGGTGAAATTCTCGGTTTTGGCTTAACTAACGACGCATATCATAGCAATTCACCAGAACCAGAAGGGAAAAGTGCGATCGCTGCCATCAAACAATGCTTAGAACGTAGTTGTCTCTCACCAGCCGATATTGATTATATTCATGCTCATGGCACAGCTACTCAGCTAAATGACCGCATAGAAAGCATGGTAATCCAGCGTTTGTTTGCCCAAAAAGTGGCGGTTAGTTCCACCAAGGGAAGCACAGGTCATACACTAGGAGCATCTGGAGCTTTAGGTGTGGCTTTTTCTCTTATGGCGTTAAAGCATCAAATTTTACCACCTTGTGTAGGATTGCAGCAGCCAGAATTTGATTTAGACCTCGTTACAGCCGCACGTCTAAGTAAAATTAAGCAGATATTATGTTTGAGTTTTGGCTTTGGGGGACAGAATGCTGCGATCGCGATCGCATTGGCAAGGTAAAACCTTGTAAGGGTTGTCATTTGTGATTAGTTCCCAATGCCCCATGCCCTTAAGTTAGCTGTGAAAATATCTCGGTTACTGATGCTATTGCTGTAAAAACATATATAGCAAATTTCAATTTTGTGAAGTACACAACGATTCGTCTCAAAGCCAGGTAGAAAGCGTGTTTTACTTCTGAATTCTGAATTCTGACTCCTGAATTCTGCTGTATAGTAGTGCCTATACGCAAAGCAGCTTGCCATTAGTCATTGCAACGCTATGTTAATTAATGAATTAAGAGATATTAATCTGATAATTTTTCCTGACTTGTCTAATTTAGAAACAGCGATCGCAGAAGACTTGATAAATGTCTTCAGAACTCTTTTCACACATCCAGCTAGACAAGATATAACACTGCTAATTGACAGCCACAGTTTATCAGATGAACTACAGGATAATGCTAACTCATTGCTTTTTGAGGTAATTCTGAAACTTAGCTTAGAGTCGGCTGTCTCTGAAGACTTGAATGTAGGGCTTACGGGTCAGTTAAACACACAAGAATGGTCTGTCATTAAATCATTAATTAACTTTCGCATCCCAATTAACAACGAAGATCGCTACATTATCCAGCAGCAAGAAATCGCCAAAATTCCCAAATGTGAGTTGTCAGAAATTGAAAAGCAAACTGTTTATGAAGCGGCTCGGCTAGAATCTTGGCACAGATGGGGTGACTATTTCGCAGACAGTGAATCGCCCGAAAAAGCTATTCCATATTACAACAACTATTTATCCAGTTGTCCGCACCAGATTGACTACTATCTGAAGCTAAGTGATGTTTTGTATAAAATTGGTCAGATGCAAGCGGCTATCCAAACATTGCAGAATGGTATTAGCAATTGCCCTGAAGCAGAAGAACTCTATTACTGGCTGATTATTCGCCTCAAGCAAAGCCACAAGTATCTGAAAGCTCGTAACTTCGCTCAACAAGTTACCGAGAAGTTTCCTGAAAACTACGTATTTAAGATGTTAAGTCATCTGATGCTGCCAGAAATTTATCATACTCCTGAAGAGATTGATACTTATCGGGCATGGTTTCAGCATGGATTAGAAAAACTCATTCAAGAAATCACAATGAATAACCCTGATCAGCAGAAAAAAGCTTTCATAGGAATCAGCCATCATACCAACTTTTTCCTTGCATATCAGGCAAAGAATGATCTGGTACTACAGCAGCAATATGGACGGTTAATTCACCAAATTATGGCGGCAAATTATCCGCAATGGATTCAGGTGCGTCCGATTTCTTCTATTAGCAACAATCAGCGAATTAGAATTGGCTATCTTTCGTATTTTTTGTGTAGCTGGAGCGGAACAGTTTTGTTCTTAAACTGGCTTAAATATGCAGATAATCAAAAATTTGAAATTTATTCATATCACATTGGGCATCAATTTGATGCTAGTACTCAATTATTTCAGTCCTATAGTACAAAGTTCTATCATTTGCCGAATAATTTAGAACAGGTTTGTCAACAAGTTATTGATGACCACCTTGATGTGTTAATTTTTCCAGAATTAGGAATGGATGCCACAACACTATGTATTGCTGGACTCCGTTTAGCACCGATTCAATGTATGGCTTGGGGGCAACCTGTAACTTCTGGACTGCCCACCATTGACTATTTCTTATCAAGTGAACTGATGGAGCCTGAAAATGGGCAAGATCACTACACCGAAAGTCTTGTACGTTTGCCTGGTGTTGGGATTTCCTATCCTGCAATCAAAGTTGACTCAGTTCGCCGCAACCGATTATTTTTTGGATTACGAGAAGATGCTATTGTCTACATCTCTAGTCAAGCTGGCTATAAATATTTACCGCAGCACGATTATATTTATGCAGAAATTGCCCGTCAAGTTCCCAATGCTCAGTTTATGTTCCTTCGCTCTGGGATTTCTCAAGAACGTCTGAAACGGGCATTCGCAGCTGTAGGGTTAGATAGTCTTGACTATTGTGTATTCTCTCCAGTCTTACCCCGTGAGGATTACTTTGACTTGCTTTCTTTAGCAGACATTTATTTAGATACCTTCGACTGGGCGGGTGGTAACACAACATTGGATGCGATCGCCTGTCATTTACCGATTGTTACTTGTCCTGGTGAGTTTATGCGATCGCGTCACTCCTATGGTTTCTTGCAAGCTATCGGTGTAACGGAGACAATTGCAGATGATTCCCGGCAATATATTAAGATTGCAGTGCGATTAGCGGTAGATATTGATTGGCGATACTCCGTTTGTGAAGCTCTAAAACTCTCAATCAACCTTCTGTTTGACAATCCCACTGCTACCCAAAACTTAGAAGCATTCATCAAGCAGGCGATCGCTTTGCGAGAATGAACCCACTTCAACGTAAAACAGCTTCCCAACGGTAAGGAACTTCCAAGTAAAAAAATATCCACCTATTTCTTGTGGGATGGGCATCTTGCCCGTCCGATAAACTCGGCGGACTAGAGAGCCACTCCCCACAAGATTGGATAATTTATTTTTGGAGTTCCCTAAAAAAGCAGGCTATCTAGAATGCATTAGTCCATTAGTCCGCATACCGCTTTGCAGCAATAGCAGAATATAAAGTATAAAACTGTAACAAAAACTACAATATTTCTATTTTCTCAAAAAAAAAGGATAAGCTAAGTACAGATGATATCCGGTTCGTAAAGATACCGTGATTAGGAGAAAATTTTATGATTTCAAAATCCCTGTTGCTGCCAGAACCTGCTTCTCCAGCGCACATATGCCCATTTGACCAAGCATGTAGCTACTTAGAAGCGGCAGCTAAAGAATTGAATTTAAATCAGGGTTTGCTGGAAATTCTCAGCCACCCGCGTAAAGTTGTCACGGTTTCCATTCCCGTGAAACTAGATGATGGGGAAATACAAGTTCTCGCTGGACATCGCGTGCAGCACTCCGATGTTTTAGGCCCCTATAAAGGTGGAATTCGTTACCATCCAGCTGTGACACTGCGGGAAGTATCCGCTCTAGCAATGCTGATGACGTGGAAATGTGCATTGTTAGGTATTCCTTACGGTGGTGCCAAGGGTGGCATTCCCATAGATCCAAAACGCTACAGTGTTGGCGAATTAGAGCGAATCAGCCGCCGTTATATCAGCGAGTTGATTAAAGATATTGGGCCTTCGGTAGATATTCCTGCACCCGATATGGGTACTTCTGCCCGTGAGATGGCTTGGATGATGGACACTTATTCTGTGAATGTCGGTCATGCTGTACCAGGAGTTGTAACTGGGAAACCGCTTTCTATTGGTGGTTCTCTGGGACGAGAAATGGCAACTGGACGTGGTGTGATGATTATTGTGCGTGAGGCGCTAGCAGAGCAAGGTAAATCCTTGGTAGGAGTGCGAGTAGCGATTCAGGGTTTCGGTAACGTTGGCAGTGCCGCAGCAGAATTACTATATGAAGCAGGCGCGAAAATCATCGCTGTTTCAACTGGTGCTGGGGGAGTATTTTCCGACATTGGTCTTGATATTCCCCAGTTGAAAGTCTACGCTGCTGAAAATCGCAAGAGTATTATGGGTTTCCCGGAATCTGTACCAATTAGCAATGCAGATTTATTAACTTTACCCTGCGATGTCTTAATACCAGCAGCTTTAGAAAACCAGATTACTGAAGAAAATGTGAATCAGGTGCAGGCGCAAATTGTCGCAGAAGCAGCTAACGGGCCAGTTACTCTTGAGGCTAACTTGGCCTTAGAGGCGCGGGGTGTGACAGTGCTACCAGACATTTTGGCCAATGCTGGCGGTGTCGTGGTGAGTTATTTGGAGTGGGTGCAGGGTATTTCCTATGTATTTTGGGATGAGGAGCGCGTTAACAGAGAAATGGAACATTTGATGGTACATGCCTACCATCGGGTGATTCACCAGTCGAAAGTACGGCAAATTTCTTTAAGGTTAGCAGCTTACACACTGGGGGTAGGTAGAGTGGCTCAGGCACTGACTGACAGAGGTCTTTATCCTTAAGATTTAGGAATATGCACGGTTTTTAATTAAATAGACCAGATGTGTAGGGGTGCAATATTATATTGTGCCCCTACAATAATTTAGCGATCGCTGCAACATCAAAACTCATACCATTTCCAAAAATCTTTACAACACATGAATTTTATTCTTCTTTCTTTTGCCTTATTTGCTAACAGGGGAGTATTTTTCTTTTGGTGAAGGTAGAGCTATTGAGCTAGAGTGAGAGATTAGAGGCAATTCTGGGTATTCAAAACCTGAAGCACAATTGATGTATAAAACACACAGTGTCTAATCCAAATAATCGGAGTTTAAAAAGTGTATGTTAACAGAAATACAACCAACGACTCAGACTTTATACGACCAAGATTATTACCTTTGGCTTAAGACAACCATTAACCAACTTCGCGCTAGGCAATTTTTATCTGTTGATTTAGATAATTTGTTAGAAGAATTAGAAACTATGGGTAGAAGGGAGAAGCGAACAATTGAAAGTTTATTAATTAAGCTTCTTGAACATCTACTAAAACTCAAGTGTTGGGATGAAGAACGAGAACCTAATGAAGGACATTGGAAAGGAGAAATCAGGACTTTTCGCAGAGGGATTAAAAAAGCTCTTAAAGATAGTCCTAGCTTAAAACCTTATATTTTAGAAATATTTGATGAATGTTATCAAGATGCAAGAGCAGAAGCAAGCGATCGCTCCCAACTTCCCATTGACATATTCCCCTCTATACCCATTGGCTCTTTAGAACAAATTCTAGATGAAAACTGGTTTCCTGAATATAACCACAATCATCACGGTAAAGCCGATTAAAATAGATAGTTAACTTGGGCTTCCATAGGAGTTATCCAGCAGTGCAGCCGGATTTAATAGGCTTGGAAATTAGCAAGGGGGAACTGAGGCGTTTGACTGGGTTCGATCCAGAAGACGTTTTTAGACCCTCGGTTATGCGAGATAGCAAAAAGCGATTAGGGTTTTTTATCAATGAAATGCTGGTGACGCTGGCGCTAACCCCAATAATTGTTGGCTCTGTTTATGCGTTTATTATTCTGCCGACAATTGGTTCTTCAATTCGACTCGGAATTCTTTTACTAATTTTAGTGCCAATCCCGATATTAGTGGGGCGATCGCTCTGGCGACAATTGACCTGTCCCGAAGGACTGACAATACTTTTAGATGAAGTTGATAAATATCATGACCTGATCCACGCTATAGATATTAATGACCAATTGGCAGCATCAGGAAACGTCGAAAGCAGTATCCATGACCGAGATAAAGTCACCGCCGCCCTGCAACTGATTAGAGAAGATTTAGTCCGCGCTCTGAAAACGGAACGAATTTTGCGAGATAATAAAAAATTGCTTGCTAATAACCAAGAGTTATTTGTGAATAATTTAGCCAGTCTGCAAGCTTTACAACTTAGTAGTCAAGCAGGCGAATATGCTCAACTACTAAATCAATCATTGCAAATTGCGATCGATGTGCAAGCAGAAATCAGAAAATTACACAAAGGCTAATTTGTAAAGCTTGGGCGAATAGAATTCGCGGCTACACAGACAAAACCTGCCTCCGCAGGTTAAAAAACCATTGATTTATTAGTCCACGGAGGTGGACTTTGCTTGTGTAGGCGCGGTTTCTAACCGCCCTTTTAACTTTCCTAAAAAACGATCGCCCCGTTGACTTAAATGAGCAACAAACCCAAAATAATTGTCTTGGATGATGACCCTACAGGTTCTCAAACAGTCCACAGCTGCTTGCTGCTAATGCACTGGGATGTGGAAATTTTACGCACCGGGTTACAGGATGATTCGCCGATTTTCTTTATACTGACTAACACTAGATCCTTAACGCCAGAGTCAGCTGCATCTGTCACCAAAGAAGTTTGCCAAAACCTGAAAATCGCTTTGAATGCTGAAGGAATTGACGATTTTCTGATTGTCAGCCGTTCTGATTCTACCTTACGGGGACATTACCCCATTGAAACCGATGCGATCGCTCAAGAACTTGGCCCCTTTGATGCTCATTTTCTCGTACCAGCATTTTTTGACGGCGGACGCATCACCCGCGACAGTGTGCATTACTTAATTATTGGCGATGTACCCACCCCAGTCCATGAAACTGAATTTGCCCGTGATTCAGTCTTCAGCTACCATCACAGTTACTTACCCAAGTATGTCGAAGAAAAGACTCAAGGACGAATTAGTGCCAAAGTTGTAGAAAGATTTCTCCTGGCCGATATTCGCGCTGGTAGTTTGTCACGCTTGTTACAACTCAATGGTAATCAGTGCGTTGTCGTCGATGGTGAAACTCAAGCTGATCTCAACCGCTTTGCAGTAGACATATTAGCAGCAGCAAGTCAAGGTAAACGCTTTCTGTTTCGCAGTGCAGCAAGTATTTTAACGGCAATAGCCGCTTTACCACCCCAACCCATTGCCGCCGAAAACATGGCGCAGTACGTGCGACAAGGCAAACCAGGTGCGGTGATTGTTGGTTCCCATGTGAAAAAGACTACTCAGCAATTAGAGGCGCTGTTGCAAGTAGATGGAACTGTGGGAATCGAAGTAAATGTAGCGCGATTACTTGATGATGATGCAAATCAATCTGCGGCACTGCTAACTGAAATCAAAGAAAGTACACGCGCGGTACACGAGGCTGGCAAAACACCAGTGGTTTATACTAGCCGTCAGGAACTGAGTTTTAAAGATGTCAAGACACGATTGGAGTTTGGGGCAAAAGTTTCAGGTTTACTGATGGATATTGTGCGGGGTTTACCATCTGATATCGGATTCTTAATCAGCAAGGGTGGTATTACCTCTAATGATGTTTTGAGTACTGGACTAGCTTTAAATTCAGCCCGTTTACTCGGTCAAATTTTAGCTGGTTGTTCAATGGTGTTAACGCCATCCGATCATCCCCAGTTTCCTGATTTGCCTGTGGTGCTGTTTCCAGGTAATGTCGGCGATGCTGATGCGTTGGGGACAATTTATCAAAGGTTGACTAAAACAGTCTTGAGTAACGAGTCTTGAGTTTTGAGTAAAAATGTTAATAATTCTGAACTACTCAGTACTTTACTTGTCTAAATACCAATTTGAACAAAGATTGCGATAGATGTGCCCAAAAGCAATTACTAGTAGAGATGCGTTAGTGTAACCCTTTGAGCAAGTAAGCTAGGCGCAGCGTCTCTACTCTTTCACAATCCAAAATGGTCTGAGAATGTTGTTGCATTTTGCAACTGATCTAATATTAGTAATTATTCGGAGTGTCCCTTGTCTTTTGGCTAGTACTGCATGACTTCTGATTCTGCGATTCCCAATCTAAAGTCAAATTCTGCACTTCCTAATGCAGAACCAAACTCTATCCTTTCTGAGGTAGAGGTAAATCCGACTGTTTCTGATGTAGAGTCAGATTCTATCCTCCCGGATGCTGAGTTAAAATCTGTCCTGCTTTATTTAAAATCAAATACTGTCCTTGCGGATGTAGAGTCAAATCCTGCTAACCCAGATGTAGAGTCAAATACTGATGCGACCTCAGATTTTATCCTTACTGATTTAAATCCCAATGAGTTAGCATTACCAGGGCATCGCGTAAATGATAATACTCAAGTCCAGTTAAAAAGTAAGGAGGGACGACTGTTATTAATTTTGCCTCCCGAATCTCAAGTATCTGCCTCAGAACTCAGTTGGTCTGATATTTGGCAACAAATAAAACAGCGTCTGAATGCAGGCGATCGCTTCCGTATATCTAATACACCTGTGCATCTGATGGCACAAGACCGCCTAGTAGATGCCAGACAACTCCAAGAACTTGGCGAGGCTTTAAGTGAAGTCGAACTCCGGCTAATATCTGTCTCGACGAGTCGTCGTCAAACTGCGATCGCTGCGGTGACATCGGGGTATTCTGTAGAACAACTACAGCCCGTAAGTTCTCTGATCTCAGAGACAACAGCTACAGCCATACCCCAGGCAGATGCCCTCTATCTGGAAATGACAGTCCGTTCTGGAGTAGAAATCCGTCATCCTGGTACAGTAATTCTATTGGGAGATTTAAATCCAGGTGGTATTGTAATTGCAGATGGAGATATCATCATCTGGGGTCGTCTACGTGGAATCGCCCATGCTGGGGCTGGAGGCAATCGTGAGTGTCTGATTATGGCCTTGCAAATGGAACCAACCCAATTGCGGATCGCAGATGCTGTAGCTAGGGCACCAGAAAAACTGCCGATGCAATTTTCTCCAGAAGTGGCACATATTACGCCCCAAGGGATTCGCATCGCTAGGGCTAGTGATTTTTCCAGAAACCAATTTACTAAGATCAATCAGCAGCCCTGAATATTTACTTAAAAGATGAAGGATACGAAGGATGAAATATAGCGGTTTTCACGTGGATGGAATACACTACTCTAATCCCTAACCTCTTTCCCCTAGCCAAGTGTATTGCACACAACCGAGCGTAGACGAGGAGCGGCTTGTCGTCAGACATCGCGATAAAAAAATATTTATACCTCGCCCGAATCAGGGAGACCAGATATTTCTTCATGCTTGATCTGATACTTCATACTTTATACTGCAATTTACTGTTTTATATTTCCTGAACCCTCATTGACCGCATTTCTATCATGACTCGCATTATTGTGATTACCTCCGGCAAAGGAGGAGTGGGTAAAACCACAGTTTCAGCAAATCTGGGCATGGCTTTAGCCAAAATGGGGCGTCAAGTTGCCTTGGTTGATGCGGATTTTGGTCTGAGAAATTTGGATTTGCTGCTAGGGCTAGAAAACCGCATCGTCTATACTGCGGTGGAAGTCTTGGCCAGAGAGTGCCGCTTAGAACAAGCCTTGGTCAAAGATAAGCGCCAACCCAATCTCGTACTCCTGCCGGCAGCCCAAAATCGCTCCAAAGATGCAGTCACACCTGAACAGATGAAGTTATTGGTGAATGCACTAGCGCAAAAGTATCAGTACGTGATCATCGATAGCCCCGCCGGCATTGAAAATGGGTTTAAAAATGCGATCGGCCCGGCAAAAGAAGCGCTAGTTGTCAGCACGCCAGAAATTTCCTCAGTTCGTGATGCTGACCGGGTAGTGGGGTTACTAGAAGCACAAGGTATCAAGCGTGTTCATTTAATAATTAACCGCATTAGACCCGCAATGGTGCAGGCAAATGATATGATGTCAGTGCAAGATGTTCAGGAACTTCTCGCCATTCCCCTGATCGGGGTAATCCCTGACGACGAGCGTGTTATTGTATCTACCAATCGCGGCGAACCCTTAGTGTTAGCGGAAAATCCCTCTTTAGCTGCCACAGCCTTTGAGAACATTGCTCGTAGATTAGAAGGGGAAAGTGTCGAATTTCTGGAGATCGACTCGTCCCAAGACAGCATCTTCGCCCGTCTACGAAGGTTGTTGTGGACAAAGATTGTTTAACTTATTTTCGAGTCTCCGCCCCAGACCTATTCGTAATGATTGAACTTCTAGAACGACTTTTTTCTCGCGGTCCTGATAGCAGTCGAACTCAAGTGAAACGTCGCCTGCAATTGGTGATTGCTCACGATCGCGCTGACTTAGATCCTCAAACGTTGGAAAAAATGCGGCAAGAAATCTTAGATGTCGTCTGTCGCTATGTCGAAATTGAGACAGAGGGCTTGGAGTTCTCCTTAGAAAGCAACCAACGAACCACAGCTTTAATTGCTAATTTGCCCATCCGCCGGGTGAAAGGTGTCATACCTGAGTGGGAAAGGGGTGATAAATAAGTCTTTATAGTATTTAATCTTAAGTATTTTTATTTAGGATGTAGTTAAATTACCTTCAATTGCAACGAATCATACTAACTTTAGATGTTGGATTTTGGATTAAAAAATCTGGCGCTATATTATGTCCGCTTGATTACTTACTAAACCCCAAGAACCCCACCCCGCCAAAGC
>NZ_JABXKM010000100.1 GCF_017115025.1 Nostoc sp. NOS(2021) | reverse complement strand
GCGTAGCTTTGGCGGGGTGGGGTTCTTATTTATGATTTATGCAAGAGGTCTGCTAATGACCAACGACTATTGACTACTAACCAATTCTTGATAAAACTCTAATTGCTGTTTAGCTAAAGCTTTATTTGTATATTTAATCATTGCTTTTTGATAACCCATTTCACCAAGAGTATGAGCAAAATATGGTTTATCCATTAATTGAACTAAGCAATTAGCAAGGGCTTGAGCATCACCTTCGGGAAAGACTAAACCAGCATCGCCAATTACATAGGGAATTTCACCAGAATCAGAACCAATTACAGGTACTTGGCAAGCCATTGCCTCAATTAGCACATGACCAAATTGTTCTTTCCAACCAACAGAAGTTAAGGTTTTAAACTTGTAAGTTGTTTCGGAAGGTAGTACCAAAGTACTCATTAAATTGATATAGTTTGCAACCTCGTCATGAGGGACACTTTCTACCAAAATTAACCGTTCTTTAATATTGTTTTCTGCCGCTATTTTGATTAATTCACTTTGCAACTCTCCCCGTCCCAGCAGTAGTAATTTCCAAGGTTTATTTTTAAAAGTGATTAAGGCTTGTAAAAGTGTTAATAAACCCTTTTCTTGCACAAATCGACCAACAAAACCTACAACAAAATCTCCTTTTTTAATGCCCAACTTAGCTGCTAACTCTGGTTGGGCTTTAGGAGTAAATAGACTTTCATCTACGCCTAGTTGTGGCATGACTTTAATTGACCCTTGATATCCCCGTTGTCGCAAAACTTCTGCCCCATCCTGATTGCCAGAAATGATCCCGTGGCTATGGTTGAGGTTATATTTTTCTAACAAAGAAACTGGTAGTTTCAGATTATATGGAAGATTCCACCAAGTGAAAAATACATTTTTTGCCTTGAGTCCTAATAGTTTATTTAAGGCAATCATCTGAGTATAAGCCAGCCCCCTAGATCCTTGTTCTACCTGGATGATTTGGGGACGAAATTGTTTTAACAAAGATATCAAATCAGCGCCAAAGGTAAGGAGTCCCTGATGATTTTGACTAAAATTAGAAACTGGAACTATTCTAAATGTGCCTTCATCGCGGTATTCAGTTTCAATAATTCTGTTTTGTACGCCCCCTGGTTTCCAGCGCTTTGGTACTACAACTGTCACTTCAACTCCCGGTTCTAGTTGAGATAAAGCGCGTAATTTTTCACAGTTGAGGTCTACGATATAAGTGTGACTAGCAACTAAGATTTTCATTGTTATTTGTCATTTTTTTTAAATAACTAATGCCCAATCACTAAACTTGTTCATCCAATCGACTGTAAATTTGACCATCGTTCCATATTGATTGGATGACAGTACCCAAGGCTTTGAAAAAACCCAAAGTGTAGAAAATAGCGCGAGTGGCAATTTTGATGGGGGAACCGCTTTTATGACAAGGTGGGCGTCCTAGAACGTGACAGTCAAATAAACGGGCGTATAGGCGTAAAGCTTGAGTAGCAGTGAGGTTTTTCAGCCCCAGTAAAAAATGGTTGTGGTAAAAAGTGAGTTGATATTTGAGCGATCGCATACTAATATCATGACAACCCCCTGTTTCTTCGCCTAAATGCACCAAATGGGCTTCTGGGTCGTACCAAATCTTATACCCTGTCTGTCGTACCCGCAAACAAAAATCTGACTCTTCACGCACTGCACTACCGCCAAACCTCTCATCAAACCTCAGCCCGTACTTAGTAAAAATTTCGCGGCGAAAAGACATATTACAACCCCTCGCTGTCAGCACTTGCTGGGGTTTGATGGTATGTACTAAATCAATATGATACCAAGCAATTCCTGGGTCCATAGCTTGAGGAGGCAGATATTCAATCTCTAAATCTCCTCCAGAATCACCCAATTTCATTCTGTCAAATACCCGTCCGGCGACAGCCCCCACCTCTGGGTTTTGCAAATAATTTTTTGCATGGGCTGCTAACAATCCAGGGGTTAACTGAACATCATCATCAATAAACAATATTATTTCACCAGAAGACCGCCGGACAGCATAATTCCGCGCCCCTGGCAAACTCGCCCAATCTAAGCGCAACCATTTAATTTTACCTGCCTCCGCCATCTCCTCTAGGTAGGCTTGAATTTCTGGTTGGTGTTTTGGGGTTTGGTCTACAACTAAAACTTCAAAATTTGGATAGTCCTGTTTTAGGATATCCACAATGCTATCTCGTAGCGCTTCCTCTCGACCATAGGTCGGGATTACTACAGTAATTAATGGGCAATTATTCATGATTTTTATTACGTAATTTTACTAATTCTATAATAGCCTTGTAAAAATTAATTTTCATGAAATTCAGTAAGCTATAGGAATCCGATTTGATTCCTGAACTTACTTGCGGAGGGAATAGGGAACTCTTAACAGGAAACTCTTAACAGGAAAGAAAGGAATAGATGTGTACTGAGTTATTTCAAAAATCAAATACGAGTCCTATATGACGTGAGAGGTTAGAATTCACATTCAGTCAATTGTTTACGCTGCTGCTGCATAGAGATTATCAAATAACTCATTTTGCTTTTCGGAGTTATGCACATTTTGCGCTTGAGCTAATGCTCCTGCACTTAAAAATTCATAATGTTCTCGTTTATCGGTTCTATCAAGAAATTGAATGATTTGTTGCAATGCTTGCTCTGCCAAATAGTCATAGGTGCTATTGAGAATTTCCCAATATTCATTACTTTTGGTTTTCTCTCCGTGCAGCCAATTACTCCAGTGCCTAATTTCATTAATTGGTAATTCTAAAATATAGCCATTTTCCCCGTGACGAACAAACTCTGGTAAGGCACATACGTTAGTCGTAATTGCTGGCGTGGCGACTGAAAATCCTTCGATTATACTATAGCCATAAGTATCATGTAATGTCGCCATTAATTGAAAATGACTTTGCGATAATAACTCAATAACTTTGTCATTAGGAATATTTTTATGAAAGACAACATTACTGAGATTAAGTAATTTTAAATCCTCTACATATTTGCTGCAATCGGGAAAATCTGTTGGGACTCCTGAACCATGTCCCAGTTCCGAAATTATATGTACAGTAATAGGCAAACCTAATTTTTCCGCTTTCTTGGCGAGTCTTAAAGCAACAACTCCGCCTTTGCGGGCAATGTGATTTCCGATAAATATAAGCTGGAGATTTTGCTGCTTATGATAAAGTTTCGATTGGTTAACCCTGACTGGAAAGTTGGGATGGATTACATCCACTTTCTTACTTACTTTTTCTTCTATTTTCCAACCTTCTATCCGCTTAATTAATCTGAACTTGGCATAATCAGAGATAGCGATAAGTTTTTGGCAATTTTCTAGTCCTAATCGATTATTTAATAATTCATAAATTGCCGCTTCAGCTTGATTATGAGGATTTCTATATAAAACACGATGATCCTCAAAGGTGAGAAACCAAGGTTTATTTGTATATAAAATTCTGTTGAAAGAATGAATTGCTTGGTATCTTCCCCGTACAGGTTGCCAGGGAATAAAGCTGGCTAAAGGATACCAAATTTTTTCTATCGGATATCTGCCTGCGGGAAAAGGCTTAGGGCGGATGAGTGTATGCCGAGAATTTCGAGGTAGGTTTGGAATGCTGAGGTGTTGTTGACCTCCGATGATAACTTTTGCCATTTTTATTTCATTTAAATTGTTTTTAGACGTTTTTTCTTGGTTTTTTGCTGAGGGTTGGCATCTTCCTTATCTTGTTTCTCCAGTTCTGGCAATTTAAAAAGAACTCCCGCAAAAAACCAATAATAGACACCAACTGGATCAACATCCAGAGGATAGTAGTAAGTGTTGTAGCTAATAAACAATATAAACACCCACAAAGCTGCTCCGTAACTGCGGAAATTACGGTTCTTTATGGAGCGATAGGTTTTAAAGCCAATAATTGTTAAAGTTGTTACCAAACCCAGAAACGCTAGTACTCCAATAATTCCAATTTCAAAAAGTAATTTGGGGTAGTAGGTTTCCACAAGCTTAGTTTGACCCATTACACGGGCAGAGTTGGTTGCTCGACCTAAGCCACTTCCCAGTGGCCCTTCTACGTTTTTCCAATTCTCTTGAAATTGCTGGATGATAAAATCTTGAGGTGGTGAAGCGTCCCAGCGACTGGTAAAACTCTCGGTTCTCTCTTGTACGACAGTAGGGTTCGTCACCATCACAATCCCCAAAATTAAGGCAAGTCCTACGCCTATGGGGATAAATCGTTTCAGGTTGCCAATTTGTCCAGTGAGCAATAGCAAAATCCCGAAGCACGTTGGTACTAAAGCTAAAGCGATTCTCTGTCCAGAGATTACAGCATTGATAAAGACTGTCACTAAAGTACCTAAACCGACCAGCCGCCATATTGGGGAGGGGTCGGTGAAGCCGGTGGCAAAGGTAAAAAAGGTGCTGGAAATTAAGAACCATGCCCATTGCCAAGGAGCTACAAATGTCCCTGGTAGGCGAATAACCCCTTCATCGGGACTATATAAGAGCGCTCCACCAAAATAACACCGGGCTTCTAATGATGTGACAAATAGGGCATTTCCTTCAAGACCTCTTGTGCCTTGACATACTCCAGTTAGTAGTAACAGGTATTGAATAACTCCCAGCACACAGCAAATCAGTGTAAGGACAATTTGGAGGCGTGATAAAAATAGAAAATCCCGCTTATCGCGAATTAGATAGTAAGCACAACCAATCAGGGGGACATAACCTAAAAATACTTTCAGTCCCAGAATTCCCATGCCTAAGGGTATATCTTGGGATGCTTTTTCCAAAAGTCCCACACTAGGCGGGTTAAACTGCTGTCCACCATTGACAAACAACAGTGTTAGCAGACTGCAACCCAAAACAATATAAAGTGGAATTTTAATGCCTTGGGGAAGAATTAGGGGTAGCCCCTGTTTACGGCAAGTCTGCCAAAGTCCAATTAGCGCTGGAACGTAAAAAGCATCTTTAGCTAATTGGAGTACGGGACTATTGCCCAAGTAGTAGGTGATAGTACCCCCAATAGGTACGTAAATGATGAAGGCATATAGCGCTTGGCGCGGGTATTTGTAGGAAAAGGACATGATAATTATCCCCAAGACACCAGGGATTGCTGCTTTAATTCCAGCTACGAAAAAAAGTAGAATGCCAACGAAGACACCGACAAAGGTGGCGGTGGTGAGTAAGCTAGTGAGTTCTTTACGTGCTTGGGCTGCTTTGCGCTTTTGGGCTAACTGTTCTTTGAGGCTAAGGGTAGAAGTTTCCTTTTTAGCCTGCTTTTTCGAGTTTTTAGATTGCTGAGATTTTGACTTGAATTTTGGCATAGTGGTGCTGTAGTCTATCAGCCTCAGAGAATCTATTATAGTTGACAAATTTCTTTGGATTGTTGTAACTCGTACAATCCGAATTCATCTTTAACTGATTGATTTAATAATTTGCGATTAAAAATACTAAATCTTAATCTTTTGGAATTATCAAAAAGATTTTCTCCTGTTTCCAAAATATAAACCGCACCTGGAAATGGTAATGATTTAATGGCTTTTGCTTTGTTCTTTAAAATATCTCTGAGTTTGGCATGGTCTATATAATATCTATAGTATCCATAGCCACGATTATATTCTGCGGTATCCGGCAAATCATTCAAATCATATCGAATAATGTTGCAAGTGCCGCACATTTTATAAAAATTGTTTCTTTTAATATATATGTAATTACTGCCTTCCTGATATTTATAACCTTTATTTATAAACCATCCATTAGAATCTGGATGTTGTTGAATAAATTTGGCTAACTTTTTACTGACACAATCATCCGCATCAAGTGCCATAGTGTGAGTGGGAGAAAATTGACGAGCATAAATCAATCCTTTTAATATTTTACGCCCTTTATCTGTGTCTCCTTTAGCTACAGGGTTAGTCTCGTTTGGAGGGCAAAAATCAACTGTAATGTATGTGATATAAGGATGAGTGAATTCTATTTTGGGCTTTTCATGACAAACAACAATAACGCGAAAGTTAGGTGAAGTTTGATTGCAAACTGATTTAATGCATCTTTCAAATAATTGTGTAACACGCTCCCAGGAATTGGAAACTTGTGGACTTTTGAGTGGGATAACAAAAACAAGCATTGTGTTTTATCAGAACAAATAGCTAATAATCTCGAAGTATAATAACACCTTCAGACTGATGCTAGGACTAATTGTGGTGCAATACGTTTGGTGTTAGTGATATTTTGCCCCGGAAGATCCCCCCAACCCCCCTTAAAAAGGCTTGCTCTAATTCTTAATTCCCTCCTTTTTAAGGAGGGTTAAGGAGGATCAAGCCTTAACCAATGGTATTGAATTATGGTGATGTGGTGAGTTTTTTTGACAAGTATTAGCCGGACATGATCTAACAATACAAATACAAATGTCACAGCTTCTACAAATAACCAAGGCTGGTTAATTTGTAGAAGCTGTGACGGAAAATTGGCGCTGGTTAAAAGCTGAGATAATAGCTAATTTAGTCCATCAGATGTTGCTGGACTTGCGAAACTAATTCATTTGTCCAGTGGTTGGCGAGTTCCGCATTGGCTGCTTCCACCATTACTCTGATGACTGGTTCTGTGCCAGAGGCGCGAACCAAAATTCTGCCGGAATCACCCATTGCAGCTTCAGCAAGAGCGATCGCTTGTTGTACAGGTTGGCAATCTTGCCATCCCAAACGGCGATCGCGATCGATAACTCGCACGTTCCGCAACAATTGCGGATAGGTTTGGAAGCTTTGATCTACTAATTCGCTAAAGGGAACACCCGCCTCTTTCAACAAAGCTGCTATATGTAATGCTGTTAACAAGCCATCTCCAGTAACGGCATAATGACGGCAAAGAATATGACCTGATTGTTCGCCACCTAGCATTGCCCCAGTCCGCAACATTTCAGCTTGCACGTATTGGTCGCCGACTGCGGTGCGAATTAAGTTACCACCCTGTTGCTGCCAAGCTTTTTCAAAGCCTAAGTTAGCCATGACAGTAGATACAATCAGGTTGTCTGGCAGTTGTTGCTTTTGTTGTAACTGGCGTCCCCACAGGTAGAGAATGTAATCGCCGTTAACTTGCCTGCCTGTATTGTCTACTGCTAAGACGCGATCGGCATCGCCATCAAAGGCAAAGCCGATGTCGGCGTTGTGTTCTTGTACTGTTGCGGCAAGAATATCTAAATGAGTGGAACCGCAGTTGACATTAATGCGATCGCCATCTGGTTCGTTATGCAAGCAGATTACCTCTGCCCCCATTTCTGTAAATACTGATGGTGCTAACCCGACTGCTGCTCCCCACGCCAAGTCTAAAACAATCTTCATTCCCTGAAGATTTAGGGCACTGTTCAAGGGTTTTTTCAACGCCGAGCTATAATCCCCCACTAACTCGAAGCGTGAGTAATGCCGTCCGCAATTACTGACTCTAGCAATAGGTGATATTTTACCACGCAGCCCCGCTTCTATTTCTGCCTGCAATATTTGCGGTAACTTCCCACCATTGGCACTAAAAACCTTAATACCATTGTCTTCTGGGGGATTGTGACTGGCAGAAATCATCACTCCGCCAATGGCATCACTGATGCTGGTGAGATAGGCAACGCCAGGAGTGGGGCATAATCCCAAATACCAGACCTCTAATCCTGCTGCTGTTAACCCTGCACTCAAAGCCATTGCCAGCATATCGCTGGAGTTTCTAGAGTCCTGTCCGAGAATGACTGGCCCTACTTGAGTAGCATGGTTACGTAAAACAATACCCGTCCAAAAACCAACTTGCAATGCTAGGGGCGCACTTAGTAATTCTCCCACTCGTCCGCGAATCCCATCTGTGCCAAATAAGGGATTTGCTGGTAGTGGGATTAAATTCAGCCCAAAACTGCTCTCAATCCCTTTGCCCAATACATCAGCTTCGGAAGCAGAACCCCCAGGAATGCCCGGTGTCCGAGTTATAGATGAAACCATATGTTTAAACACTCCACACAATAACACTGAAAAATAGCACTTAAGACTTTATTCAGCAATTTTGACATGCTTTTTCTCTTTAGAAATTCATTCTAGTTCCGGCTAAGTTTACGTAACAATACTTAAATTTAGCCTCTGAAATTGTAAATTTTTCAGGAACTCAGTATTGGTTTTTACATTATCAGTAAAGTCTCCACATTTTAGCTAATTATTCCTTTTATGCCCTTAACTTTAGTCTTGATTCTCTGTATTAGTTCACACTTTGCAATGCTACTAACAAAAAACAAACATGTAATAAATATTACCCTTGTCTAATCACAAGTGTTTTTCAGTAACGCTGAGAATGAAAGCAAAATTCAGCTAATAACAACAAAAAACCAAAACACCGAAATGTAAAGTTCTATTCTCTTAGCCTTGTTGCTGTGTAAAAAATTACAACATCAGTACAGCTTAAAAAATTTTAATATAAATTCTCATCAAATAGTTTTAAGGTAACGTTTTAATGGCTTTTTTAGCCGTTAGTGAATCAAAACTTCGGCAGTTGACTTTTTAAAGTTGAGAAATTTAGCATGAGCAGCAATTTAGCAACCAAATTACGTGTAGGCACTAAAAAAGCCCACACGATGGCAGAGAATGTAGGTTTTGTCAAGTGCTTTTTAAGAGGAGTAGTCGAGAAAAACTCTTACCGGAAACTAGTTGCTAACTTCTACTTCGTCTACTCAGCGATGGAAGAGGAAATGGAAAAGCATCGCCAGCACCCAATTCTTTCTCAAATTAACTTTCCCCAGTTAAACCGCAAGTATACCTTAGAGCAAGACTTGGGTTATTACTTTGGTGCCAACTGGAAAGAGCAAATCAAACTATCTCCCGCAGGTGAAGCTTATGTAAAGCGCATCCGAGAAATATCTGAAACAGAACCAGAACTGTTAATCGCCCATTCATATACTCGTTACTTGGGTGACTTATCCGGGGGGCAAATTCTCAAAAATATTGCTGTAACAGCGATGAATTTGTCTGATGGGCAAGGAACAGCCTTTTATGAGTTTCCAGAAATTCCTGATGAGAAGGCATTCAAAGCCAAATATCGGCAAATTTTGGATGAATTACCCCTTGACGATGCTACAACCGATCGCATAGTTGATGAAGCTAACGCCGCCTTTGGCACGAACATGAAGATGTTCCAAGAATTGGAAGGCAATTTAATCAAGGCGATCGGTGTAATGCTTTACAACAGCCTCACACGGCGTCGTACACGCGGTAGTACTGAACTCGCAACTGCTGAGTAACTGTGTTGAGATTGCGGAGTTTGGTGTGTGGAGTCATAAATCCAGACAGCCTGATGAAGGATAATTCATAGGTGTTTCTGGGGAAAGTAGCGATGTCTAGGTTGGGCAACGCCTACCCTAAAAACGCTCAAAATATTTAGGGGCAATAGCCCTGTGACTGCTTTTGATTTGTGAAAGCAAGCATGGGGAGATTGCCCCTCAATTATTGCTATATTTTCAGGCTTACCATAGACTTTCAGCTTAAAATAACTAAGTCAATCTTCAAACCAAGCTTAATCTCAGTATTTAAGTTTGTAACCCGTAAAACTTACCATACTGAGTAAATCAGGCAAAAATATGGCTACGAAAATTCCTGTCACAGTGATCACAGGCTTCTTAGGTAGTGGAAAAACCAGCCTAATTCGCCACCTGCTACAAAACAACCAAGGACGCCGCATTGCCGTTATAGTCAATGAATTTGGCGAACTCGGTATTGATGGCGAATTGTTAAAATCCTGTCAAGTTTGCCCGGAAGATGGTGAGGGCGACACTAATATCTTTGAATTAACTAACGGTTGCTTATGCTGCACCGTGCAGGAAGAGTTTTACCCGATGATGCAAGAGTTAATCAAGCGGCGAGATAGCATCGACTGCATTTTGATTGAAACCTCTGGTTTAGCTTTACCAAAACCACTAGTGAAGGCTTTTCGCTGGCAGGAAATTCGCAACGCCGCCACTGTGGATGCAGTGATTACTGTGGTGGATTGTGCGGCGGTAGCGGCGGGGACATTTGCTAGTGATCCAGAGGCGATCGCAGCCCAACGGCAAGCAGATGATAATCTAGAACATGAAACCCCTTTACAAGAACTGTTTGAAGACCAACTTGCTTGTGCAGACTTGGTGGTGTTAAATAAAATTGACTTGGTGGATGCCGAGACAAAAGCCAGAGTTGAGGAATTGATTAAGCAAGAGTTGCCCAGAGTGGTGAAAATTGTCGAGAGCGATCGTTCTCAACTTGACGCATCTATATTATTAGGATTCCAAGCCGCAGTCGAAGATAACTTAGATTCTCGTCCTAGTCATCATGATACCGAAGAAGATCACAATCACGATGAAGAAATTACCTCAGCTAATTTAATTTTAGATCGTACCTTTGACCCAGAAAAGCTGCAACAGCAGTTGCAAATATTGGCACAACAACAAGAAATTTACCGAATTAAAGGCTTTGTGGCAGTGCCAAATAAATCCATGCGCTTAGTGATGCAAGGCGTGGGAACCCGATTTGATAAATTTTACGATCGCCCCTGGAAACCCGAAGAGGCCCGGCAAACGCGCTTAGTTTTCATCGGTCGTGATTTGAAGTCTTCAGAAATCGAATCACAACTTGTAGCTTTATAAGTATACCCAGATCCCCGACTTCTCAAAGAAGTCGGGGATCTATATCTTGAGAGTTACGAGTTATGAATAATTAGTTAATTCAAAGCAAAAAACAATAATAACTGAAAATCTTTCACTTGACAAAAATATGACGATATCTCAACTATTTAACGTTGCCAATCTTTTCGTATTACCATTTTGGACATTGATGATTTTATTGCCAAACTGGAAAGTGACACGGCGGATCATGGAATCATATTTGCCTTTTGTGCTGTTAGCAGGGGCGTATTTGTATTTGTTTATCAACAGCATTACGCCAGAAAATGCCCAAGCTTTATCAAATCCTCAATTAGCTGATATTGCGCGATTTTTTGCAGATGAAACAGCTGCTGCAACTGGTTGGATTCATTTTTTAGTGATGGATTTATTCGTCGGCCGCTGGATTTATTGGGAAGGGCAAAAAACAGGTATTTGGACAATTCACTCCCTTGCGCTGTGTTTGTTTGCTGGCCCTTTAGGATTACTGTCTCACATCTTGACTGACTGGATTGCTAAGGCATTTTTCCCGAAGTTTCAGCCGAATGAAACGGCGACGGTAGCAGAACAAGAAGTATCATCAACTGGCAGATAGTAGTAGAGGCACACAGATGTCATGGGTGTCAACTTAAAGTAAAAGCCAGTCTATAACCAGCTTTTAGAGATTATCTCGTTCCCAGTTTCTGACTGGGAATGCCTAATTGGAGGCTCCGCCTCTTAACTTGCGGCAGAGCCGCTAGGAGCAGCATTTCCAGCCTCTGGCTGGAAACGAGGTTTTAAAGGGATTTGGGCTTAATTTGACACCAATGCACAGATGTGCGCCCCTACTCTTGTTAGGTAAATTGATAATGGATAATCACTTTACTCCCATTCCCAATTACCTGATTTTAAAATCAATTAAGCGTTGTCGTGTCTATAGTCAGCATCTAACCAACAGCGTGGTAGAACTTCACCTGAAGGAAAAACAAGATTTTCTTTTTTAAAAGTCTCAGGTTGCTGTTCTTCTTGACCTTCTTGGTCTTTTGCGTGAACAACATCAGTATTCGGGTCAAGTAACTCCTGAATTTCAACAATTTTTACCAATTCGCCGCTATCTTTGACTTGCAAAAGCATGTAAATTGCCTCAATAAGTTTGCATGAAAGTTGAAAGTAAGTCTCAAGATAGACTCACTCACATCTCAACCGATTCATCAGGCTGAGATTCCTTAATTGTTAAAGGAAATTTTTACCAGATATGTATACATAAATTGTACAAAATTCATCTATGTGTATCTGTGGTTTTTACTTTTATAAAATTGACACAGCGAACATATCCCTAATTCAGCATCTCAAATCTAAAATTGAATCAGGCAATGCTGACCGCGAAAATTGTCTAATTCAAGTAATCTTGGTTTTAGCGATTAGATTTCGCGTTGATATTTTTCTAAAATATCTACTAAGTTGACCTGGCATTGCAGTGGTAGTAAATCGATTAAAGGAAGTTCACTTCTACCGCCGCCAATTTTTATTGGAATTGATTCCAAGACTTTTGTAACTTGGTCTTCATTTATAGCGTTGGAAGTAATTAAGGGATACAACTGTTCAGCAACAAGGGTATGCAGTTTGGCATTAGATAAATAAAGATGCCATTTGGCAATGTCTATGTAGACATTTTCGCCAATTTCAGCTGCTAGGGCTTCCAGTAGTTCTGTGGTATTAGTCTTAGCCATAAAAATAACCCTACATTAAGAAAGAGTGCGAAATCTCAGGCTTTTTTACATTATCGCTCAATTAACAGACTGATTCTACTACCACAGGTTACAATCGCCCCAGCATCAGCAGTCCGTCTTCAGGTGGATTTGGGTGGAGTTTCGCTGTAGTTAGCGATCGCAGCAATATAAATTAGATGCACCAACACTAATACTATCCAACTTACAGTCAACCACGGCAACCACTCCCAGGTAGTGCCTTTCAAGTTGTGGAAAAACCACAACCCGGAATTAATACTAGCAGCGATCGCCACATGGATGGCAAAATTCATCCGGTCATCGATCTTGCGGTAATCTGGGTCTTTGCGATCGGGTTTGCGAGGCCAACGAGGAGGCATAAATATTTGTTACAGATTTAAATACACCCTATTCATTCTAAGGTTTTTGGGACAGCGGTTGCTATTAGACTCCTATAACCAGTCATAATCGAATTAAAAGTCAAGCGCAGCTGGGTTAAATCCTATGACTATCTTTGGGCAAATAGACTCCGATCTCCTCTATCCCGATAGTGACGGCAAGCCAATGGCAGAAAACACAGAACAGTATCGTTGGATTGTCTTAATTAAAGAGAATTTGGAGATTCTGTTTGCTAATAATGACAATATTTTGATTGTGGGAGATTTGCTCTGGTATCCTGTCCGTTCCCAGCTGATTGCACCGACTGCACCTGACGTGATGGTTGTCTTCGGTAGGCCAAAGGGCAAACGTCGTTCCTATCGCCAATGGCAAGAAGACAACATCTCACCGCAAGTAGTCTTTGAGATTCTCTCCCCTAGTAACGATGCCAAGGAAATGGATCGCAAATTAGAGTTTTACGATACCTATGGTGTTGAAGAATACTATTTATACGACCCTGAAAGTTTTCAACTAGATGGCTGGTTGCGGCAAAACAACCATTTGCATAAACTATGGCAAATGGATGGTTGGGTCAGCCCCCGCTTGGGAATTAGATTTGAGACTGGGCAAGGAGAGTTAGTAATTTACCGTTTAGATGGACGGAGATTTTTGAACTCGCTGGAACTCAATCAACGGGTAGAACAGGCTGAGTTTTTATTAGAACAAGAACGCCTACGTGCCGAGCAAGAACGTCAACGCGCTGAACAGTTGGCAGCATACTTACGTAGTCTCGGCATTGACCCTGACAATCTTCCATAACTGGAGAGTGAGATAGAGTAGCTTATTGCTCTGGTGGGGATAATATCATGTCCGCTTGATTGCTTATTAAACCCGAAGAACCCCACCCCCGCCAAAGCTATGCTTTGTCTCCCCTCCCGAAGAGCGGCTATCCATTAGTCACATCTTTCTTAACATTGCGGAAAAGAAGTCAGGGAGAGG
>NZ_JABXKM010000131.1 GCF_017115025.1 Nostoc sp. NOS(2021) | reverse complement strand
GGGGCTGGGGGTGGGGTGCAATGACTATGGGAATCACAACTAATTACCCGGACATCATATGAGGTACAAAATGCCAGACTTAAAATCAGATATAAAGAGTTTCTACCTCCTGCCTCAAAACCCGTAGCTTTGTACTTCATGCAAAAGAAAACTGCTGTATGATATGCAGCCGTGATAATGATTAGCTAAACTATGCTCATAGAAAAATATTATTTTCACTATTCTTTAATTGGCAAATTAAACAAACCACTAATTCTTTTTCTGCACGGTTTCATGGGTAACATCGATGAATTTTATGAAGCCATAAAATTACTATCTGACGATTTTGATTATTTAACACTTGACCTCCCCGGACACGGCAAAACTCAAGTTTGGGGTGAGGACGAGTACTATACAATGGCAAACACTGCTCATGCTTTAATCAACTTGTTAGATGAGTTAAAAATTCCCAAATGCTTTTTAGTTGGTTATTCAATGGGTGGAAGATTGGCTTTATACCTCACCCTACATTTCCCGGAACGTTTCTTAAAAGTTGTGTTGGAGTCAGCTTCCCCTGGTTTGCCAACAGAAGTAGAACGATTAGAACGAATTAAACTTGATACACAAATCGGCAGTAAATTAACAAGAAGTGTTGAAAAAAGTGATTTTGCTGCTTTTCTATCAAATTGGTACAATCAGACTATTTTTGGTTATATAAAAAATCATCCAGAATACGATCCTATGGTAGAAAGTCGGTTGCAGAATAATCCATTAGAATTGGATAAATCACTGCGCTTCATGGGGACTGGCTGCCAACCTTCTTTATGGGAAAAACTTAAAGAAAATAAAATACCTATGCTTTTACTAGCAGGTGAATATGATGAAAAATTTATATCTATTAATACAGAAATGGCTAAAATATGTAAATTTGCCCAGATAAAAATAATTAGTAATGTTGGACATAATATTCACTTTGAAAATCCCTTGCCATTTGTGGAAAATATCAAAGATTTTTTCTACCAAGCAAATTAAAAACTAGAATCGCTTCCCTATCTATTTAACCATTGCTACCCTAATTTATGAGTTAATTCATTTTGAATTTTGAATTTTGAATTTTGAATTCCCTGAAGGGGTTGGTTGCTTAACTGCGGTTAATTCCTCTTGCAACATTTTCTGATAAACCTTAGATAAAGAGCTACTAACAGAATTAGTTTCTATACCATATCCTAGACTTGTCCAGGTGGGAGAGAGTAGCCGCAAAACATCATTTAACTTTCCCTGACGCAACAGTTGAGAAATATCAGTTCCCCAAACTTTAGAATCACTTAACCAACGGTAAACTACTACATCTTGATATTCTGCTTCAAAACTATAAGCAGTCCAAAACATCATGTGCATCGGCTTTGGGTGATAACGGGGGGCTAAACGATACCAAGTAATGTTGATAATTTGATATCTGCCAGCAGCAGTGGAACAATTACCTATGTTGGGGCCTGTGACAATTGTGACGCATATCTCAGGATGTCGGCTCAGGTCGTTGACTTGCTGTCCACCATACAACAGCGAATAGGGACGATTGCCACTTGCCTCACTCGCCGAGATGGTTCGCATTAAAGCGCGGATATAGGGGTCGCCCTGTTTCATGACCAAAGGCGGCTGTTTCTCTTCAAAGATGGGATCAGAAGGCGATCGCAAGTCTCCAATATACCATTGCAACAAATACACAAAGCCGAGAAGCGCCGCTATTGGCCCAATCAGTTTTTCAACGCCTTTGAATTCAAAGCCTTTCAGAGTTCGACTCCTTCAAATTTGCTTTCTTTGCTAACAACAATAATCTCCAAACTCATTTTGGCAAAGTTCACACTTTATTCGCTCATTTTTTTAAGAATTAGAAAAAAGGAGCATAAAGTTAAGTATAGCAAGCGGCATACTTCCAAAAATTCCGAGTAAGTATCGCCTTAGTCGCTTCTTGTAGCATTCTTCTCCCGGTAAGAATTGAAGACGACTCTTGGGGGTTTAGCATTTCTAAACCTCTACGTTTTGCGTGTCTGATGGCGCGAGCGCTTGTTATAATTAGATAGTTGATTTTTCCAACGATTAGCTATGACAACAGAAATATTAAAATCTGTTGAACCTACCCTTTACGAAGAAGATTATTATTTATGGGTAGAAACAACACTTAAACAATTAGAAAATAAAGATATTGAAAATCTCGATTGGCAACATTTAACAGAAGAAATTGAAGCTTTGGGAATTGAACAAAGACGAAAAGTAGAAAGTTACTTAAAACAATTATTAATTCATCTTTTACTTTATCGTTATTGGGAAACTGAAAAAGAATATTGTCAACGAGGCTGGCAAATAGAAATAACTAATTTCCGTGATGAGCTAGAATTTTCTTTTCGTTCCAAAACACTTTATAACTATTCTGTTAACTGCTTAGATGCAGTTTATCTTAAAGCCAGAAGACAAGCAATTCAAAAAACAGGTTTCCCCCCTGAGATTTTCCCGGAAAAATGCCCTTTTACTGCTGAAGATATTTTAAATAGTGAGTATTTCCCAGAATAAAAGTAATTTTGTAGTGAATGTGCGATCGCCTTTCATATCTGCGATAATCCAGAGCGATCGCTTTACGGAGTAGAATCAAGGAGCGGTCAATTTAGATCGGATATCAGCACTGTTGAAATAGCTCCTTAAAGCTTTTTGAGGCTGCTTCAGGCTTGGCAACAATTTCGACAATTTTATTGCGTGCATCTGGTTCAAGCAGCGCCTCAACAGCAACTTGGGCGACTTTTTGCCTGGGGATGCTACCGTCAAACAGTGTATCAGCACTCTGCATCACGATCGCGTCGGGGTTATCTTCATTCTTCAACCCACCAGGTCGCACAATCGTATAGGTAAGACCACTTTTCTGGATGTACTCTTCAGCTTGCTTTTTCCACACCAAAATCAGCCAAAACAAGTTCAGCGGATGGAAAAGCTGCGAAGTACACAATGAAGAAACAAAGACAAAATGCTCAATTCCCTTTGCCTTCGCAGCATTTACTAAATTTTTAGTCCCTTCAAAATCCACTTTATAGGGGCCAGTGGGGTCAAAGCTAGGTTTTGCTCCAGTAGCAACCAACAAAACTGTGCTATCTCCTAACGCAGAAGTTAAACTTTCTGGTTGTAACACGTCGCCTACTACCAATTCGGCTTCAGGAGACAGAATACCCCTAGCTTTCTCTATATCCCGCACCAGGGCTATGACGGGAATATTCCGCGCTATCAACTCTTGCACAATCCGGCGACCTGTTTCACCCGTTGCCCCTGCTACAAATGCTTTCATAAGAAATGCTATCCTGGGAAACTATTGTGTGCTTGCTCAGTTCTTTATTTTAGTAATTCTATGGAGTTGATGGCAGATTAATGAGGTTTCGGTGAAAATGGGATACTAGTACGAAATGACCCAAGCATCTGGGGAACTATTAATATAGACGAACGCAAAATTATACAGTAACGCATTTATGCTTTCAAGAAAAAGCGAATATAAATCTTGGGAAATAGCAGAAGCAGTTTTACCTGTAGCGTCCAGCCAAGAAGAAGCCGAGGACGCATTAAGACAAGCAAATGTAGCGACACTCACAACATTTTACGGTCGTTATCAAGATTTTATGGAAATGCCTGCCCCAATAGAGAAGGTTGCTGAGTATCTTAATGCTCACGCCTCATGGTTTTCTCGTTGCGCTGAACCGATGAAAGTGCAATCGCTTGGGGAAAATGGCTACGCTTTAGTAATTGGTCGTTTTGGTGCTTTTGGTTATGAAGTAGAACCGAAAATTGGTTTGGAATTGTTGCCCCCAGAGGAAGGTATTTACCGCATCCGTACAATCCCCATTCCTGATTACCAACCGCCTGGTTATGACGTAGATTATCGGGCATCTCTACAGTTAATAGAAACCCATGCTTCTACTAGCATTGCTGAGGTTACGAGAGTTGAATGGGAATTGGATTTAATGGTTTATTTGCACTTTCCCAGGTTTATTCAGCGATTACCCCAGTCTATAATTCAATCTACAGGCGATCGCTTACTTAACCAAATTGTCCGCCAAGTCTCCCGCCGCTTAACTCGCAAAGTTCAGGAAGATTTTCAGAAATCTTTAGAAATACCCTCTCCTGCTAATTCTCATAAAAAACGGTGAGTCAACAGTCATTTGTCAGTTGCTATTAGTTTATGACAACTGACAAAGGACTACTTAACTATGCTTTAGTGAGAATTCTTTGAACAATTTGCACGCCGGTGACAGCCTGCCAAGCAAAAAGTCCCAAAAGGGTGAAATTTAGCAAAATGTGAGTTGCACGCGCCCAATTTGCCCCTTTTTGCATATAAGGAGACAAAGCAGCAGAAAATGCAATCAAACACATCATACCCAGTCCTGCTAGTAGGTGAGACCCAACAAATAACTTACCATTATTGATGTAGGTGACAGCCATAGCTGCGATCGCACCTGTCACCATCAAAGCTAGGAGTATAGACCCCATTTGGTAGTGTCTGACGTTATATCTACCTTTAATCAGTTCTTTCTTTTCTTCCCCCTGAGCATTTCTGGTACGCTGTACTTGCAGTCCCAAGTAGCCAGCATAAATTGAGAGTGCTAATAGCGCCCACATCAGCACCGGATGGAAGAAGTTCAGCCAATATTTCACCGACGCAGAAAGTTCCAGACTCATCGTGTTCTCGCCTAATTATTAAATCTTCATAAAAATTAGCATAACTCTATTTTTTGTGCTTAAAGTTGCCCAAATTAAAAGAGGCTGAGGGATGAGGAGAGAAGACAACAGTGAAGCCTCCCTGACTTTAATTTGCATCCAGTCAATAGGTAGAATGCTTGCCAAGACTGCATTTATTAATTTTGAATTTTGAATGAGTGAATTTTGAATTGCCTAACCCTCTTGCCAAAGTGGATAAACAATCTCAGACTAAATTTTAAAGGTAGACGAACAAAACCCCCTGTGTGGGATCTCATCCATGACTGAAAACAACGATACTTTGCTGCTAAAAGCTGCTAAAAGTGGCGATATCAAGGGGCTGTGTGCGCTACTGGCTGCTGGTGCGAGGGTGGACGCGTGCGATCGCCTTGGCACAACGGCGTTAATGTTTGCTGCCAATTTAGGCTATACCGAAATTGGGCGATCGCTGCTGGATGCTGGGGCAGATATCAACTTGCCCAGAAAACTCTATGGTTTGACGGCTTTGATGTTGGCGGCTAGTGCCAAACAGCTTGATATTGTACAACTTTTACTATCCAGAGGTGCTGATGTCAATGCCACTAATGAAGATGGCAGCACAGCTTTAATGGCAGCAGTACTCAAAGGTCATATCGATGTAGTGCGAGTTTTATTGGCTGCTGATGCCCAAGTTAATATCGCCGATAAAGATGATGATACGGCGTTGAAACTCGCCGTTAAGCAGGGAAAAATAGAAGTTCTACAAGCAATTCTCCAAACAGGTGTCGATGTCAATATCCCAAATGAGGAGGGTGAGACACTCTTAATGCTAGCGGCAGACTTGGGACATCTGGAGATTGTGGAAGCACTGCTAGCAGTAGCGGCTGATGTGAATGTGAAAAACGCTGATGGTGGAACTGCCCTATCGGCAGTAGCAGCTGCTGGACATAGTGCGATCGCAGCAGCTTTACTAGATCGAGGTGCCGAGATTAATCTCCAAGACCAAGATGGTGAAACTGCTCTACATCTTGCCGTTGTGGAAGGCTACATCGATGTGGTGCAAGTGTTACTTAACAGGGGTGCAGATGTCCATATTAGGAACCATCTGGGTGATACACCACTGCTTGTAGCAGCGTTGCAGGGACATAGCCAAATTGTCGAGGCATTGCTGCATTCTGGGGGAGATATTAATGGGAAAAATCTTGGTGAAGTACCTTTGACGTTGGCTGCATCACAAGGACACACCCAAACAGTGAAAGTGTTGCTAGACTATGGTGCTGATGCCAACACTCCGGGGGATGATGGCAAAACTGCTTTGATCAAGGCAACCGAACGCAAGCACACAGAGATCATACATTTGCTGCTGGCAAAGGGGGCAGATGTGAATTTTCAAGACTCAGCAAGGGCAACATCATTGATGTGGGCTGCCTCAGCAGGTTATGACGAAATTGTGCAGTTATTACTCCAATCTGGGGCAAATGTGAATTTGAAAAACCGAGGCGGTTATACTGCTTTGATGATTGCAGAATTTAATGGTTATAAGAATGTGGTGCGGAGTCTGCAAAAAGTTGGGGCGCAAGAATAGCCATCTGAATTCTTCATCTAAAATATTTTCAGAAATATCTTGACAAATCATTAAATGAAGGTTAATAACTTAAATATCAAGGAAGTTTAAAACAATCAAGTCTAGACTTCAGAAACAAAGAAAGCAAAACTCCGTCGTAGCTGTTGTGAACTTGCTACGGCGGAGAAAGGAAAAATTAAAACGCCAAAACGGAGCAGGCTAAATGCTTGCGTCACAAGGATAGAAAGAAAGCAAAAATGAAGAAGTAAATTTACCTTTTACTTTTTACCTTGTACCTTTTACCTTTTACCTAGTCTCCCCCTTGGCGTTTCCTACTGTGCTAGATGTGCAAAATATATAGTTTTTACTTGAACAGAAAAGTATTCTAAGGATCATTTTTTATGTATCATGCTAAAGGCTAAATACAAACGAGTCTTGAAAAAAGGTTGATGTCCGACCATTTGGGCGATCGCTACGGAAAGTCAAAGAAAAAATAAATAAAAAATTAAATTTAGTAGAATCACTGTGATGAATCCCCAGTTATCATCATCTGAAGCATGGACTGATGACTTGACCAAGCAAAAATAGCTAATGACTATAAAATTTGCAGAACAACTAGTGTCATATCATCAGTGTTTTGCTTATCAGCACCGATGAATTGCTGAACTTGGTCAAAGAGGTAATCCACAATCTCCTCTGGCCCATTGCAGTACTTACAAGCCGTATTGAAGCTAGTGACAAAATTATCTTCATCAAAGCGATCGCCACCAGCAGCAGCAGCATCGGTCAAGCCATCTGTATAGTAAATAATTGTATCCCCCGGCTCTAACAGTACCTGGGCATCCTCATATTGGCTGTTAGCATCCAAACCGATTAGCATTCCCAAAGTATCTAAACGGCTGACAGTTTTTGTAGCTGCGTGCCACCACAAGGGAGGATTGTGTGCTGCATTGCTATAAGACAAAATTCGCTTATGGGGATTATATTCTGAGTAAAATAGCGTTACAAAGCGGTGGGAGTTTTCCAAATCCGCATACATAACTCTATTTAAGTTTTGCAGAATTCTTGCTGGGGAATTACCATGTAGCACTTCTCCCCGTAGCATTCCCCGCATCATCGTCATAATCAGCCCAGCGGGGACACCTTTGCCCATGACATCTCCAATAACCAAACCCCAGCGACCGGTTTCCGTGCCGCCTTTGGTCTTGGGCTGAATCTTATTGTGATTGGTAGCAATAAAGTCGTAGTAGTCTCCGCCGACGCGATTGGCAGGTTTACAGCGTGCCGCTAGGACTGCACCAGGGATTGTGGGGCATTGACGTGGTAGAAGTCGCCGTTGAATTTCTGCGCCAATTTCTAATTCTTGGTCTAGGCGTTCTTTTTTTCTTAGTTCTACAGCTAATTCATCGTTTTCGATCGCTACTGCTGTTTGGTCTGCTACTAACCTAACTAACTTTTGCCTAGTTTCTGTCCAACTATACTCTGGATCGCGGCTCAAGACATAGAGCCATCCCCGTTCTGTATGCTTCACCAGAATCGCCGTACCAAAGATTTGCACATCTGGCCCTAAATAGCGATGCATCTGGTCATCCAAAATCCCCGTAGCATTCGCTAGAGGGGCAGTATTGGGCACAAGCGTGATTTGACTGCTGGCTATTTCTAGCGCTTTGCGGATATTCTTTCGCTGGCGACTATCTTGCCAATGTAACTGTTCTAACCTGACTTGACCATTAGGTTTGTAGAGAAACAGAGCGCTGCCGTCTGCATCTGTCACTCTTGTTGCCATCAGCGGGATAAGTTCCAAAAACTGATTCAAATTATTGAAACTTCTCAGGGCAAATCCTAAAGAACTTAGCAAATCTTGAATTTTGTTCTGTTCCCGGTGCAACCTTGCCACGAGTTCTTTGAGTGCCACGACTGGTGTGACATCCGTCGCGGCACTACTATTGTTGTCAGTGGGTTGAGAGGGCAGTTGAGACACAGGCACAGGTACTATTGCACTTTATATTGGCAGATTTTAGATTACTTATAAATCTTTTGGCTTTGGCATTGCTAAACCATATTTAGACAAGATTTGTCATTTTAGCAAGAGTATAAAGACGTAACAGGCAAATTTTATAAGTATTTTATTTGCTTATTGTATTTCTGATGGAATATTAGTAATTTCAAATCATGTATTTTTAGTCCAAACCCAACCCGTAAAAATTACTAGTTTCGGTGATAGTTCACAAAGATTTTCATTTTTTCATAACTTAATTCCCAAAGCATATCTCTAAAGTCATAAAAATACTCTATTCAAAAAATAATTTATAACGCTTTCAGAGTAATTGTTTAGGCAGAGGCAACTAGGAGACTAGAAGTTTTTTGAGTGAAAACCTCTAGAAGCGCTCAAATCGGGCTTGGTTTGGTAAAAAACAGACTTTAACTCATTCCCAAACCTGAGAATATGTAAATAAGTCTTCAAATACTTAATTTGTATACCATAATTGCCGGGATAATCGCCAAGATTGAGCTTTTCCATTTTGAATTTATCGTTTTGGGAATTTTGAGTTGCTGAAGATGCAAAACTTAAACCCATTTAAACGGGATAAAAATGAGGTAAGCCTATCTTTTGAGTCAGTAGTAACAGACTTAAACCATTAGGCTGTAATTGATTTGGGGTGGGAGTCATTTGGTAAGTGTAAGACATGAATAGAAGAGATGACACTAAATCTATAAAAAATATCCTCCAAAAACTTTAAGTCAAAAGCCAGAAAGAGTGTTGTCGTTTAATCATCAGAATTCAAACCTCTCGATTTATTACATAAAATATTTGTAGATACTTCCGCAAGTAGCAGCTGATAATACACCTGGGAGTGTTGAAGCAGCTGACTTACACCAATTCGCTTTTTGAGTCCACAGTTCTGATGTTCGGAAGCCGTCCTTCTCTTCAGGTAGGTGCTGGGCAAACAGTTGACGCTCCTACCACTACTACTTTGTCAAGCTAGTAATCAAGGGTTTGTGGTGAGTTAGCGCGGGAACAGGGGGTTTCCCCCATGAGCGACTAACTTTCCCGTTGGGTAAGCACTTTAGTGCTTAGAAAATAAGAACTAAAGTCCTGACTACGAACTTCGCACTGGTTCGCCTACGCACTGCTGATCGCTCAGACTGCTGTCCCACCACAATAGTTGTATTTGTGGAAGTGAGCATCTCGCCTGCCCTTTAAATTGCTGCAAAATGCGAGTTTACGGACTTTTGTGTGTCACAACTAAATGCCCGTGCTGCTACATTTAAAAAGCCCATTCCAGGTGTGAAAAAGGGCATTAGCTAGAAATTTTAGCAAAAGTCACACATTTATTGTGACAAATTCATGATTTTAGGACTTGGGCTGTTTCCAGTATTTTGTTTCTAATTAGTTCAAGTGATAATACCAGATCAGTCAGCCCTAAATTTATCAGTTTGTCAAGAAAAGTTTTTAACTCCAAATTTTTAAACTAGCCACTCAAGAGAGCTTCGACAAACTCATAGCTAGAAAAGGGGCGCAGGTCTTCAATTCCTTCGCCAGCACCAATAAAGCGAATGGGTAAACCTAGCTGTTGCACAACGGCAAGGGCAACGCCGCCTTTAGCGGTGCCATCTAGCTTGGTTAAGACAACGCCACTCAGTTGGGCAGCTTGGGAGAAAACTTCGGCTTGCCGCAGTCCATTTTGACCTAAAGTGGCATCTAGAACCAACAGTGATTCTACTTTGGCATTTGGGGCTTTTTTGTCGATAATTCGCCGGATTTTGCTGAGTTCGTCCATTAAATTTTTCTTGTTTTGCAGTCGCCCAGCTGTATCTACCAGAAGTAATTCTGTTTGACGCGCTTGAGCGGCTGCGATCGCATCAAACACAACTGCTGCCGGATCTGTATTCTTTCCCGGATTGGCAATTACTTCCACACCACTTCTACTACCCCAAACCTTCACCTGTTCCACGGCGGCGGCGCGGAAGGTGTCTGCTGCCCCAATCAAGCATTTATAGCCAGACTTTTGTCCCAGGTGAGCAATTTTGCCGATGGTGGTGGTTTTACCGGCACCATTCACCCCAGTGATTAACCAAATGTTTAAGGTTTCTTTTTCTGGGGTAAAGGTAGTTTTGTGGGATGTTTTGCTTGGCGCATCCAGCATATCCCGGAGGATTTTTTTCAGGTAAGCGATCGCTTCTTCAGGTGCAGTGACTTCTTCTCGAAGTTTTTTCTGTAGAGCATTGATAATAAAGTCTGTCGCCTCTACACCTACATCAGCTTGCAGGAGCAATGCCTCAATTTCCGTCACAGCAGCTTGGTTAAGCGGCCCTTGACCAACGATCGCCTTCAGTTGGTTGAGAATACTACGGCGAGTTTTGTCTAACCCTTGCCGGAGCTTTTTCAGCCAGGTAATTTCTTCAATAGAAACGTCTTCTGGACTTCTACCTTGAGCTGCTAGAACTTTCGCCGACCAGACAAACCCATCATCAAATACCAGTCCGGGAATTTCCTCTTCTGTCTGTGAGGTTGCAGCAACTGGCTGTACTACCTTCGGTTCTGGGACTTCAATGGCGGTGGCTATTAGTTGTTCCAGCTTGGCTTGCCGTTCTGCCGCCGCCCGTTCTAAGAAGGATAAGGTGGCTGGTGCTGTTACCTCTGGCGTAGCTAGTGCTTCGGTGGGTGTTGGTTCAGCTTCATTTGCCGTTAGTTCTGGGCTTTTGACATCTGGCTGATCAGCAATTGCTGCCACTGAGGAATCTTCTGTACTTTCTGACTCAGTAGCTGCTTGGATAACTTCTGGCTGTGAAGTTTCTACGGTTGTACTAACAGGTTCCTCAGTTGCTTCTGGTTCGGTGATTTCCGCAATTGGCGTTTCTGCGGTTTCAGTTTGTGCTGATGGTGCTGGGGTATCTGCTGAATCAGGCGGGGTTTCTACTACCTCGGCTTGCTGTTTTTGCTGAATATTTTTGTAGGCAGCTTTAGCAAACGCCAACAAGTCTGCCGTTGTGTCTGGTGCAGTTTCAGCCGTTGGTGTTGACGTTTCGGCTGGCTCTGGTTGGGGTTCTTGTGCAGGAGGAGTTTCTTCGTGTTTCTGATCAGAGGAATCGTTATATTTACGACGGAACCAATTAAAAACCATTGCAGCAGTATTGGTTATATGGGTTATGAGTTATAAGTTATGAGTTTAATTTAACTTTGCACTTTTTCTTGGGGTGAAAACTTCCGGGTTATCCTCACCTTTCAACGCCAGTTTGAGGAGAATCCGTCAACAGAGGGTTTCTTCCGTTCGCGCAGCGTCTCCCCTTGGGAGAAATTCCGCTCGTCGGAGGAAGCCGCAGAAGCGGCTACAGACTTTTCTCCACGGCAGTATACGAATTATGAATTACGCAACGGTACTATGCTGTTTTTTTCTGCTCCGTTACTCGGCGCAAAACACCGTTAATAAACCGATGACCATCGTCTCCACTGTAGCGTTTGGCTAGCTCCACAGCTTCGTTGATGGCGATACTGTCTGGAACTCCTAAGAACCTCATTTCTGCCACAGCGATTTGCAGGATATCGTGGTCTATTTGGGCGAGGCGAGTTACTTGCCAATCTACTAAGGCACTAGAAAGGAGTTCATCTATAATGTGTCGATTTTCGCTGACGGTAATCACAAGTTCTTTAGCGTAATTCCGAACTCCCTTGTCCTGATTAGCTAACTGAATCAATACTGGGAAATCAACTGCCGTACCCAACTGATTGATTGCTGTCTGGGTGCAGGCGATCGCTTCTTGAAGCATTGTTCTGGCAGTATCGAGGTCGGAGGCGCGAGTTTGGCTACTTAAGAGGCGATCGTTACTGCGTTGCAGTTCACCTGCGGCATTGTCGAGGGTATCTTGCACTTCTAAGGTCAGGGTGCGTACTGCTCCTAGCACCAACTTGGATACTAGTTGATCGTCTTCCAATTTATCTAATTTCTTTGGGTTGACTGGCAATTGGCTAAGGCTTAAAAGCGCCAATTCACGAGCAATTTGCTGGGGTTTACGAGGTTGCATAAAACTGAGGGGTGATTGGGCGAGAACTGATTAACTAAGCCCGACAAACTTACAAGTCTATCAATTTTGGCACAGTCAAACAACAACATTACGTATTTGCTTGTGACTTTGCCAGATTGATTTTAACTAAAGAGGCAGGAGGTAGAGCGCAGGAGGCAGGAGGAATACGGCCCTCTGCCTTGTTCACGTTTCTTCAACGGGAATAACCTGCTGCTTGATTTGGTCGTGTTTCACTTCCAGTGTGGACTCTTTGGGGAAAACCAAAGGCCTATTGGGCGCTACAATGCCACCTGATACAACTATTTTAAAGGCGTCTTCAATCGACATGGAGAGGTTCACCACCTCGTCTTCAGGAACGACTGCGTACCATCCGGTAGTCGGATTTGGGGTGGTGGGGATAAAAACACTTAGTACAGGGCGAGACATCTGGGCTTGGATATCACTGCTGATTGCACCAGTGACAAAACCGATCGCCCAAATTCCTCGGCGCGGATACTCTACCAAAATTACACGGCGAAACTTGCCATTAGAATCTTTTAGTATTGTTTCTAAAAGCTGTTTAAGAGTTTTGTATACCTGTCCTGCTAAGGGAATTGCCTGTAATAACCGCTCGCCAAAATCTAACAACCACCGTCCAGCAATATTTCGAGCCATCAAACCAATTACTAATATACTTAGTAGTGG
Source organism: Nostoc sp. NOS(2021) (assembly GCF_017115025.1). Classification (GTDB taxonomy): domain Bacteria; phylum Cyanobacteriota; class Cyanobacteriia; order Cyanobacteriales; family Nostocaceae; genus Nostoc. Next base: position 916 of record NZ_JABXKM010000131.1, on the reverse strand, counting down.
TACAGCCAATCCTACTAATAAATTCAGTAAATTTACTAAAATAGGGTTTAACCCATCAAAGGGATTCAGTTGTTTGGGAATTTGGGTGAGGAAGTTGATTACCCAAGTAGCAATGGTAATCGTTAGCCAGATAGTGGTTGCTAGGGGAATTATTACCAACAAACCAGCAATCAGGTCGTTTTTTAAGTCCTGTTTTAGGCGATCGATTACCAAGCCCCGATTCTCCTGTTTTAAGCTAGAGGAACTTTTGTTATTGGTATCCATACCAGCAGATTCGTCAAATTCCGAAGACTTTAACTTTAGGCAGTTTTTGCTGCAAGTAAGTGTCCAAAACGTTAGCAAGTTGGCTGCTGCCGCCAAAACACGTACTTGTTGCTGGAAATCAGCTATTTTCCTACAAGCATACACATATACATTGACCAATCCGATCGCGACTGGTTATTCTCAGAGGATATTACTTTTTGTTGTAAGACTTGTAATTGACACTCTCAGCACGCTTGGTGACTGAGATTCTTAAGAGATAAAACCCTAGTGGATCTTGATTCGTAACGGCTGTGCCAAACAGCCTCTAGACAGTCCGGTAAAACCATTTTGCTTACTTTTTCTTCCGATATTCGCAGCCCCATTGGAATCTGCATTAACCAGATGTCCACATGCGCTCCGATACAACCCCCTTTTTACTCGCCTACCAGAAAATTCTATGATTGTTGCAAGTCTCTTGTATTACTAATCTACCGCGCCCAATCAAAAGCTGCTGATGATTAGACCTCTTGCATAATTATTTTGTGGTATAATAATTAATAATTTTATAAAAATCCAGATCAGAATCTATACAGAGAATTTTTGTTACCTCATTGGCATGTCTGATAGAGATAGAAAGCAAATTTTTAAAATCCCTGATTCTATAGCAGGGGAC
>NZ_JABXKM010000130.1 GCF_017115025.1 Nostoc sp. NOS(2021) | reverse complement strand
AAACCTCTCCCCGTTGGCGTCAGCCTGTCGTCAGACAAGCGGAGAGAGGCTTTGAAATCGCTACCTTATGAGTACATTGAAGATGGGAGTGCGATTTGTTAACCTGCAATGCCAATGCATCAACCTGCAATGCCAATGCATCAACCTGCAATGCTAATGCATCAACCTGCAATGCCAACGCATCAACCTGCAATGCCGACGCATCAACTGGCAATGCTAATGCATCAACTGGCAATGCTTTGCATAAAAATAAGCAAAGCTTTATTAAGCTAAATTTTTAGGACTTGTGTGTACATCGTAGCAGAATCAAAAAGCGACAGACTTATAGCAGTTTTCATGTATTTGAATTACATCTGTCGTAGGGGCACAGCAATGCTGTGCCCTTACCGCGTGGTGAAAATAGCTGTAAACTTTAGTTCAAGGCAGGGAAAGATTTATCAAACTCACGTTTGTTTAAGCCCCGAAGAAAATTAGCGATGCCTACGGCAAGCTATGCTAACGCGCCACAGTGATTTTGATTAATATTTTAAAAGATAGTATGAATTTCTCCTCGCTATGTTACGACTAACAGAAGTAAAGCTCCCGCTTGATCATCCTGAAGATGAGATCAAGTCTGCCATCCTCAAAAAGCTGCAAATCACGGACGAAGAATTGATCGGCTATTCCATCTTCAAGCGTAGCTACGATGCGCGTAAAAAAGGAGAGATCACCCTTGTTTATATTCTGGATGTAGAAACGACTCAGGAGATTCATCTACTCAAGCGTCTGAAAAAACATCCTCATGTAATTGCCACGCCAGACATGAGTTATCGCCCAGTGGCACAAGCACCGAGCAATTTGGCGATTCGCCCCATCGTGATTGGTACTGGGCCTTGTGGATTATTTGCGGGTTTGATGCTGGCGCAAATGGGGTTCCATCCAATCATTTTAGAACGTGGCAAAAAAGTTCGCGATCGCACTGTTGATACCTTTGGCTTTTGGAAGAAAAAATCAGAGTTCAACCCAGAATCTAATGCTCAGTTTGGCGAAGGTGGGGCGGGTACATTCTCCGATGGCAAACTCTACAGTCAGGTTAAAGATCCTCAGCATTATGGACGCAAGGTACTAACCGAATTGGTCAATGCAGGAGCCTCACCAGAAATTCTCTATATCAACAAACCGCATATCGGCACTTTTAAACTAGTCGGAATCGTCCAAAGTATCCGCGCCCAAATCGAATCCCTCGGCGGTGAAATTCGCTTTGAAAGTCGGGTGGAAGATATCAATATCGAAAATGGACAGGTGCGGGGAGTCACCCTCGCCAGTGGGGAATATATCGCCAGCGATTATGTGGTTCTGGCGGTGGGTCACAGCGCCCGCGATACCTTTCAAATGCTATTTGATCGTGGGGTTTACATTGAGGCTAAACCTTTTTCCATCGGCTTTCGGGTCGAACATCCCCAGTCTCTCATTGACCAATGTCGTTTTGGCGCTCAAGCTGGTCATAAGCTTTTAGGTGCTGCCGATTACAAACTGGTTCACCACTGCCAAAATGGTCGTTCCGTCTATAGTTTCTGTATGTGTCCGGGGGGCTTGGTGGTTGCAGCCGCATCAGAACCGGGGCGACTTGTCACTAATGGGATGAGCCAATACTCTCGCAATGAGCGCAATGCTAATAGTGCGATCGTTGTGGGTATTACCCCCGAAGATTATCCGGGAAACGCCTTAGCCGGAATTGACTTTCAACGGCGCTTGGAAGAAAAGGCTTTTGAGTTGGGCGGTGGGACTTATGAAGCTCCAGGACAGTTGGTGGGAGACTTTCTCAACGATCGCCCCTCTACAACATTGGGCACTGTTAAACCGTCTTATACACCTGGGGTACATTTGGGTGATTTGAGCGAGAGTTTACCAGATTATGCGATCGCTGCCATCCGTGAAGCACTGCCCGCTTTTGACAAACAAATTAAAGGATTTGCAATGGACGATGCCGTGTTAACTGGGGTGGAAACCCGCACATCATCACCGATTCGGATTAAACGCAATCAGGATTATCAGAGTTTGAATACAGTCGGGCTTTATCCGGCTGGTGAAGGCGCGGGATACGCGGGGGGAATCCTCTCGGCTGGTATCGATGGTATCAAGGTGGCGGAGGCAGTGGCTTTAAGTATTTTGAAGAATTGAATGCGATTTTGGGTTAAGAGCGAGCGCTAGGTGATTACTGGATTTTAATCATTGCTGGTATCTTTGTAATTATTAGTGGGAGTAACTATGAGAACGATAGAAATAAAAGTAACTATAACAAGTCTTAAGCGAACAGCAAAAAGAATTATTAAAACAGTATTATGGTAATAATTTCCAGTTGATGACTCTTATCAATGAGAGTAAACTAACTTTTGAAGCAAAGCAGCAAATTGAAGATACTCTATTTTTGTCTCCTGAGAACAGTAATTGAGAGTTCACTTCCGTCCTGCCAATACTTGTTCGGTACTCAAATCCAACTGGGGAAAAGTGGGAGAGATGATGCGTTCTTGTCCTCGGAATGCAACTGCATCATAGAACCCTTCTACTAGAGTGCATACTGTTACTATCTCTTGAATTGGGTCAACAATCCAGTATTCGGGAATTTCCAGAACAGCATACTCAGAACGCTTGCTGCGGTAGTCTGTGGTTTGTGTAGATTCGCTGACGACTTCTACCACTAATATGGGGGGAGTTTCGTTGAGTTCGATCACAGCTTCTCGATTAGAAAGTGCTTCCCACTGCTGTGTTGGTAATACTACCACATCTGGAATTCGTGAGGTGTCCCAGCGTCCAGAGCGTGGTGAACGCACTCCGACAGAAAACTTTTGTGCTGTCCAATTATTGCCCATGTTAGCAATTTCGTCATCAAAGCTTCGTTCTAAAAACTTGGAGATGCCACCGTGCTTGCCAGTGCCAAGACTCATGGGTATTAATTCTCCATCTACCAATTCATATTGGATATCAGTGCCATCGTTATATTTGAGATACTCTGCAAAAGTCAGTTTTTTGGTGGTTGCAGTCATAGTGATACCTACGGTGGGCTGCGCCTACGCAATCCTCATCGATGACTCAATACAGTTATTCTACGCGACAACCCAAGGTGATGAAGCAATTGCTGCCGTGCGGGGTATCAACCTTCTCCTGGGATTCTCTTAGTACAGCTCATATTTCATTAACTGACAAGGCAGCGCTCCGTTGTACACCGCAATTCGCTGGGATGATTTTAGTCCAATCGATTGAGACAGTTCTTTGTTGCCACTCAGCACAAATGCAGTCCAGCCTTTGAAGCGTTGTTTCAACACATCGCCCAAAAGTTTATAGAACGCCCCTAAATCGCTATCTCGCCCCAGCCGTTCGCCATAGGGTGGATTGCAGAATAAAATCCCACTGTCTGCGGGGGCGACAACATCGGCAAGCTCCATTTGAGAAAACCAGACATGGTTATCAACGCCGCAGTTTTGAGCATTGTTAATCGCTTGCTCAATTATATTTTCATCGCGATCGCTTCCCCAAATAGGTGCGGTCAGGGTATCTAGTTGGCTATCCTTAGCTTCTTGGAGCAGTTTTTCTAAAAGAGACAGGTCAAAGTCGAGCCAATTTTCAAATCCAAAGCAATCGCGGAACAGTCCTGGCGCTATATTCAGCGCCTTTAAGCTAGCTTCTAGAGGTAAGGTGCCAGACCCACAGAGAGGATCATAGAACATCTGGTCTGGCTGCCAGCCCGAAAGTTGAATGAGCGCGGCAGCCAGAGATTCCTTGAGAGGGGCTGCTCCAACCGCAGGGCGGTAGCCTCGGCGGTGCAGACTATTTCCCGAACTGTCGAGTTTAACGGTACAAAAATCGCGCTCAATATGAACATTGATCCGCACATCTGGGTCATGAAGTTCTACATTTGAACGCTCGCCCAGATTTTCTTGCTGCTGGTCAACGATCGCATTTTTGATCTGGAGAGATGTGAAGTGGGTGTGATTGAGGCGATCGTTTTTGCCTGTGACATTCACCGCCAGGGTCATATCTGGCGTTACATAGTTTTGCCAATCGATGGTCTGGATGCCGCGATAGAGATCCTTAGCATCAAGGCAAGGAAACTCATGGATATTCACCAAGATTCGGAACGGCAGCCTAGCCCAGAGATTGACGCGATAAAGTAGGGTGCGATCGCCCTCAAAGGCTACACCGCAAAACCCTGGCTCTACGGAATGGGCACCCAGTTGCTCTAACTCCTGAGCCGCGAGGGTTTCTAATCCGCGAGCAACTGTTGCAAAATAATTCATAATGACGCTCGTTCCTCACTACCGCTTCGCTAACGTAATTCGTAATTCGTAATTAATGGCTACTAGTAACTCCAATTCTCTTAGTCCACGCAGGTGGACTTTGCTTGTGTAGTAGCGAATTCTATTCGCCCAATACTTTTTAAACTGAGATTAATCTAGAATTTTCTAAAATCAATCATTGTCTGGCGATAAGCATCTGGCAAACCTGTATCAAAACACTTACCTTTAACAACATATCCTGTCATTCCCTCTTCCTGACGCAATTTTTCCAGACAGGATGTTAACTGAAATTCACCTCGTTCCCAGAAATTTTGGTTGATATGTTCTCCTAGAAAGTCAAAAATTTTCGGCGTTAGTAAATACAAGCCAAATATACCTAAAAACTCATTTTCTGACATTCCCTCTACACGCAAATGTTGTTGTGCATACTCAATAGTAGGTTTTTCATAGAGTTGTGTAACTGACAAAATCGAGTTTAAATCTTGCCAAACTCCTGCTACACACCCAGCTTTATGAATAATATCTGCTGGCATTGCAGTTAAGGCAACAATACTTTGATTAACTTGTTCATAAACATCTAAAACTTGACTAGCACAAGATTTTTCAATATCAGATGCATAAATATGGTCGCCCAACATGAGCAAAAATGGCTCATTTTGTACCCAATCCTTGGCACAAAATACCGCATGACCATAGCCTAATTGCTCCTTTTGTAACAAAATGGTAATTCTGCTACCTAAATCTTCGAGATATCGACTATATTCTTGATTTTGCGGTGAAAGTTTTTGTAAAAGTTCTTTTTTGGGTGGATTTTTCAATAAATCTTCAAATGTTTCTTGATCATCCGGTTGCACTACGATCGCTACTTCTGCAATTCCAGCACTAATTGCCTCTTCAATAATTGCGATAATAACAGGTTTTGCCCTACCATCTCGATCAATAATCGGGAAAAGTTCTTTTTTGACAACTTTAGTAGCTGGAAACAACCGAGTGCCAAAACCAGCTACCGGAATCACAGCTTTTCTAACTTGATTTTTCTGCATAAGCAGTTCATCACCCCAACTTCTCAAACAACTCCGCCAACACCACATTAGAAAACAAAAACCCTTGTGGATCAATCAAACGCAACCTTCCCTCTGCAACTTCTACCCAACCTTTCTCAATGTGCGATCGCAAACACCTGCAAATTTCCTCTACTTTCTCTTCCCCAAACGCCTCCGCCAACGCGGTTAAACTCAAACCCTCCGCCAAACGCAACCCCAACATTAATGTTTCTAACAATACTTCCTTTTGGGGAGTCACATCACAATCAATCACACCGCCAGCTTGTACCCACTGGTAATACTCCCTAGTTTTACGCGGACGAGTGAAGCGTTTCCCCTCAACATAACTCGCCGCACCCATACCAAAGCCATAATAAGGGCGGTTTTCCCAATACACTCGATTATGCCGACACTGATGGCCAGCTTGGGCATAATTGGAAATTTCATAATGCTCATAACCTGCACTAGTCAAAACTTGCTGCCCCATCTGGTACATTTTGACTGTGGCTTCATCCGTCGGCAAAGGAATATCGCCAGGTTTGTAGTAACGACCAAAGGCTGTACCTGGCTCAATGGTAAGATCATAGATGGAAATGTGAGTGGGTACAAGCCCTATCGCTTTTTCTAGGGAATCTTGCCATTGATCCAAAGACTGATGCGGCAACCCAGAAATTAAGTCTAAACTAACTTCGGGAATCTCGACTTGGTGGATTAGTTCCACAGCGGCAAAAATATCTTCAACTGAGTGCGATCGCCCCGCCCTTTGCAATAATTCTGATTGAAAGGCTTGTACACCCAAACTTACCCGGTTCACGCCAGCACTGCGATAGCCTGCTATATGTGCTAAATCAAAGGTGCCTGGGTCGATTTCCATAGAAATTTCTGCCCCAGACGCAATACCAAAATGCTTCTCTAGCTTTCCTACTATACGTTGTAGCTGCTCCGTTGATAGCAGCGAAGGAGTACCACCACCAAAGAAAATTGTCTTTAGGGGTTGACCAAGTGCTGGTGTCATGGCAATTTCTTGACATAGTATCTCAACATATTGGGAGATAGTACCAGATGTTTCGCCCCGCAAGCGATCGCCCACAACAGACACCGGGAAATCACAATAAAAACACCGTCGTCTGCAAAAGGGTATATGCACATAAGCAGAACTCGCAATTCCAGAAATACTAAATTTTTGACTCATTTTGAGAAAAGTTTTAAGTTAACCCAGCTGCGAATTAGAGACAATGAAAATGAGTAGTTTCTTTACAAGTTTTTGTCGTTTGACAACGAAACAATGAAAAATATTAAGATAAAAGCCTTTGGTTATAATAATTACAGATATTGTCAGCCTAAACCCTTAGTGTAAGTCAATATTGATGAGTTTATCTTACCGATGAAATAAAAAATACTTAACTTTCTCGGTTAACACAGTTGCAGGAAAACAAGACAACCATGCTTGACGCCATTATTATTTTCTCATTTATCCTAGCAGCGTCGGGAATAGGGTTCTACAGCATTGAACTACTACCCAATGACACGCTAGATCAGGTAACAAATATTGAAGCTTTACGCTTAGTTGTTGCCGTCTTTGCGGCTATTATTGGTGGTGCGATCGGGCTGAGTTTCCAGACGACATATCGTCGCCTAGAATCACAAATCAAAGAAATGCCTCTGGAAGTGATCTTAACTCGTGCGATCGGCTTAGTGATTGGGCTATTACTAGCTAACCTCATGCTAGCCCCACTATTTTTGCTACCTATCCCGGCAGATTTTGGATTTATTAAGCCACTAGTGGCAGTTGTCGGCAGTATTATCCTCTCCGTCACTGGTATGAATTTGGCAGATACCCACGGACGAGGCTTATTGCGGTTCATTAATCCCAACACCGTCGAATCGATGGTTGTGGAAGGAACATTAAAACCCGCCAATACCAAAGTTTTAGATACTAGCTGTATTATCGATGGTCGCATTGAAGCGTTACTAGAAACAGGGTTTTTAGAAGGGCAAATTCTCGTCCCGCAGTTTGTCTTGCAAGAACTCCAACAAGTAGCCGATGCTAGCAAAGACCAAAAACGGGTGCGGGGAAGGCGAGGACTAGAAATTCTTAACCGCATTAAGGAAGATTACCCCGATCGCATCCTGATTAATGGAGTTGATTACGACGATATCCCCACAGTAGATGCCAAGTTAGTGCGCTTTGCCCAAGAAATTAGCGGCACACTGCTAACCAACGACTATAACTTGTCTAAAGTCGCCAGTGTTCAGAAAGTACCTGTTTTGAATGTAAATGATTTAGTGAATGCCGTCCGTCCCAGTTATTTACCTGGTGACAACCTGGATTTGAAAATTCTCAAGGAAGGCAAGGAACCCAGTCAAGGCATTGGCTATCTAGATGACGGTACAATGGTAGTCGTTGAAGAAGGTAGCAATTATGTGGGTGGTGAACTGCGAGTAGTAGTCACCAGTGCTTTACAAACTACAGCAGGAAGAATGATTTTTGCCAAACCCCAAGCTTCAGCATTGGCGTGAGGGAAATGTCAGGTGCAATTAGAGTTAAATTATGCCATCGGTGCAGGTTAACTGCACCGATTATTTATTGGACTGACGCAACTCTGATAAACATGTATTTAATCAGACCTTATTGATGTACGTCGCCTTCTACTTGTGCCTGTAAATGCTGTAACTGCTCAATTGATAACCCTGTAACTATTGCTATCTGTTCTAATTGCATACCAGTATTAACTAGATTTATTGCCACTTCAAGTAAAGCTTCAGCTTTACCTTCAGCTTTGCCTTCAGCCTTGCCTTCAGCTTTGCCTTCAGCCTTGCCTTCAGCCTTGCCTTCTTCTAAAATATCTTGATAAATCACTGACTCGCGCATAATATCTGACCTCAAAACTCGTCTGATAACCTCTTTGTCTAATACTAAACCAGCTAAAATCGCTGTGGAAGCAGCAATATTACTTTGAGTTCTTGATTCTGTCATACTATTAATTTCCCGTGCCACTTGGTTAAGCACGGCTTCTCGATCAATTGTACTACTCAAAACCGCAAAGGGTAACAGTCCAGGCGTTCTCAGAAATACTTCAGTTGGTTGTTCCCAAAGTCTGATAACTGCAAATTCATGGCGTGTCCCAGAAATTGTAAATGTATTTTGTTGCACCAAATCGGAATTTGTCTGCTTAAGGTAAATCACAACTTGATGCATTGCTTTGTGTGGAAAGCGGCGATATACTCGCAACCGATAGTCAATCATCCGAAAAGGAATTTCAGCATCTGGTTGGGTTTGAAATTCCAAATGTAATATGTTTTGCTCCGACTGTAGCAGAATTAAGGCATCAGCCCGAATGGGTTCGAGAGATAATTCTTTTGGACTTAATTCGGTTAAAGTGATGGGTTCGCCTAATAACCAAGTTGCGAAGTCACTGGAGAAGTTTTCAGCTAAAAATTTGCAGATATTGTCAAAATTCACAGGTATTTTTCCATTACATAGTTTTGAAACCAAACTCCCCGCAGTTCTACTTGCTGTTCCCTGACTATGCTAAATCCCTTGTTTTGAAAAAATGGCTTTGCAGTAATACTCGCTTCTGTATATAGCCGTTTAATTCCTCGGAATTTGGCAGTATTTTCTATATGACTTAAGAGTTTTGAGCCAATACCCTTTCTTTGGTATTTGCTATGACAATAAAAACAATCAATGTGACCATCGGGTTCTAATTCTCCAAACCCAACTATCTCATCATTATTTTCTACAATGTAGGGAAGCTTGGCTTGTAATCTTTTCTGCCAAACTTCATCATCCATACATTCCGGTGCCCAAGCATTGACTTGTTCCTGAGTATAGTCGCAAATATTGATTTCATGAACTGTATCGTAAAAGAGTTTCATTATTATGTTAGTATCAGATAGTCTATATTCCCTAATGAGCATATTAAAGCCTAATGTTCATAAATCTCTAATGGCAAATTATCTGGGTCTTTAAAGAAAGTAAATTTTTTACCTGTAATTTCATCAACTCTGATATTCTCTACTTCTAACCCTTTTGATTTTAAATAAAAAACAGTTTGCTCAATATCATCAACTTGAAAAGCAAGATGCCTTAAACCACAAGCCTCTGGTTTACTAGCCCGTTCTGGAGGATTTGCGAATGAGAATAACTCTATTTGAGCATTTTCTCCAACTCGTAAATCTAATTTATAAGAATTTCTCTCGGCGCGAAAAGTCTCTTGAATAATTGAAAATCCTAAAACTTCTACATAAAATCTTTTTGAGCGATCGTAGTCAGAACAAATAATAGCTACATGATGAATACCAGTGGTTTTCATGTGTAATTCTCAAGCTACCAATCATTTACCTTTAGCACTTTTAGCAGAGTTTTGCTAGTTTTGGCAAGATAAGGGCTTTAGCAAAGTGCTAATCTTGAAAATGCAACCCTTGATGCCACCAGCCTTAAAGACGCTGACTTACGTAGAGCAATATTTATCACTCTAGATCAGAACTGCTACATTTTGGCATGAAGCAATATACGACGATGATTTTCGTAAGGAACTAGGGTTACTTCCATGAAATTAGATCGCATCACCAGCAATCCCAATCGCATGAATGGACAACCCTCTATTCGTAATCTTCGCCTTACCGTTCGTCGAGTGATTGAGTTATTAGCTACCTACCCTAATCGAGAAGAACTGCGCCAGGAGTTTCCCGAATTAGAAGATGAAGATATTCAGCAAGCCTTAATTTTTGCATCGTCTTACTTGGGCGATCGCATCATTGATCTACCTAACCGCGATGAAACTGTTGCTTGATCAGGGATTACCAATCCAGAGAGCTAATGATGAAGGATTTAATGAGTCATAGATTAGAATGAATGCATAAATAGTGTTAATCAGGAATTTGCTTATAAAATTGGGCGCAAGTAAGAAACCAAAAGAAGCAAGGGAACTTCTAACTCGCTCTAAAGCCTTATAAATAAAGTTTTGCGACAGCCAAGTGATGCGTACCTTTCTTGCGCGATATTGGCTCAAGTAGCTGTACACAGTAGTAGCGTGTATGGACAGAGAATAGTCTAATAACATTGTTCAGCTTGATTATCTGCGTGCTGGTCAACGACTATAAGACTATCTATTCCTAAAGAGGTTACAGGTGTCAAGCAAAAAAATAGGTTTTTGGTCTGTGTGGGCATTGGGTGTAGGAGGCATTGTCGGTGGACTTTTTCCAGCGCTGGGAGTTGTAATTCAAATAGCTGATGCAGGCGCACCACTAGCATTTGTTATCGCCGGGACAATAGCTTTGATAACTACTTATGCTTATGCAAAACTTTCGGTAGCTCATCCATGTCGAGGTGGGACAGTAACTTTCTTAAACCAGGCTTTTGGTCTAGGGCTGTTTAGTGGGACACTGAATCTTCTACTATGGTTTAGCTATATAGTCATGCTTTCGTTTTACTTGCAGGCTTTTGGTAGTTATGGAATTAGCCTGTTCACAGAGTCTACTCAACCTATTTGGAAGCACTTACTGATTAGCTTGGCAATTTTAGGGACAACTGGACTAAATCTACTAACTGCCAATCATATTGGTAAATCTCAAATCTGGATTGTCAGCTTCAAACTAGGGATTTTGATACTGTTCATTACTATGGGGATCAGTCATATCGACATTTCCCGTCTAGAACCAGTCTCAGTGTCGTCGCTACAGTCAATTTTTGCAGGAGCAATGGTGATCTTCTTGTCTTATGAAGGCTTTGAGCTAATCGCCAATACAGCGGAGGATCTTGTCAATCCCAAGTACACTTTGCCACGAGTTTATTACTCTGTAATCGGGTTCGTTATTTTGCTTTACGTTTTAATAGCACTCGTCACATTGGGAGCAGAACCAATAGAACAGATTTTAGCCGCAAGAGACTATGCTTTGGCTGAAGTTGCCAAACCAATTATGGGGCAATTTGGATCTGTTTTGATTACTATTGCTGCTCTTTTATCAACTATCTCGGCTAGTAATGCAACACTCTACGGTTCAGCTCGTTTTAGCTCTGTTATTGCTAAATCTAGGGGGTTTGACTCTGGCAGCGAAATAAATGGCTCTGACCAATCTTCAATTGGCTTATTTATTACTAGTGGTATTACTCTAATAATCGCCAATTTCTTTGATATAAGTCGGATCTCAACGATGGGTAGTGCTGGGTTTCTCCTGATATTTGCTGCGGTTAATTTAGCTAATGCTCGTCTTTATCGTTATACGAAAAGTAAGCAGTGGATTTCACTTCTAGGTGCTGGAATATGTTTGGTGGCACTAGGAATGTTAATTTGGTTTGCTTTGCAAACAGATCCACAAACCGTCTGGGTTTTAATATTCATGGTAGGAGTAGCCATAAGTATCGAAGTAATCTACTACCTGTCAAACAACCGACAGATGCACCTTTGAAGAAGCTTTGCTCAACTCTAAGACGCATTTGTGGTAGTCCACGTTTGCATTAATTTACAATCAGGTAACGTTGTTAGGTAGTTGTGGCTGATGGGTAATCATCCATCAGCCTCAGAAAAACAATCTCTGCCATCTGGCTTCAACAAAGGTAAATTTATTTATGGACTTGCTCAATTGAGGAATGAAATCTTTTTTCTCCCTTTGGAACCGCCATAATGCCTAAATGCTTGCTGTGGCAGGGCTTTTGGTTGTGAGCGATCGCTTTATATTGAAATAATCTGGATTTCCGTTACTCGGTGCATTGGTTTGGTTGGCTTTTCAAGTGACTTTATGCATGGAGTCAATCTAAAATCTAAAATCCAAAATTGTGTGACGACTCACGGAATCCACCTCGACGAGCAAGTTCAAGTTCAATTTCGTCTTCGTTGAGAAGTTGCAATCCAGCAGCGATCGCTCGTTGTCGAATTGACCATAATTTTTTGGCTAAGGGTGTTTGTGGCACAAAATCAGATTCGTTGGGTGTTGTTTCTGACTCAGATTTAAGTAGTTCAACAAACTCCAAAACTTTTTGTTCCTTTTGGGGTGTGAGTTCTCGCCAGTGTTCAAGTAGTTCAACTTCATTACCCATAAGTACAACGCTCGTGAATGATTTTTCTATTTTAGTGGCAGAAGTCTTATTTACTGTTCCTTGCTATAAAATTTTGCTTGGAGTACAATCGTTTCTCATTAACTTGGCATAAAGCAATATATATTGATGATGATTTTCATCAGGAGATAGTGTTACTTCCATGAAATTAGATCGCATCACCAGCAATCCCAATCGTATGAATGGACAGCCCTCTATTCGTAATCTTCGCCTTACCGTTCGTCGAGTGATTGAGTTATTAGCTACTTACCCTAATCGTGAAGAACTGCGCCAAGAGTTTCCCGAATTAGAAGATGAAGATATTCAGCAAGCTTTAATTTTTGCATCGTCCTACTTGAGCGATCGCATTATTGAACTACCTAACAGCTATGAAACTGTTGCTTGATCAGGGATTACCACTCTCTGCGGCAGCATACTTGTGCCAAATAGCTTCGATTTCATACCCATTAGGCTTTGGTGACTGCATTTTTCTTTCCATGATTTCTGCCATTCCTAGCATCATGCAAGTAAGGCTTGGCCATTCCATAGAAATTACTAAATCTTCCCATAAAAAGAGTATTGGTGATGTTTCCTGTTGTTTTTCATTACCAACTACAACGTATAAGCCATTCTCCGTGCTATAAATAGGAAACAAGCGTGAAGAAAAACTTTTGCTATTCAGAAGAGAAGATGGAACTTTTTGTTGGCTATTATTTGCGTTTATTAATAGCCGTGATTTGTGTTCGTCCTTATTTAACCAAGAGGCTATAGAGCGATATTGATTAATTGCTTCTCCTAATGGGAAAAAAACATCGTCGCTCAATGGAAATTCAAATGGAAAATAACTGTCGAAGGAATCCCAATTTTTGTTGGGGTTGACACCAATAGGCAAACAACTATTACCCCTTTGGTATAGTTCGCAAAGTTCTAATGGTAAATGAAACGGATAATCATGAGTAAGTTCCTGGATCTGCTCAACACTTAATCTTGGAGGATAATCTGGATTATAGCCGCCGCAAACACTCCAATATTCAAGACAGCCTATATAACCACTCTGTTCTGCAAGGATTGCAATCTTATCAATAACAGAGTTTATTGTTGACATTCTACACCTCCAAACAAAATCAATTTTTACTATTCTTGTAAAACAGTCTTTGATACAATCCTAGTTTTCTTGAGGTCTGCTTCCGAAAGTTGTTCTCCAGCTTGCAAGCGAGTGGCAGAAGTTTGCAATACTGTCGCTGCCCCTTTATCTCCTATTTGTAAAGCAGTTTTAGCAGCCGTTTGTAGCATTGTGGCTGCACCAGTGCGATCGCCTTGTTGCAATTTCGCCTCGGCTAACTGGGTTTGGCGATACTTGGCTAATGCTAAAATAGACTTCTGAACCTGGGGATTGGATGTCGGTTGATACGCCAGTACTACATCTGCATACACTGGCATCAAGGGCGAAAGTAAACCTTCTTCGTTAACCAATGGGTCATCATAGCGAATTTGTAGATGAGCGATCGCTTGCTTTCCTTCTGCTAACTGTCCGAGATAAATGTTAGCCAAAACTACCCGTTCTACATCCTGCATCAAATCTCCCAAACGTAGAGCAAAGCTACCATCAGCTTCTGGTTCCACTGGTAACTCGATTGTGTCTGGGGCGACTTGGGCAATGGGTTTCAATTCTGCTAGTCGGACATTGGGCACTAGAGATAATAGCAAGTAGGCATTAGTTAGCCCAATAGACTGAATCCGTCCAAACAGTCGGCTAAATTGATCCACTGCTTGTTCAGGACGTTCAATATGGGCTAAAGTCCCACCACCGACATCAGCAATTTTTTCCAGCAAATCTTGATTCCAGTTATTGCCAAATCCAAAAGTGTTAATAGTTAGGTTCAGCTTGGCAGCCTTTTGCGCGAGTTGAAGACAGCGCTTGTTGTCATCTCGCCCAATATCCCACTTCCAAATTCGCAAACCGCTATCACCATGCCCATCCGTAAGGAGAAACGCTTGGGAAACAGCGCCTCTTGTACCCTTCATCAGTTCTGTAATTCCCAATTCCAAACCATCAGCGATTATAGTACCGCCGCTAGCACTGAGTTTGCTTTTAATTTGAGATTTGATGCTTTCGGGGTCTTGGATCACTTGGTTGGGGATAATCACTTCCGCAGACCCGGAAAAAGCCACAACTGAGATGCGATCGCCTACTTTCAACCGATCGATTAATCCTTCCACTGCCTGGATCACCGTTTTTATTGGTTGTCCATGCATGGAACCACTTTTATCTAAAATCAAGCAGAGATTAAGAGGCAGATTTTGGTCAAACTCACCAGCGATCGCAAAAATTGTCATTGCTAGTTGACGTTGGCTACTTGTTTGAGCCACATCAACATTATTGTCATTTAACGCCGATAGCAATTTAACTTTCATTGCGGAGGGGTATCTTGCAAAACGGTTTTGGAGACAATTCTAGTTTTCTTGCGATCGCTTTCAGATAAATCTCCACCAGATTGTAGCTGGGTGGCAGAAGTTTGCAACACCGTCGCCGCACTTTTATCTCCCATTTGCAGGGCAGTTTTAGCAGCCGTTTGTAACATTGTCGCCGCACCAGAGCGATCGCCCTGTTGCAATTTCGTCTCGGCTAACTGAGTTTGGCGATACTTAGCTAATGCCAAAATAGAGTGTTGCACCTGAGGATTCGGGTCTGCTTGGTAATTTTTCACTACATGGGCATAAACTGGGATATTTGGTGTAACTAAACCTACCTGGTTGGCGGCTGGGTCATCATAGCGGACTTGCACATTAGCGATCGCTTGTTCACCTGTTGGCAATTGTCCCAAATAAATATTAGCTAAGATTACCCGTTCCGCATCTTTCATTAAATCTCCCAACCGCACAGACAAACGTCCATCAGTTTCTTGTTGCAGTGGTAACTCAATTGTGTCTGGGGAAACTTGGGCAATTGGTTTGAGTTCCGCTAGCCGGACATTGGGCATTAGAGATAATAACAGATAAGCATTAGTCAATCCCACCGTTTGAATGCGGCTGAACAGGCGATTAAACTCCTCCACTGCCTGTTCGGGTTTTTGAATATAAGATAAAGTACCCAAACCAGCATCGGCAATTTTTTCTAAAACATCTTGGTTCCAATTGTCACCAAATCCCAAAGTGTTCAAAGTCAAATTATAGCTAGCAGCCAATTGGGCGAATTTCAAACAGCGATTGTTATCACCGTGTTCATTTTCCCCGTCGGTTAATAGGAAGGCTTGGGAAACAGTATCTTTTTTGCCCTTTGCCAACTCCTCAATCCCTAAACGCAGTCCTTCATCAATCGCAGTTCCACCATCGGCAGATAAGCGATTAATTTGCTGTTTGATTTTCTCTGGATCTTCGATACTTTGACTGGGTACTAAGACTTTGGCACGGTGATCAAAAACTACAACACTGAGGCGATCGCCAGGATTTAGCCTATCTACCAGACGAATCGCTGCTTTTTTGACCGTTTCTAGCGCTCGCCCGTTCATCGAACCACTATGATCGAGAATTAAGCATAAATTCAGGGGTACGTGGCGGTCTTGATTTTCTGCGATCGCTGAAATCGAAATTCCCAACTGACGTTGACTGTTCAGTTGATTTGCGTCCAAATTACCATCATTCAAGGCAGGCTGCAAACTAACCTTCATAACTCAAAGTCCCTATTCAGGATATACATATTTATAAATAACTTCAAAGCACTACTTTAGCTCTACGGAAAACTTATCCAACACAAATACACTAATATAATCAGAATATCTTAGAAGCCAAGCATTGGCAGATGTTAAGCCACCTTATGCATTAGGGAGAAATCCGCACCTTGAGGGAAGCGTGCATCGCGCTAGGATGTATTACAGTTAACGGCATAGTTTCAGGCGATCAGTTGCTATGGACATTTCCCCAATCAAGGCTGTTCAAGCCCCTTATTACGGCGATAACTTCTACCGGACACCGCCGCCAGATTTACCTTCCCTCTTGTTGAAGGAGCGAATTGTCTATATTGGGATGCCACTGGTGCCTGCTGTCACCGAATTAATCGTGGCCGAGTTGTTGTTTTTGCAGTCCGACGACCCCGAAAAGCCGATTAAAATCTATATCAACTCCACCGGCACTTCCGGTTACAGTGGCGAACCCATAGGCTTTGAAACCGAAGCCTTCGCCATCTTTGACACCATGAAATATATCAAGCCTCCTATCCACACCATCTGCGTCGGTTCCGCGATGGGTATGGCAGCGATGCTCCTCAGTGCTGGTACAAAAGGTTGCCGCGCTAGTTTACCTCACTCCTCGATTATCCTGCATCAGCCCAAGAGCTACGCTCAAGGTCAAGCAACGGATATTCAAATTCGCGCCAGGGAAGTTTTGGTAAATAAAGGGGCGTTAGTTGATATCTTGCATCGCACCACCGGACAGCCTCCAGAAAAAATTATTAAAGATATGGATCGGCTGTTATATCTGACACCCTACCAAGCGAAAGAATACGGGATAATTGACCGAGTTTTTGAGAAAGAAGAACTCGCAAATCCCCCACTCCCTGCTAGTGTCCTTTAACACTCCCTGCTAGTGTCCTTTAATTTAGTTATGAGTTATGAGTTATTGAAAACTCCTCACTCCTAACTCCTAAGTCCTCAATCTGCGATCATCCCCAAATTATTAAAAACGGAGCAAATTATGCCTATAGGCGTTCCTAAAGTTCCTTACCGGATGCCCGGAGGACAATATACAGATTGGATTAGCATCTACGATCGCCTTTACCGGGAACGGATTATTTTCTTAGGGCGAGATATTGATGATGAAATTGCCAATCAAATTATTGCTGTAATGCTGTATCTGGATTCAGATGATCCAGGTAAAGATATTTATTTATACATCAATTCCCCCGGTGGGATGGTTACATCTGGCATGGCTATTTTTGACACCATGCAACATATCAAATCAGATGTAGTGACTATTTGCGTAGGTTTAGCGGCTTCAATGGGGTCTTTCCTGCTGGCAGCTGGCACCAAAGGCAAACGGCTAGCATTGCCTCACTCACGGATTATGATTCACCAGCCTTCAGGTGGCACCCGTGGACAAGCAACCGATATCGAAATTGAAGCTAGAGAGATTCTGCGGATTCGTCACCAGCTCAATGGGATTTATGCCGATAAAACGGGTCAGACCATAGCAAAAATTGAAAAAGATATGGATCGTGACTTTTTTATGTCTGCCGAAGAGGCTAAGGAATACGGTTTAATTGACCGTGTGATTGAAGAACGAACCTCCGTAGTAGTAGGGGAGTAGGGAATAGGGAGTAGGGAGTAGGGAGTAGGGGGGATGAGGAAGCAGGGGAAGAATTCTAACTCCTTAACTCCTAACTCCTAACTCCTAACTCCCTACTCCCTTCCCTAAACAAACTGTCAACATTGAACTTTAAAATAGCAAATTAGCCCTTATTATTAATAGTTCAGGCTTGAAGCAGATAGCTGATAGCCTCTAGGTGGATATTCGATAGCTCATAGCTCAAGATGGATCTTGGAGATTGCTACCGTTTATTGGGTTTAAGGTCGGGAGCCTCTTTTGCTGACATCAAAGCGTCTTATCGACGACTGGCGCAGCAATATCATCCCGATATCAACCCAGATGACAACAAAGCCAAAGATAAGTTTATTGCCTTGACAGAGGCTTATAAACTCCTGCTGACGGTAGTACTGCCAGAGGAAACAGCTGCACATTTAAGTCAGGTGTCAACATCTGGGCGTGATGACGCTAAAGCAACGCATTGGCAGAAAACACCAGTAACAACGGTGACAAGCCAACAACCAGGGAAATTAAAGCCGCCTAATCTGTTGGAAATAGAAGAACGGCTGAAGTGGAAGACTTATGAGCAATTGCAGCGATTTTTGCAAGAAAGACGATTTCCTCAAGCGATCGCACTGGCGGAAGCTTTAGCAGATCGTTTGTCAA
Organism: Nostoc sp. NOS(2021); assembly: GCF_017115025.1. Taxonomy (GTDB): domain Bacteria; phylum Cyanobacteriota; class Cyanobacteriia; order Cyanobacteriales; family Nostocaceae; genus Nostoc. The sequence goes on along the minus strand of NZ_JABXKM010000130.1, from coordinate 110,786 downwards.
CAGATGCAGAAGTTCGCCAATGGCTAGCGATCGCCTATCAAATTTGGGGACGGGCACTAATTACCGAAAACCAACTGCTCAAAGCCAGAATTTATCTCAAAAAAGCTCTGAAGACAGACCCCCATAATAAAAGTCTCTGGTATGAAGTGCAGCGCGATTTCCAGCGCTTAGAACAAATTTTTTAAAGTTTACAAAATTTTAAATCTCGTTTCCAGGTCAAAGAAGAAAATGCTCTTTGTTGGGGTTCTGCCGCTTAGACGGGAGGGGGGAGCCTTCCAAAAGGCATTCCCAGTCGGAGACTGGGAACGAGGTACGAATTACGAATTACCTAGTCATTACCGCCATCCGCGCAACACTGCTCCCAAGGTAGCAATTCCTTCGACAATCTTTTCAGTTGTTTGAAAGCTAAAAGCTAACCTGATGGCATCATCTCCCTGTCCATTGGCATAGCAGCGAGTTCCTGGCAGGAAACTGACGCCGTGTTCACCAGCAGCAGTTAGAAGTGCTTTGGCGCTGATATCTGGTGGCAATTTACACCAAACGAAGAAGCCGCCATCGGGACGCAAAGCAACTATATCACTGGGAAACTCTTGAGCGATCGCCTCTAACAACAAATTACACTTATGCTTATAGCAGGCAATTAGCTCCTGAATGTGATGATCTAGTTTGCCTGTAGCACAGTAGCGGGCGACCACATGACTGACAAACGGCCCCACAGGCCCCTCACTTTTGAACATTGCCAGCCGCTCAATAATTGCTGGATCGCCACAAGCCCAGCCTAGCCTTACGCCAGGCGCAATAATTTTCGAGAAGGTACTCACGTATAACACCCACCCCTCCTTGTCGAGGGTTGCCAAGGGTGGCACAGTTTCACCTTGGAAACGCAAATCGCTGTAAGCATCGTCTTCCACCACCAGTACGCCATACTCAGCCGCTAACGCTACCAGCTTTTGGCGGCGAAATAACGGCATAGTAGCGCCTGTGGGATTATGAAAAGTGGGGATGGTGTAAATAAACCGGGGTCGAATGCCCTGTTTCTTCAAATCGCTCAAAGTTTCTTCTAGGGCGTCCACATCCATCCCCATCTCATCCACAGGAATGCTAATCAGGCGTGCGCCAGCATGGACAAATCTACTAACTACTCCCAGGAAAGTTGGGCCTTCCACAATTACCACATCACCAGGTTCGACAAACACATCTGGTAGTAAGCCGAGAATCTGACCAGAACCGTAGCCAACGATCACGCGATCGCGATCGGTAGCGATTCCTTTAGCCTGCAAGCGGAGGATGATTTGTTCATACAATTGGGCTGAAGGTGGCCCATAATTAAGGGCGATCGGAGCCTCTTCTGCCAGCACAGCGGCACTTGCAGCAGCCAAGTCAGCGTGGGGAAAGAGAATTGGATCAGCTAGACCGTAGGCAAAGCTAACGGTGATAATTTTGGTTAACTCTGTACCATAGGTTGGTGGTGTCAGATTTCTAGCTCGTTCTGCGAATAAATCAGTAATTTGGTAAGCAGGGGTGGTGGGAGCCATAAGCAATTAAAAATTGGGAGTCAGAATACAGAACACACAAAAAGGTAATTAGCTAAAAGTCAGATCGCAGGAAGCCTCCAATCTTTTAGGGCAATATTAGCGACGCAGGAGCGTCATTTTTTAAGAGAGTGGGGTCTTAAACTTTCGTTAGTCTTCCAAAATTCATTGTGGATTCTGGCTCCTGACGGATGTATTCTTTCTTATTAACATCATGACAAGTATCGTGAATATTGACTAATAGAATGGAATTACTAGAGTGAAATTAATTAATTTCAAGTGGCAGCAGCTAATTCTCAGCTTGGGCTGTCTGCTACTAATGATTGCCTGTAAAAGTTTCTATCCCACTACTAACTCAGATGCTAAACCTCTCAAGGTGGCGACAGACCCCACCTTTGTCCCTTTTGAAATCCAAAGGGCTAGCGGGAACTTGGAAGGCTTTGATATTGATTTGATGAATGCAATCGCTAAAGTAGCAGGTTTTGCAGTCCAGCTTGAAAGTCTGCCCTTTGATGGCATGATCTCCACTTTACAAGCGAAAAGAGTCGATGCCGCAATTAGTGGGATTACGATTACCGCAGAACGCCTGAAAACAATTTCCTTTTCACGACCTTATTTTAAAGCCGGACTAGCGATCGCTGTACGCGAAGATAACCAAAATATTAAAGACTTCAATAGTCTCAAAGGTAAAAAAATTGCTGTACAAATTGGTTCCACTGGGGCAGATTTTGCCAAAACCATCCCCAACGCCAAAATTAGTACTTTTAATTCTGGGCCAGAATTTTTCCAAGACTTACTCAATGGCAATGTTGATGCTGTGGTTAGCGATGCTTTCGCTACTTTGTATGCGATTAAAAATGGCAAACTCAAAGGCATCAGAGTTGTTGCCGATTTGCTTACCCAAGAATACTACGGGATTGCTACACCTAAAGACTCCCCCCATCTGGATGCAATTAATAAAGGTATAGCGACTTTGTTATCCAATGGCACTTACAAGCAAATTTATCAAAAATGGTTTAACGCTGAACCTCCGCAATTACCAGATTCTTGGGCATTGGTCAATAATCAATAGTTCTTCATTCCCCTGCTTCCCCTACTCCCCACTCACCCATTTATAAGAAATTGGCTGCCAATAATATATTAAATATTTATCTAATATGCGTCACAATTAATACTGCCACCAAAATTCATTGATCAACTACAATCTCTTGTAGGTCTACTGTAGTCAGGGACAGCCAATTGTGGCACCTTGGATCTTAGTGGCTAGAAGCACCTTGGAACGGGAATTAAGGAACTTCCACTATGCTGATTTGCCCTCAGTGTAAATTTGAAAACCCCAATAGCAACAAATTCTGTCAAAACTGTGGCACGTCCCTGACCCACAAGGTCTGTCCTGAATGCAGTACCGATGATGTACCTGTGAATGCACTACGTTGTCAAAACTGTGGCACGGAATGTGGAACAGTGTTTTGGGCAATTATTGCTAAGGAAAAGAGTGGGGAAGCTTTGGGAATAGACGGGGATGAGGGAGATAAGGGAGTAGAGGCAGTAGAGGCAGATGAGGGAGCAATATCCTCCTCATCTCCTCTATCCCCTAGTTCTCAGATTGCATTAGGCTCCTATTTAGACCCCCAAGAGCGCTATCAATTGTTAGATTCGCTACCTGCCCAAACAGAAACTGCCACCATGACTGATGTGGGTGCGAGAGTTCTAGACTGCCAGCCGTATCAAATATCACCCATTGAGGTAATACTAGCAAGTCAGCAATCAGATTTAGTAACGCCATCAGTGGAAGCAAGTGGAATTCCTCGCCTTGCTAAACTTTATATTGCCTTACAATCCCAAGGTCAGCGGGGGATACCGCCGATTCACGATGCATGGCAGCAGGGTGATATCCAGGTAGTAATAATCGAAGACCGCTCGGATTGGCAGCATTTACTCGACCTGTGGCAAGAAGAAACAACGAGTTCGTTAAAAATTTTACACTGGTGTTATCAAATGACCCAACTTTGGGCATTATTGGAACCAGTAAATTGTCGTCAAAGCCTTTTAGATTTGTCGAATTTGCGATTGGATGAAGACCAAACGCTGGCGCTACAGAGGTTGTATGTGGAATCATCGAATTCTCAGCCCGCCACCGAGTCGCCAGAAGATGCCCAAGCTCAAACATCTGCTATTCCAGAGCAACCGTTAACTATCCAAGCTTTGGGGCGGGTTTGGCAAGCGCTATTTAGGCAGTCTCAACGCACTCAATTTGGCTCTGTAGTCCAGATGTTGGGGGATTTAGATGTAGGTAAGATTCACACAATCGCACAATTGCGATCGCGTTTGGAGGAAATCTCTGTTGAACTGGAAGCACTAGGAACCGCAACTTTGCCCCCCATAAAGGAGAAAAATACTGCTGTGCCAACTATCCCGCAATCAGATGAGCCAGAAGATATCATTAGCAAAACTGATGATATGCCAACTGTTGTGCTGGCGATGCAGTTAAGTAGCTTAGAAGATGCAGGACGCACAGATGTGGGGCGTCAACGTCATCATAACGAAGACTACTTTGGCATTGAAACCAAAATTCACAAGCTGGAATTGCCCAAAAGTCGAGTCCTGGAAGCGCATGGTTTGTATATTCTCTGTGATGGTATGGGTGGACACGCTGGCGGCGAGATAGCCAGCGAGTTAGCAGTCAACACCCTACGGCAATACTTTCAAGAACACTGGATTGCTAACCAACTGCCAACAGAAGATAGCATTCGTGAGGCAGTGTATTTAGCTAATGAGGCGATTTACAAGCTCAATCAACAAGATGCCCGTTCTGGAGTGGGGCGCATGGGTACAACTTTGGTAATGCTCTTAATTCAAGATACTCAAGCAGCAGTTGCTCATGTGGGAGATAGCCGTCTCTATCGCTTGACACGCAAGCGGGGACTAGAACAAGTCACAGTAGATCACGAAGTTGGGCAACGGGAAATTACGCGCGGAGTAGAAGCAAGCATAGCTTACGCCCGCCCAGATGCCTACCAACTCACCCAAGCCTTGGGGCCTCGTGATGAAAACTCGATTAATCCCGATGTCGGCTTTTTCGAGATCAATGAAGATACTCTTCTGCTGTTGGCATCGGACGGTCTATCAGATAATGATTTACTAGAAACTCATTGGCAGACCCACTTAGAACCCTTACTTAGTTCTGGCGTTAACTTAGAACGGGGCGTTACAGACTTAATTGATTTTGCGAACCAACACAATGGTCATGACAACATTACTGGTATACTTATTCGGGCAAAAGTACGCCCAAATCTGGAAAGTTAATCATAAATGAAAATGGGGCATGGGGCATAGGGTATAAGAAAGAATAATCACCAATTCCCAATAGACATATCCGTGAATTAACCTCGAAGCCTTACAAATCAGAGGTTAAAACCTAAATTTACGGATAAGTTTAATCCCCAATGCCCAATGCCCAATGCCCAATGCCCAATGCCCAATCCCTGATCCATTTACCTTATAGGTTGTATTGTGGTTAGTCTGACTCTGTTAGAACCGCAACAGAAAACGCCCCTCCAGCAGTGGTGCTTTGAGAACTCCTCCATAATTCGGATTGGTCGAGCGGCAGATAATCACGTTGTTTTAAGTGATAGTTTGGTTTCGCGGCATCATCTAGAACTGAGACAAGTCGCTTCCCCTAGCAATGGCAATGTTTGGCAACTGATTAGTCAGGGTACAAATGGCACTTTCCTCAACGGTGTCCTTGTGATTCAGAGTCCGTTACCAGATAATTCCCTTTTGCAACTGGCACAGGGAGGCCCAATACTGCAATTCCAAATTCAGGAGGTAACAGTACTGGAAACTGGTTTGCGATCGCAACAAATGCAAGGGACAGTGGAAAACGCCGCCGAGACACTTTACTCAGCAAAAAATCCGGCAAATTCATCCTCCACTTGCACGCACGAAGGTAACTCACCGAACAATCTGTTTTGCATCCACTGCGGTCAACCTCTCTCAGTGCAACAGAGGATTCGCCATTATCAGGTGTTGCGAATTCTCGGACAAGGAGGTATGGGTACTACTTATCTCGCTTGGGATGCGGCTGGTGTAATTGCGGGTATGCCACAACTGCTGGTGTTGAAGCAAATGAATGCTGATATGGCGAAAATTGCCAAAGCTCAAGAGTTATTTGAGCGGGAGGCGTACACTCTAAAATCCCTTAACCATCCTGGAATTCCCAAGTATTACGATTTCTTTGTAGAAGACGGAAAAAAATACTTGGCAATGGAACTAATCCACGGACAAGATTTAGAGAAACGCGTTTATACCACTGGGCCAGTTACACCAAGCCAAGCGATCGCTTGGATGATCCAAACCTGCGATATCTTAGACTATCTTCATAGCCTAGAGCCTCCACTTATTCACCGCGATATTAAACCCGCCAACTTAATGGTGCGAAGTTCTTTGAATCGTATAGTGGTGCTAGATTTTGGCGCAGTTAAGGAAATTGGCACAGCGCCCGGTACTCGAATTGGTGCAGAAGGTTACTGCGCTCCTGAACAAGAACGAGGACAACCTTTGACTCAATCTGATTTGTATGCAATTGGGCCAACGCTGATTTTTCTGCTCACAGGAGAAAACCCGTTCAAGTATTACCGCCAACGAGGGCGAAACTTCAGGTTTGATGTGGCAAAGGTTCCCACCATTAGTTCCCAATTAAGAGATGTGATTGACCGCGTTACAGAACCATTGCCACGCGCTCGTTACCAAACTGCAAAGGAGCTAGCTGCGGCTTTAGCTGCTTGCAAAGTTTAGAGAGTGGGGAGTAGGGAATATTAAAAAACCCTATGCCCTCTGCCCTATTCTTCATCCCAAGTTTCTACAGCTAACAATTCACTAACTGGGTCTTGCATACTAAAGCCAAAGTCCAGCAGCTCCTGTTTCCAGTGCTGCCATTCATTACCGTAGAGCAAAGCGATTTTCCAGATGCTATCGCTTGGCTTGATAATATTCGATTCTATGAGTGATTGCACGTTGCGCTGCAATTTCACCATTGGGTGAATCACTTGCTGAGTCATAACCTCGATTGAATTCAGATTTTGTTGGTAAATACTTAATTAAAACCGCTTCCCATTCTGCAATTGTTGCCGGTCCGTAGAGTGGTGTAATTTGGTAAAGCTAGTCTTAACTTTCTAACTATACCATAACAAACTCTACTAAATTACTGGTAAATTCGGTTTTGTACGGTAATTACCACCACAAAACTCCAATTCCACCAAGCAGTCCTTAAACTTTTTGCAGAAGCCAGACAAAGGCTCAGGAGTAAGGGTTAAAGGATGAAGGGGTAAGGGATACTTATGTTTCCCCTTTTCCCTTTTCCCTTTTCCCGTCTTCTTTTTCCTCTTAACCTTTACCCTTTCTACACAAGAGTGCAACAGTACCTTTTGTAAGAGATATATTATGGACGCCGAGCAGAATAATTAGTCCTTGGGAAAGTTGCACTAAGTAGTGTGACTGAGGACGACTGGGAAAATTCTATTTGTTTGAATCACGAAAAATATGTCTGGTTGTTGAAGAACCCATAGGACACGGGCTAGTTTGAAAGTTTTTGACTGACAGGGAAATTTGCAATTGAGTAGAAATGTCTACTGTTTCTGTTTCTTTAAACGTTATTAAGAATATCGCAAACATCTGGCATTAGGCAAATGAATTGCAAATCTTTATATAATTTTAATGTTTTGCCTAGAGAATAAAACCTAAAGGGTTGCCCTGTTTAGGTGCAGGAGAGGGTTTTGCTTTGAAGCATAGGAGCGATCGCATGGCAAAATTGTCGGTACAGCATGGGCTTACCATAAAGTTCCCTCGTCTTCAGAGTCAGCATTTGAATTTTGTGTAAAAAATTTGTAGCCAAGATGTTAGTTTCTGTTGGGCAGATGGGTATCTTCATAAGAGGAGGCTTGCTGATACCTAAGTATTTACCACAGCAAGTATGTAAGGGATGGCTAGTTCGGGGGAAGAATACTTAATTACCCGCAAAAAGCAGATTGAGCGGCGACAAAAGATTGTCACGATAGTGTCGATATTCTCATTTTTTGGTTCTACGGTGTTTGCAGTCATTCCGGTAATACAACAGGCTAGTCAACCTAAGCCAGCAATTGCCTCTCCTTCTGCTGAGTCAGGATTACAGCAACAGGCGCGGGGCTACGAGCTGGTTTTACAACGGGAACCAGAAAACCAACTTGCTTTAGAGAAACTGTCTGTGGTGCGGTTGCACTTGAAGGATGCTAAAGGTGCGATGGAACCTTTGGAGAAGCTGGTGAAGTTGCACCCTGAACGGCAAGATTACAAAGTTGTTTTAGAGCAGATTAAGAAGCAAGAAGGAAAGAGCGATCGCTAAGTGGTTAATTAGTTCACTTTATTAACAGTAAGATGAAATTATTTCAACTTTGGACTCGTCCATGAATAATCGTTAATTCGATATTTCTATAAAAAAATATGTTTCGCTCTCGAATAGTTGACATTGCATCATATCTGCCCAAACAAATTTTGCATAATGATGAATTAACCAAAATATATCCAGGTTGGTCTTCTGAAAAGATTTATCAAAAAACAGGAATTATTGAAAGACATATTGCGGTAGAGGATGAAACTGCTGCTGACTTAGCTTTTAAGGCAGCCCGTAAGTTATTTGAACAAAATACTGTTACTCCTGGGGATATCGACTTTGTTATTCTCTGTACTCAAACACCAGATTACTTTTTACCTACCACCGCCTGTTTACTCCAAGATCGTCTGGGAATTCCTAATACTGCTGGGGCCTTTGATATTAACCTTGGCTGTTCTGGTTTTGTTTATGGCTTATCTGTTGCTAAAGGACTCATCGAAACCGGATCTGCTCGTAGGCTTCTTTTCCTGACGGCAGATACCTACTCAAAATTCATTCATCCTATGGATAAGAGTGTACGTACCTTATTTGGCGACGGGGCAACAGCCACCTTAATTGAAGCATCAGACGAAACAGATGAAGAATTTATCGGGCCTTTTGTATTTGGAACTGATGGCAATGGAGCCAATAACATAATCGTGAAAACAGGTGGTTTCCGTTCTGCACGGTCTGAACATACGGCAAAAGAAGAAGTTGATGATTCTGGGAATGTGAGGTCACAAGACAACCTATACATGAATGGTTCTGAAGTGATAGCGTTTACACTTTCTTCCGTGCCAAAAGCGATAAATGATTTGCTAAAAAAATGCGGCAGATGTTTAGATGATTTTGACTATATTGTTTTGCATCAGGCTAATCAGTTTATCCTCGATGCCTTACGAAAAAAGCTCGATTTACCAGAGGAAAAGTTTCCCAATTTTTTAGAGAGGTGCGGAAATACAGTATCATCAAGCATACCCCTTACCCTGGAGTCAATGCTTAATAAATCTCGCTTAAAGCGAGGAGATAGATTATTGCTATTAGGGTTTGGAGTTGGGTATTCTTGGGCTGGAACGGTAGTTAAATTTTGATTTTTAGGAGTTAAATCATGCAAGCTTTTTACGAAGGTCTAGCTGAAATACTTGAAATTGATGTCAACGAAGTTTCTCCAAGCCTTGACCTAACTCGAATGGACTGGGATTCACTTGCATTTATTTCTACAATTGCGCTAGTTGATGACTGCTTTAATGTGATGCTGAATGGAGACTCTCTTGCCGCTTCTCAGACAGTGGGAGATATTGAAAAACTCATCTCCCAAAAGCAAAGAGGATAATTCATATATGAGTGTCATCAACACACCAGTTGGCAAGCAACTTAGAACAAAAGGGGGTCGTATAGCCGGAGTCGTAGCTTGTCTGCCAAATCGTCAAATTTCTAATGACTATTTTGTAGAACAATTTGGTGCAGATGTTGTTAAGGAAGTAGTTAAGATGATTGGTGTTGAGCATCGACGTTGGGTAGATGAAGCCGTTTCAACAGCAGACCTTTGTTACCAAGCAGCAGAACGTCTTTTAAGCGGTTTAGACTGGCAAAGAGAATCCATTGATGCTTTGATTTTCGTATCTCAAACACCAGATTATCGTCTACCAGCCACTGCTTGTTCACTTCATGGTCGTCTTGGACTTCAGCCTTCGTGTTTAGCCTTTGATATTAATCTTGGCTGTTCAGCTTATCCCTATGCTCTGTGGCTAGGCTTAAATATGATTCAAACAGGGGCTGCTAAACGTGTTCTTCTGGCAGTTGGTGACACCAGCAGTAAGGTTATAAGTTCGTCCGATCGGTCTACCGCCATGCTATTTGGAGATGCGGCAACTGTGACTGCGTTAGAGTATTGTGAGAATTCTTCAAATGATGCTTTTTTTATACTTGGTACTGATGGAAAGGGATCTCATAACTTGATTATCCCTCGTGGTGCATCTAAAGATTATTCTCTTGCAAACGATCCAAGATTAGAAGGTAAAGACCCAAACTGTCTTTACATGGATGGTACTGAAATATTTACCTTCACTATGCAAGTAGTTCCTCCCTTGATATCATCGACATTTGAATTTTCAGGATACAAAGCAGAGGATTTTGATACATTTCTGTTTCATCAGGCCAATTTATTTATGCTCAAACACTTGATTAAAAAGACAAAATTGCCAATGGATCGGATTCCCATCAACATCAATAAGTTTGGGAACACCAGTAGTGCCTCTATCCCATTACTCATGACTGATAATCTGGGTTTGTTATTACAAGAAAAATCTGTCCGTTTGGCAATGTTTGCTTTCGGTGTAGGTTATTCTTGGGGTTCTACTGTACTTAGTGTTGGTCCACTTGATGTTGTTGAGATGATTGACTTTCAGTTATGAGTATATTTGCTCCCGATGCGCTAAAAGGAAAAGTTTTCCTGGTTACAGGAGCTTCATCAGGTCTTGGAAAAGCAGCTGCAATAATGATTGCTAAATGTGGAGGGCAGGTTTTGGCTTCTGGTCGCAACGAATCTAGGTTGGCAGCTTGTATTGAAGCTATGGCAGGAGCTAATCATGTAGCTTTGCCTTTTGAGATGTTTAATGCTGATGAGGTAGCTGATTGGGTAAAGTCTATTCCTGGGAAGTACGGTTCTCTTTCAGGCATATTTCATTCAGCAGGATTAGGATTAGTTCTACCAGCAAGAATGATCAAACAATCTCATTTAGAAAGTCTCCTTCAGAGCAGTTTGTTTGCAGCATTTGGTATCGCTCGTGCTTCATCTTCTAAAGGTGTAATAATCGATGGTGGATCAATTGTGTTTATGTCTTCTGTCATAGGTTCTAGAGGTCAGCTAGGTATGACTGCTTACTCTGCCGTAAAGTCAGGAGTTGATGGTATGGTTCGCTCACTTGCCTGTGAGTTGGCACCGCGTAAAATTCGGGCTAATTCCATTTTGGCTGGAGCAGTAGAAACAGAGATGATCGCTGAGTGGAGAGCAGTCAGTGCTACAGCCGCAATTTCGGAACTTCAAGAGAGACATTTACTAGGATTTGGAAAGCCTGAAGATGTAGCAAATACCGTCCTATTTTTACTCTCTGATGCCTCACGATGGATTACTGGCACAAACTTAGTCATTGATGGTGGGTACATGGTGCGGTAATGGAACAACGTTGCATATTAGTAGGAGCAGGGGCGTTTGGGCGAGAGTTAATTAATTGGGTCTATGATGCTCAGACTCATGGCATATTTCCACCATTAGATGGATTTATTAGTGATATCCCCAATGTTCTTGATGGTTTTGACTATAAATTAACTTGGCTTGGTCAAATTAGTACTTATCAACCTGCTGCTCAAGACTTATTTTTGCTTGGCGTAGGTGATCCTAAAGACAAGGAGAGTTTAGTAACTTCTTTAAAAAATAGAGGTGCTAAATTTACCACTATGATTCATCCAACAGCAGTGATTGCAAGAACGGCTCGTCTAGGTGAAGGTGTGATTTTATGTCCATTTTCTATTGTCTCAGCGGACGCTAATATTGGTAATTTCGTAACTTTTAATTGTTTCTCAGGAGCTGGCCATGACGTTATAGTAGGTGATTATACAACTCTGAGTGCCAGTGTAGACCTAACTGGCGGTGTCAAATGTGGTCATTCTGTATTTTTTGGAACTGGGGCTAAAGTTCTGCCTCATGTATCTATTGGTAATTCAGCAAAAATAGGAGCAGGAGCATTAATCGTGAGATCAGTGACCGAAGGTTCTACTATGTTCGCAGATCCAGCTAGGAAGCTGTAAGATGAATCCTCTTAGCCGAAAGTTACGAAATAACTACGGCTTGTTACTTTTCCATCGGCGACACTCGGACAAAAAAGCATTATTGTGTATTTTTATGGAAATTGAGTGTCAGATAGGACTTACGCAAACAATAGCCGAAACCGTTATTTTTCGGTAGGGGCAATTCATGAATTGCCCCTACTGCGTGTAGTTTTGCGTAAGTCCTATCAGATAAGAAAGTAAAGCATTTTCAAATGATAGTTTTTGCAGAGTTGTGGGTAGCCTAATCACAAGAAGGGCTGCTGAAGTTTTGACCGCAACAATTTTTGTAGCATTGCAAGTTCAGGGAATGATTATTTAGTCAAGCGTCCAAAGCAAATAGAGCAATTACAATTGAAATATGGTAACAGAAAAGTTATGTCCCAATTTATCAATGATATTATCCATGCTTTTTATGTAAATATTCATACTTTTCAGGAAAATAACTGGGATTATGATAGGTTTAAAACATCAGAAAAGGATCATACCAATAGGCAGATTTTTATAGACTCATACAGTTATTATCTGAAGTTTCTTTTCCAAAATCAGGAAAATCTTCAGCAAGTTCACGAAATTCTAGCTGATTCTGAGTCTAAGAATTGGTTAACAAACTTATTACTTTTCCGACTGATAGGACATCTACACTTTAAATTACCTAGCAATAATGAACAACACTGGCGAGACAGACAGAAAGCTAGGGAAATGATAGTTTCAAAATCTGATACAGATTACTCTGGTATTTTTGGTGAATTGCAGAAGTATGCGGTTAGCTTTGAAGATCAACATATTACTATTGATTGCTGGTGGGCCAATGTAGCTTGGACATTTTTGTTCAAGCAGTATTACTTTAGTATAAATAATGTTCAAATATGTCCTGAACCAGGAGATTATGTTATTGATGCTGGTGCGTGTTTTGGTGATACAGCAATAGCTTTTGCATCAAGTATTGGTTCAGAAGGCAAAGTTTTTTCGTTTGAAATAGAGCCACATAATTTAGATGTATTTTGCTACAATTTGATGCAAAATGAGGATTTGGCAGAGAGAGTAGTTATTAGTGATTATGCTCTAACGGATAGTTCAGAAACCCAGCTTTATTTACATGGCGATGGACCTGGTGCAAATATTAGTAACACTCCATCGGAAATACCTATCGCTACTACCACAATTGATCAACTTGTATATGAAAAAAGTATAGATAGAGTGGATTTTATTAAAATGGATATTGAAGGTGCTGAGTTAAGTGCCTTACATGGGGCTGTAGAAACTATCCGTAAGTTCCGTCCAAAACTTGCTATTTCTATATATCATAGACCAAATGATATTTTTGATATTCCGATTTTTATCCATAGTTTAGATATTGGCTACCAGTTGTATATAGATCATTACACGATACATTCGGAAGAAACAGTACTTTACCCCAAAGTTATGGAATAAACCGCAGAAATAATTTTCGCTTTTTAATATATCAAAGACCCTCACTTTTAAAACATCCTATAGTGATTTGTTTAAAATCTTTTCTAAAGTTTTCCCCAATAAAAAATTAAAAAATGCTTCACATCAAACAACAGTTGAATAATTTAGCTATATTTACTGGCATACCAACCTTCACAGAAAAATTACACGTTGGTCGTCCTAATATTGGAAACCGCGAACGCTTACTTAATCGCATCAATGACATCTTAGATAGAAGATGGCTAACGAACAATGGTCCTTATGTACAAGAATTTGAGCAACGCATTGCTGAATTTGTCGGAGTAAAGCATTGCATTGCTAGCTGTAACGCTACAATAGCATTAGAAATAGCCATCCGCGCTGCGGGTTTAAAAGGCGAAGTTATTGTCCCTTCTTTTACCTTTATCGCAACTGCACACGCTCTACAATGGCAAGAAATTACCCCTGTATTTTGTGATATTGACCCTAAAACCCACAACATCGATCCAAAGCAAATAGAGCAATTAATAACCCCACGTACTACAGGTATTATTGGCGTTCATTTATGGGGTCGTCCCTGTAACGTGGAGGCTTTAAGTAAAATTGCCCGTACCCACAACTTAAAATTAATGTTTGATGCTGCTCATGCTTTCGGCTGTTCACATCAAGGACGTATGATTGGTAGCTTTGGAGATGCCGAAGTTTTTAGCTTCCACGCTACTAAATTTTTGAATACATTTGAGGGCGGAGCAATTGTGACTAATAATGATGAATTAGCTGCAAAAATTCGCCTGATGACTAACTTTGGTTTTGCCGGTATCGATAACGTTATCTATATTGGTACAAACGGGAAAATGCATGAAACCTCAGCGGCAATGGGTTTGACAGGACTTGAAAGTTTAGAAGAGTTTGTTGCTATCAATTATCGTAATTACCAACAATATAAACAAGAATTGCAGGGTATTCCTGGGCTAAGACTTATTGCTTATGACAAAACACAAAAATGTAATTATCAGTATATTGTTTTAGAAATTGATGAGAAAGATTTTGGTATAAGCCGAGATTATTTAGTTGAAATATTACAGGCTGAAAATGTTATTGCTCGAAAGTACTTCTATCCAGGTTGCCATAATATGGAACCTTATCGTTCTTATTTTCCTTACAATAGGCTATTGCTACCTAAAACTGAAAAACTTGTCAATCGAGTACTCTGCCTACCAACAGGCACAGCATTAAAACCAGAAGATATTAGTAAAATTTGTCAAATTATCAAGTTAGTCGTCACAAATATTTGCGAACTTTCCAAAGTTCGATATTATTCACATATCTAAAATTTATATCTTAGAGGTAAAAGTATGAAAGTAAGTATTTTAATGACTACCTATAATCATGAATATTATATTGCCCAGGCCATTGAAAGTGTTTTAATGCAGCAAGTTAATTTTGAATATGAAGTTGTTATAGGAGAAGACTATTCTACAGATAATACACGCCAAATTGTAATTGATTACCAAAAGAATTATCCCGAAAAAATTCGGTTGTTATTGCCTGATAAAAATCTTGGTATGCACCAAAACTTTATGAATACGTTGCAAGCTTGCCAAGGTCAGTATATCGCAGCTTTAGAAGGTGATGACTACTGGACTTCTAGCGAAAAGCTGCAAAAACAAGTAGATTTTCTAGATAAAAATCTAGACTTCGCTATATGTTTTCACAATGTATTAGTATTTTGGCAAGATAACAGTTACTCACCTGCTATTTTCCTACATAATCAGCCAAAAACGTCTACTATAGAAAATTTGTTAATAAACAATTTTATTTCTACTCCTTCAGTAATGTATCGTGCTGGTTTGGTACAAGAGTTTCCCGATTGGTTTTCTGAACAAAGTATGGGAGATTGGACTTTCCATATTTTAAATGCACAGCATGGAAAAATCGGATATATTGATGAAGTGATGGCAGCATATAGGGTTCATGCAAAAGGAGTATGGTCTAGTAAAAGCCGAGAATCGCAAATAACAGAAACTATTAGAATGCTTGACACTATAAAATATAATCTTAGTTCTCAGTATCAAGCAATTATAAATATATCCATAAGTTTCTACTCTCAACAACTAGCTAGTGTCTTAAAGGATAAAGAATTAAATAAATCACAGCAACAAACTGCTTATAAGAAAACTAACTTCTTGCAAGGACAGCCGTTAGTTAGTATTTGTATTCCTACTTACAATGGTGAAAGATTTATTGCAGAAGCTATTAATAGTGTGTTATGCCAAACCTATCCAAATATAGAAATTATCTTATCTGATGATAATTCTACTGACAGAACAGTTGAGATTGCTAAATCATTTAACCAAAAATTATCCTTTGATTTTTCAATTCTCGAACACAGTCAGTATGGACTAGCTCAAAATTGGAATTTCTGTATTTCTCAAGCTAAAGGTAAATATATAAAGTTTTTATTTCAAGATGACTTATTAGAGCCAACCGCTATTGAAGAAATGCTCAATTTGGCTGAACAAGATGAAGAAATAGGTTTAGTTTTTTCGCCGAGAAGACTTTTCACTAATACTGGCAATACCGTCTATGATTCAAATTTTTTAATGCATCACGAAGCTAAGGATGTACACAAAGCTTGGTTAAGATTAAAGCCAATTCAACTAGGACAGCAACTTTTGCAAGATTCAAATATACTTGATAATCCAATTAATAAAATTGGAGAGCCAAGCACAGTCCTCGTTAGAAAAGATGTTTTTGAAAAAGTAGGATTATTTAATTCTGAGTTTTGTCAACTTGTAGATTTGGAAATGTGGCTTAGAATTATGAGCCAATACAAAGTTGGTTTTGTTGACAAAGTTTTATCTCACTTTAGGATACATTCACAACAACAAACTCGTCGAAATGTTGCTTTAAAGGATGCTATTTTATTAGATTATCAAAAACTGTTTCAGACAATTTACAGTGATATACGATATCCTCAAGCAACGAGACAACAAGCTATCTATAAATACGCAACTTTGAGTGAACAAAATGCAGAATTGCATCAGTTGCGAAAACAAATAGCAGAAGAATGCCTGAATATTTCAGATGAGCAGATAACAGATATGTATGTGGGTCTGCTAGGTAAAACACATAAAAGGTTAGTGAATAGTAGCATCTTATATGAAAGTCTGACTGATGAAGAAGAGATTTTCGTTAATGATATCGTTAAAAGTATATCTCAAGGTTTTGATCAGCCAAAAGCAATTCAGCATTTACTAGCAGCTATGCTCTATCGCCGTGCTGATCAGTTACCATTACAGCATGACTTGTCTCGCATACCCCGTTGGTTAGTTAAGGACTATTTACAATTCCTATTTTCTTCCCCAGTCCACTTTCAAGAACCGGGTGATGCAGATAATTACTATTACTATATGCAGGGGTGGATTGATTACTTACACACATCGATATTCAAAAATTCTGATTCTCAGTTGTGGGATGAAATAGTTAATAACTTTGCTTCAATTGCTAATTTTATTCCCCTATATTTTAATGAGGCTAATCTTAAAGATATCTATGTTAAACGGGGAGAAATTATAGAGTTTTTACTAGAACTTAAGGGTTATAAGGTAGATTACGAGTTTACTGATAGACCTATAAGCAGAAAAAAAATACGGTTGGGTGTCCTAGCTGCACATTTTCTACCTGGATCTGAAACATTTGCTTACCTTCCTGTTTATGAGTATATCAGTAGAGATTTTGAAGTAATCTTGTACTCTCTTAATCAAACTGATCATCCTTTAGAGCAATATTGCCGTAGTTGTGCAAACTCGTTTAAAGTACTACCACAAGATTTAGTAGAACAGGTAAATATTATTCGTGCTGATAATATCGATATATTATTCATTGCTACCAATGTGACGGCAGTAACGAATCAAATCTGCCTCTTATCAATACATCGGTTAGCTAGAATACAAGTCACAAGTGGTGGCTCTGTGGTAACAACAGGAATGCGGCATATTGATTATTATATCTCTGGTACACTAACCGAACCATCGGCAACGGCAGAACAGCAACATCAAGAAAAATTGGTGAAACTGGAAGGAACTGCTCATTGCTTTAGTTATGGCAATGAAGAAGACAAGGTAATTGTAAAAAGTGAGCGACAAAGTTTAGGTATTGCTGACAATGCTATTATTTTTATCTCTGGTGCTAACTACTTCAAAATTATCCCTGAACTGATTTATACGTGGGCAAAAATAATTTTCGGAGTGCCAAATTCTGTTTTAGTACTTCTACCATTCGGCCCCAATTGGTCAGATGTTTATCCTAAAAAAGCTTTTGTGAATCACTTGAATAAAGTATTTTCAAAGCATGGAATACCAGTAGACCGATTGATAGTCTTAGATCCTCAGCCCGTACCAAATCGACAAGAAGTTAAAGCATACTTCGGTATTGCCGATGTTTATTTAGATTCTTTTCCATTTGCTGGAACAACTTCTTTGATAGAACCACTACAGGTTAATTTACCAGTAATTGCTAGACGGGGAACTAGTTTTCGCTCTGCAATGGGCGCTGCAATGGTGCAAGCATTAGATGTACCTGATTTAGTTGCCGATAGTGAAGAGTCTTATATACAGTTAGCGATCGCACTCGGAACTGATCCTGAATTACGCCAACAAAAGAGCGCCCAAATCAAGGAAAAAATGAAAGGTAATCCTAGTTTTATGGATAGCCGCTCTTACTCAGCTAAAATAGGCAGCCTCTTTCAAGAACTATTTAGTAAATATCTTGCAGATACTCTGAGTCAAAATTTCCGCTTAAAAGATATTAACCTAATTATTTTCCCAGACTGGTTACAGCCAGAAGAGTTAATCGGTTTAGAATTGCAACGAGTGATGAAGGCGATCGCCACTCATCCTAATAGTGAAAAAACTACCCTAATTATCGATACTGGTAACATTGCTGGTGAGGATGCTGAACTATTTTTATCTAGTGTGGTTATGAATCTTTTGGTACAGGAAGATTTTGATGTTACCGAAGAATTAGAAATTTCTCTAGTGGAAAACCTGGCTGATATTCAGTGGGAAGCTTTGCTACCTCGCATACATGCAAGAATTGTTTTGGAATACGAAGATAAAAACGCGCTGAGTCAAGCAAAAGCAGAAACTCTCACATCTTACGAAATAGAAAGCTTTAGTCAAGCACAAGCTGAACAGTTTTTTTTTGCTTGAGCAATAAATTCTTTTTTGAGAGAAGATGGAAAGAAGCGATCGCCCAATATCAAAAACTCCTAGAAATCCAATCAGGTGATGCAGATATTTATTGGAATTTGAGCTATTGCTATAGACAATTAAACCTGCTAAATGAATATTTTAGTACTCTCCAGCAAGGAATTAAACTTTACCCTACAGATGAAAGACTACATTTTTCATTAATCATCGATTTGCGGCAGAATGGACGTATTCAAGAAGCAATTTTAAGTGCAGAGAATGCTGCTAAATGCTTCCCTGATGATTATACTTTTCAACTCATAAAATATTTAACAGTGCCATTAATATATGAGAATCAGGGAGAAATTAACTTTTATCGCCAACGCTACACTCAAGGATTGCGAGATTTAATTGAGCAAACATCTATTAAAACTACAGAAGAGCAACATAGTACTTTAGCCGGTATAGGTCGCCTCACAAACTTTTACCTATC
The DNA here is from genome assembly GCF_017115025.1 of Nostoc sp. NOS(2021). Lineage (GTDB taxonomy): Bacteria > Cyanobacteriota > Cyanobacteriia > Cyanobacteriales > Nostocaceae > Nostoc. The sequence continues at coordinate 91,907 of NZ_JABXKM010000130.1, read as the reverse complement.
ATATCAAGCACAAAATGATATAGATTTGCAACGCCAATATGGAAACTTAGTGCATGAAATTATGGCTGTTAACTATCCACAATGGGTCGTTCCTTTATCTATGCCTAAGCTTCAGCCTAATAACAAAATTCGTATTGGTTACGTTTCCCATTACCTGCATTCTTATAGTGGAACACTTTGGTTAACAGGTTGGTTGCGTCATAGCAATCATGAAAGCTTTGAAATCTACTGCTATTACACAGGAAATGAGCCAGATACAATTACCCAAAAATTTCAAGAATATAGTAATGTTTTCCACCATATTCCTCATAATTTATCAGCAGCCTGTGAACAGATAATTGCCGATAAGTTGCACATTTTAGTTTTTCCCGAAATTGGGATGAATCCGCAAACTATGCAAATGGCAGGTCTGCGGCTTGCGCCTGTACAATGTACGGCTTGGGGACATCCGGTAACAACTGGCTTACCCACAATTGATTACTTTTTATCTAGCGAGTTAATGGAACCTGAAAATGCCCAACAACATTATTCAGAAAAATTAATTCGCTTGCCTAATATTGGCGTTTCTTATCCTAAACCATATATTCCGCCAGTTATCAAAACCCGCTCAGATTTTCAGCTACCAGATGATGCAGTCATCTATTTATGCTGCCAAGCTCCTTTCAAGTATCTACCGCAATATGATTTTATTTATCCAGAAATTGCTCATCGCGTTCCGCAAGCTAAATTTGTGTTTTTGCGTGGTACTATACTTCAGCCACGCCTGAAGCGTGCTTTTGCTGCTATCGGTTTGAACAGCGAGGATTATTGTGTATTTCTTAGTATTCCAGAGCGACTCGACTATCTAATGATTAACTTACTTTCAGACGTTTATCTAGATACATTCACCTGGTCTGGTGGTAATACTACCTTAGAAGCGATCGCTTGTAATCTCCCCATTGTTACCTGTCCCGGAGAATTTATGCGGGGTCGTCACTCTGACAGCTTTCTGAAAATGCTAGGAGTGACAGATACCATTGCTGAAGATGAAACTGAATATCTCGAAATTGCTGTCAAATTAGGACTAGACCCGACTTGGCGAGGCACTATTGCCGAAAGAATGAGCCAAAATCACGATCGTCTCTTTGATGATAAAGCCTGTGTTGCAGGTTTAGAAGCCTTTTATATACAAGCTGTGGAACGAACAAACAGAATTGGGTGAAGTCTTCGACTCTTCCACTTGCTTTAAACTCCCTAATGGTCTCGATCGCTCTTCTGATGTTTCCTGGATCAAACTTACCAGATGGATCGCCCTTTCAGCAGAATAACGCGAAAAGTTTCCACCCATCGCCCCCGATTTTGTTTTAGAGCGAATGTCCCCATCTGATAGTTTGAGTGAAACACAAGCAAAAATGCAAGAATATATGAACGTGGGAGTAAAGCTAGGCTGGCTTATTGAGCGAAAAACACGCCGTGTTGATATTTATCGACAAGCACAACCAAAAGAAGTATTAGAGTCCCCTACAAGTTTATCTGGAGAAAATATATTACCTGCTTTTGTTTTAAACTTGCAGATTATATGGGGTTAATTAACGCAATGTGCAACTTATTCTTAAGACCCCTCTCCAAGCCTCTCCCCGAAAGGTCGAGAAGCTTTGATGCTTGCTCCCCAACGCTAGTAGGGAAGGCGTTGGGGGTTAGGTTTGAGAGAAAGTTGCACACGGCGTAAACATCCTCTAAGAAAGGAGCGCTCAATCGCTCACCACGAGCTTATTTTCCCTCAATATACTTCTGCCACATCTGCTCGTAAGCCTTTTCCATCTCACGGGTAAACTGTTTGCCATTCCACAACGGTGCTGTTTGCCGCGATGCTTTCAACTTCAGAGCGACTTGCTGGCGTAAAGCCTCATCTTTCCCTAAGCGCACACCCCACTCAATATACTCTTCATCTGTCCAGGCAATGCCTTCTGTGATCCCCGCATTTATCATCATGGTGTAGCTGTTACGCGCTGCAAACTGTTCACCAACTCTTGTCACTAAAGGGATACCCATCCACAATGTTTCTAGGGTTGTCGTCGCTCCGTTGTAGGGAAATGTATCTAATACAATATCAGCAATGCCTAAATTAGCACGATGAACTGACTCTGAATGAACTTGTGGTAAAAATCGTAACCGAGAACAATCTACACCTTCTTCTTCGGCAATTTGGTAAAAGAACCGTTTAATTGTTTCCTCTTCAGCAGGCCCTTTAATCAAAAAGTAGCTGTTAGGTACTTGTTTGATAATTTGCATTTGCCACTTTGTCGTTTCTGGATGGCGTTTATATCCTCTTTGGGCGCTGAGATATACAACGGCATCCATAGGGATATCCAAGTCATCGCGGCGGAGAGTTGGTACACCAACTTCAAAACCATCTACTGCTATGTAAGTTTGGGGTAATCGCCAGATTTTTTCTGTATAGTAATTTTGGGCATCATCTGGTAGTACATAAGGATCTGCGATAAAGTAATCAATTGCAGGTATGCCTGATGCATCCCACCCCAGCCAAGTAACTTGAATTGGGGCTGGCTTGAGTGCCATCACTTCACTGGTAACATCTAGAGTGATGCTATCTAGGTCAATTAAAATATCAATTTCATCTTGATATATTTGGTCAGCAATTTCTAGACCATTCATGCCTAATTTATGAGCATTCCCTGCCTGATTTAGATACCATTCTTGGAGATAATCGGTTACTAATTTGCAGTTAACAAAATAAGTATGAATATCAAATTTATCTCGATTATGATGTTGAAATAACCACCGAGCTAGCCAACCAACAGAATGATTCCTTAAAGCGTAAGATATATAACCAATTTTTAATTTCTTCGGATGGTGTGTTAAAGATTGATTATTAATAATTTGACGATCATAGTTTTTTCCTTTTGATTGGGCAAGAGCTTGGATATAATTATTAAAAATATCAGCTACCTGATTATGAATAACTCGAAATTCAGCAGGAGCATCTTTAATGTGAGGGATCGCAAAAGATGGCGTAAGTAACCGTAATATTCTTGCTTCTTCTAAAGGAGTTCGTTCAGCTTTAATAAACTGTTGAAATACAGTTTCCAATTCTTGACAAGTTGTACATATCTCTTGCCAATATCCCCCTGCTGACATTAGACCCCTTAACAGCAAATGGAGGGCAAAAATTTTATCAGCCAAACCTTCTGATAAGGAATAACACAATCTAGCTGTCTCTATTCCTTGAGAATAATTACGAGCATCTTGATAAAAAGTCGCTAAGTGCCGTAAAATTTCTACATTATTTGGCTCCAATCGTAAATGCAATTCTAGCAGAGATGCTGCTAGTAAAGGCTGCCGCAAAGTATGACCAATTTCCATAGCAGCAGGAAGCAGTATAGAGAAGCATTGATCAGTTTCAGAGAAATAAGGAAGACTAGCTTCTATTAAATTTAGATTAATTGGATGTAAAGGAACAGTATTTAAAAATTCTTTTAAAACTTGGATTAATAATTCGGGATTGATTTCTATATTTTCTTTTGCGTTTAAGCTTTCAATTAATCCCCATTCATTTAAATCATCAATTTCTTCAAATTTTTGCAACTTTATAGAAAGTATAAGAATTTGAAGCAAATTATTTATATAACTAGGATTAATTTCCCGCATATGCTGGCGAATTAACCAAGCTAGAGAATATTCCGCCAGTGTTTCGCGTCTTTCAGCTTCTATTTGCAAAACTTGAAATAGTTCATTTGTCCAAATTTGCAACTGTTCTTCATCTGCCTCTGTCATTGGCAGCATCCAAGTCATTTGAGCTTCTGCTTCTTGCCCTTGTAATAGCAATAGTAACCCTAAATGCCAATAATAAGAAATAGCATTTGGATCTATTGATATTGCTTGTTCATATAACTGTGCTGCTTGCGAATATTTTTCTTTAATGAAGTATTGTTCAGCTTCATTTTGCCAATTATATATATCAGTAATCATTGTAATTATCTGAGAAAATTTTATGAGGAATATAATTGTGAAGGACTTACATAATGGAAATAAAGTGGATAGAAGCATCTACCCACTTTGGAATTTGGAAAATATCTAGTTGAGAGACAGTTTATATACTGCTTATCCTTGATTGATTACTTAGCCAAAGTCGTGTAGCCGGTGGGACAAACAGGTGCTCCAGCGGTGTAGGCAAATTGAGAGCCAGCTGCAGCTGCATTTACACCACCGTTAACCATAGCGGCGCTAGCTTCACACAATATAGCTATAGTAGTAGCTTCACTGGTAGCAGCTTGGTTTGTCACCTCTACACCACCAACATAGCTTTTGAGAGGCGCAGTGGCTAGATTTACTATTGCTTGGTTGGTTACTACACTATTGCCCGTCAGCGTGACAGCCGCGTATTGGTAATTTACGGTTTGTGTTGCAATACCAAGTCCTAAACTACCAATTGAAGCTGTAAATGAATTATTTTCTAAGTAATAAGCTTGCTGCGCGCGGTTCATCGAACCTGTATAAGTTTTAGCTTCTGACTGCTTGGCTTTGTTAGCTTGGTTCAAGAAAGAAGGCAAAGCGATCGCAGATAAAATACCAATGATGATAATTACTACTAGTAATTCAATAAGTGTAAAACCCTCTTCTCCCTTCTTCTTGGCGAGGATGTGTTGGAGAAACTTGGCTTTTAATTCGGTTTTCATAAGTGTTTTCCGTGAGTAGGAAGTGATTGGGTGTTCTAGATGTAACTTACCCACCTGCGATCGCTTTCCTATCACCTTCAGAAAAAAAGTTTGGGTAGATGCGGTTACACAATCCAGAATCCTTTCAAGTGGCAACCTGCGATCGCTCTCACGATATTCCTGATTTTTCTAACTTGCGATGCCTGCTTTGGGCATAGCCAATCACAGTTTATTATGCTATATTAAGCGTAGTCGTTATGAGTTTATATATGATCATGACTAACCCGACAGTAGAAAACTTGGTAATTATCGGTTCTGGACCAGCAGGGTACACAGCCGCAATTTATGCGGGACGCGCTAACCTGAAACCCGTTGTATTTGAAGGTTTCCAAGCCGGGGGTTTGCCTGGTGGGCAACTAATGACAACAACGGAAGTTGAGAACTTTCCAGGGTTTCCCCAAGGGATTACCGGGCCGGAACTGATGGATCAGATGAAGGCGCAGGCGGAGCGCTGGGGGGCTGAACTATATACTGAAGATGTTATATCAGTTGACTTGAGTCAGCGTCCCTTTACAGTGCGATCGCAAGAAAGGGAAATTAAAACCAACAGCATTGTCATTGCTACTGGTGCAACAGCAAAGCGTTTAGGTTTACCCAACGAACATGAATTTTGGAGTCGGGGTATTTCCGCTTGTGCGATTTGCGATGGTGCAACACCAATTTTCCACGGCGCAGAATTGGCTGTGATTGGTGCTGGCGACTCGGCCGCGGAAGAGTCAATTTACCTCACCAAATACGGTTCTAAGGTGAATATGTTGGTACGCACCGATAAGATGCGGGCTTCTAAAGCCATGCAAGACAGGGTTTTGAGCAACCCAAAAATCCAAGTGCATTGGAACACAGAAGCCGTGAATATCTTCGGTAACGGTCATATGGAAGGGGTGAAAGTCCGCAATACTAAAACTGGTGAAGAAAGCAAACTGCACGCTAAGGGTTTATTCTACGCCGTTGGTCACAGTCCCAATACCTCTCTATTTAAAGGTCAATTAGAACTGGATGAAGTGGGTTACGTTGTCACCAAGCACGGTACTGTGGAAACCAGTGTAGAAGGCGTTTTTGCTGCTGGCGATGTCCAAGATCATGAGTTTCGGCAAGCAATAACGGCTGCGGGTACTGGCTGTATGGCGGCGATGTTGGCAGAACGTTGGTTGTCATCCAGTGGCTTGATTCAAGAATTCCATCAACAGGCAGAAACAGCAGATAATGAATTAGAACATCAGCCAGCCAAAAAGACTGAAGCTGAGGAAGAAGCTGGATTTAATTTGAATGGGACGCGCCATGAAGGAGGTTATGCTTTACGGAAATTGTTCCATGAAAGCGATCGCTTACTCCTTGTTAAATACGTCTCTCCTGGTTGTGGCCCTTGTCATACCCTGAAGCCAATTTTAAATAAAGTAGTGGATGAATTTGACAGCAAAATTCACTTTGTGGAAATTGATATCGACAAAGACCGAGATATTGCTGAAAATGCTGGTGTGACAGGAACGCCAACAGTTCAATTGTTCAAAAATAAGGAAATGGTGAAAGAAGTCAAAGGCGTGAAGCAAAAGAGCGAATACCGCCAGTTGATTGAAAGTAATCTTTAGGGAATGGGGGGATGAGGGAGATGAGGGAGAAATAACCAATAGACCTCTTGGATAAATCACAAATAAGAACCCCACCCCGCCTAAGCTACGCTTTGTCTCCCCTCTCGAAGAGCGCGGAGGGAATTAAGGGGTAGGGTGTTAGGGACTTTTGCAAGATATCTAATGCCCAATTGCCAATCCCCAATTCCCAATCCCCCATCTGATATGTAAAATAGTCAGCGTATCTTGCTTGATCCAGGCGATCGCTTTATGGCCATTACAAAACGGCGACTACCGACATTTTTACAGTTTGCCAAAACTTCCAATCTTTCCCAAAAACTCATGCTTATCGGGTTAGCCATTACCCTCTTTTTCATCTTCCTGGCATTCTTCGCTCCCGTATTCCAGGCTTGGGGATGGCTGCAAAACCCGAAAGATTTTCTCTCAAATCCAATTCACGAGCCACCCTCAGCTAAACATTGGTTTGGTACTAGTCGCCTGGGTTATGATGTGTTTTCCCGGACATTGTTTGGCGCTCAAGCTGCTTTGCTGGTGGTGATTTTGGCAACATCGCTGAGTATGATTATCGGTGTGCCTTTGGGGATGCTGAGTGGTTATCTCGGCGGGAAATTGGATAAAGTGTTGCTGTTTATTATGGATAGCATCTACACTCTACCGGGGCTACTGCTGTCTGTGACACTGGCCTTTGTGGTGGGGCGTGGGATATTAAATGCAGCGATCGCTATTAGCATTGCTTACATCCCCCAATATTATCGCGTTGTTCGCAACCACACCGTTAGCGTGAAAACTGAAGTGTTCATCGAAGCTGCTCAAGCAATGGGCGCTTCCACTTGGGTTGTGCTTTCTCGTTATCTGTTTTTCAACGTCATTCAAAGCGTACCCGTCCTATTCACACTCAACGCCGCTGATGCGATTTTGGTGTTGGGCGGTTTGGGTTTTTTGGGGCTAGGACTTCCCGAAGAAGTGCCAGAATGGGGACATGATTTAAAACAAGCCCTAGAAGCTCTACCTACTGGCATTTGGTGGACTACGCTTTTCCCTGGTTTAACGATGACATTTATGGTAGTAGGGTTATCACTACTTGGTGAGGGGTTAAATGAATTTGTCAATCCCCGATTACGGAGAGAAAATAGAATCCGAAAGTAATCATTGGTCATTGGTCATTGGTCATTAGTCATTGGTCATTGGTCATTAGTCATTAGTCATTAGTTTTGGACAAAGGACAAAGGACAAAGGACAAAGGACAAAGGACAAATAAACAATAGAGAGATTTGTATGAAAGATAACCTAACGTTAATTGCTGCCGCTACTGGCGGGTTTATCCTTTCCGTTGCTCTTGCTGGTATCTTAAGAGGTGCGCCAATTACTGCTTGGCAGGAGCAATCGAGTTTCCGCACCACGACTGTTGCTAATTTACAGAAATCGGAGTTTAAAGTCCCGCGTCTTAAGATTGGGGATGAAAACGACTCGCACTCAATAGAATAGAAAATTTAGAATTTTTTCCCGCCAAGACGCTAAGTACAGATTTGCGGAAAATTGTGGCGAATTCAGGGGTGAAATTTCAACGCTCCAGGGGCGCAGAGGTTTGCTACGTGGCTATTTTATTGACTACGAACTTGTGCAAAGCTGTACTACGATGCTTGTTAAAGTCGAAAATTTGCGGCTTGCTGTGAGGATTTTAATGTGGTGAGTTCTCAAGTAATTGGCATTGATGTGGGAGGAACAGCTATTAAGCTGGGGCGTTTTACACCCGATGGTACTTGTCTCTTATCTTTGACTGTGGCAGCTCCCCAACCGACAACACCAGGGGCGGTGCTGGCAGTGATGGTAGATGCGATCGCTCAAATTGATCCAGATAATCAAACTGTTGCGATTGGTGTTGGTACTCCTGGCCCAGCCGATGCAGCAGGACGCATTGCCAAAATCGCGATTAACTTACCTGAATGGCGCGATGTGCCTTTAGCAGACTGGTTAGAAGCTAAAACTGGCAAACCGACTGCGATCGCTAACGATGCTAATTGCGCTCTTTTGGGAGAAGCTTGGTTGGGAGCCGGTCGCCACTTTCAAAATCTGATTCTGCTAACTTTAGGAACTGGGGTTGGTGGCGCAATTATCCTGGATGGCAAACTATTTGTTGGACATCAAGGAGCCGCCGGGGAATTGGGTTTAATTTCATTAAATCCTGATGGCCCAATTTGTAATAGTGGCAATCAAGGCTCTTTGGAACAATATGCCTGTGCCACTGCAATTCGCCGCCGCACTCTCAAGGAACCCGTCGAATTGGGTTTTCTTGCCCAACAAGGAGATGCCGCAGCCTTGACTTTTTGGCAAGAATATGGTAATAATTTGGGAATTGGTTTGACGAGTTTGATTTATGTACTCACACCGCAAGCGATCGTCATTGGTGGCGGTATAAGTGGCAGCTTTGAGTTTTTCTTACCAGGTGTGAAGGCAGAAATTGAGAAGCGAGTGCAGCCTTTATCACGGGCGGGTTTACAAATATTGCCAGCAGAGTTAGGCAATTTTGCTGGGATAGTAGGTGCAGCAAAGTTGGCATGGCAACTCTATTCGGGATTTTAGCTAAAACAAAAATAAGCGCCACGCTCCCCTGACGGATGAGACGTGGGGCTTCTTTTTGTGTTGAATGTGGCTTTCAGCTAAGTGCATACTACCGAAAGCTATTCAGAGCAATACTTTTAGGCTACTTGTCATACCATTTCACGAAATGCCTGATACAAATGATTAGTCTCTAATTCTTTCCCCATGCTGCCTATTTATATCAATCTTAAAGTGAAACGGTATGACTAGATGACAGTTTTTCTAGGTTTAGCCTCTATACCAGATTGGCAACGTTCCCGTTCGCAGCAAAGGCATCTATCAAAGGGATGCCCGAATTAAAGATGCCGTTTCCTTTGGACAGATATACTTCAACATCACGAATGCCATCCACCGCTGTACCTTTTTCTTGGCGGATGAAGTCGCTTAAGCCGTCGCCATTAAAGTCTCCTGTAATCAGATTGGCAACGTTCCCGTTTGCAGCAAAGGCATCTATTAAAGGGATGCCTGGATTAAAGGTACCGTTTCCTTTGGACAGATATACTTCAACATCACGAATGCCATCCACCGCTGTACCTTTTTCTTGGCGGATGAAGTCGCTTAAGCCGTCGCCATTAAAGTCTCCTGTAATCAGATTGGCAACGTTCCCGTTTGCAGCAAAGGCATCTATTAAAGGGATGCCTGGATTAAAGGTACCGTTTCCTTTGGACAGATATACTTCAACATCACGAATGCCATCCACCGCTGTACCTTTTTCTTGGCGGATGAAGTCGCTTAAGCCGTCGCCATTAAAGTCAGTGTTATGTTGCATAGCTGTTTTCCTTGATTAAGACACTACCAAAGTTGCACATAGTAATATTGCACGATAAAACTACGCACCTGTAGGAATCCGATTTGATTTTTGAAAAAGTCTAAGTATATTTAGGGTGCGTTACGTTTTCCCAAGACACCCTATGTATATTTCAAAAATCCAATAAGAGTCCTATATGTAGAATTACGGCTAAGTTTTAGGAATTATCCAATTGGTTACAAACTTTTACATTCAGTAGATCACAAACTTTCGGAAACTGAGGAGAAAATAGGGGTTTGTGCGATCGCGAGTCAGGAGGTAAACAGCATTCGTTTAAAAGCGATCGCTCATTTTTAAAGATATATTCTTTGATTTTTGTTGATATGGCAACACTATTCAGAATTTTAGATTATGGTTCAAGCAATCCCAGCTAGAGATATCAGTCTTTACGAATTAGAAGAAAAATTTGGTTTGCAACTTGCCACAGACACCAACTTTTTTACAGAATGGACAGAAAATTTACCAACTCTGACTGATAGTGAAAAGCAAGCGATGTCTAACGACAAGCCGTTACGCGTCTACGCGCGAGTCAAAAGCAACTATTTAAACTTGAATAAGCACCGTCTGATGTCAGAAGAAGCGGTAAAGATGGTAGTGCTGTCTCCTTTACTCGATTTAGCTGGGTTTTATCAACCTCCTTTTGAGATTGAAACCGAGACTTCTGTGGAGATTTCTGCTGAAGACGAAAGCATTATCGTTAAAGGAAATATTGATGTTCTTGTCATCCAAAAACGTTTTTGGGTACTTGTCATCGAATCTAAAAGCAGTAAATTTGATGTGATGACAGCCCTACCTCAAGCACTCGCTTATATGCTTGATCGTCCAAATCCTGCAAAAGCAACTTTTGGTTTACTAATCAACGGTAGGGAATTTGTTTTTATCAAATTGATTCAACAAGAACATCCTTGGTATGCACGATCTTATGCGCTATCAATTGAACGTGATTCAGAACTACACCAAGTACTCAGTATCTTGAAGCGCCTTGGAGAATTAATTGGGCTTTTACCCCCGGAATGACAAAATTGTGAACAATGCAGTAAGTAAATTCATGCCATCAGGCTTATGGACTACCTATACTTGCAACTCAAATCCAGGTAATATATCTTCTCCAGAAAGAATCGCCGGCATTTGAATAACTTCTACAGCTTTCAAAAGTCGGTAAACTTCCACTTGGTTATCTTGAGGATTAATTAGCCAACCTAAACGCAAACCATTTTCTATGTATTCCCTCATTTTCGCTTGGATAGGTGCAAGCCGTAGACGCGTAGCGGCTTGTCGCCAGACATCTGTTTCGGAACGCAGTTCAATTGCAAAATCGGGTACAAGTGGCGGAAATTTTTTTCGTTCTTCTAGTGTTAAAGCTTCCCACCGTTCCAACTTTACCCAAGCCGCATCAGGGGAACGTTTTGCACCATTTGGAAGTATAAAGATAGTTGAAGAACTAAAAACTTTGCCTAATTTAACTTGACGATTCCAATTATTTAAGTCTGTAATTAAATCTGCTTCTTGGTTTCCGCTTTCTCCTCCTACTGGTGGCACAATTATTAATTCTCCGGCTCCATTCATTTCCAGGCTTAAATCGCTATTGGCAATACACAATTGATAAAATTGCTCATCGGTTAAATGAGCAATCGGTTCTAGATTAAGCACAACAGTATTCATTGAATCTTTCCTCGTGTCTCACGTTAACAATTAATACTAAGACAAAGAATATCCTGTTGCTTCCTTAATGTATTGCACGACTTTTTCATAGGATTCGGGATTACTCACAGGGTTAATAATGATGGGGATAGTGCCATCTGGCAACCAAAAAGTTATCCTGCCGTTCGGTTCATGACAAAAGGAACTGATGCAGTTGAGATTAATTACATATTCGTTTTTTTCGTAAATAATTTTCACCCAGTAGGCATGATCTAATTTTAACCCCGTCACACATTCTAAATAATCAAGAATCTTTTGATAATCTTCTAAGTTAGTTTGCGGGTGAATCACTATTGGAATGGCACTATCGGGCAACCAAAAAGTAACCCTGCCATTCACTTCATAACAAAAAGCATGGACACGCTCAAAATTCACTACATATTCTCTCCTCTCGTAAAGGATTCTCACCCAGTACGCCACAACATCTCCTCAAGTCCGAAATTTACGAATGATGCACCCTGTATGTCCAAAACTGCTGAAGCCTTAAGTTAATGTTGCAATTAATTATGAATTATGAATTGTTATGACACCTCCAATGGTGTTGGAGTACCAGAGGTTGAGAGAGAAAGAGCGATCGCTGCTTGAATGAACCCTTTAAATAAGGGATGAGGGGTACTGGGGCGTGATTGAAATTCTGGATGAAATTGGCAAGCAAGAAAGAATGGGTGCTTGGGTAATTCCACAATTTCAACTAAGCGTCCATCGGGAGAAGTACCACTGATCAGATAGCCAGACTTCAATAACAGATCGCGGTAATCATTGTTGAACTCATATCGATGTCGATGTCGTTCATAAATCACATCTTCTTGATAAAGCTTGAAAGCCAGAGTATCAGGTATAACACGACAAGGATATAGTCCCAAGCGCATTGTACCCCCTAAATCAACTACTTCCTGCTGTCCTGGCAATAAATTAATTACCGGATCAGTTGTATAGGGGTCAAATTCAGCACTATTAGCCTCTGTTAATCCCCCTACGTGCCTAGCCCATTCAATCACAGAACATTGCATTCCCAGGCATAAACCCAAAAAAGGAATTTGGCGATCGCGCGCGTATTTAATGGCGGCAATTTTGCCATCCACCCCCCGAACACCGAAACCTCCTGGCACAACTACGCCATCGACACCCTGAAGATGAGTTTCGGCTGGTTCAGTTTCCAAATCTTCTGAGTTCACCCAACGCAGGCGCAGTTTGCCATAAGTCGAGATTGCAGCATGGTTGAGTGCTTCCACTACAGATAGGTAGGCATCACTTAACTGCACATATTTCCCGACAATGGCAATTTCTACCTCGTGTTTGGGACTATGTAACCGTTTTACCAGGGTTTGCCACTGCGTCAAATCTGGTTTGCGTTGTTCCATTTGCAGCAAGTCCAGCACTTGTTCTGCCATTCCTTCCCATTCCAGATTCAGCGGTACTTCATAGATACTTTGGGCATCTTGGGAAGTGATGACGCATTCTTCCGGCACATCGCAAAATCCCGACAATTTCTGTTTTAATCCCTTGGGTAAGGGGCGATCGCTGCGACAAACTAAAATATCTGGTTGAATGCCAATGGATCTCAGTTCCTTAACTGAATGCTGTGTTGGCTTAGTTTTCATCTCACCCGCAGAGGCAATCCACGGTACCAACGTTACGTGCATATACAACACATTTTGTCGTCCCACCTCTTTGCGGAACTGGCGAATTGCTTCCAAAAACGGCAGTGATTCAATATCTCCCACTGTACCGCCGATTTCCGTAATCACTACAGAGGGGTTTGTACTTTTAGCAACTCGCAGAATCCGATCTTTTATTTCATTCGTAATATGGGGAATAACTTGTACAGTACCGCCATTGTAGTCTCCGCGTCGCTCTTTATTGATCACTGCCTGGTAAATTGAGCCAGTAGTAACACAGTTCAAGCGCGACATTGAGGTATCGGTAAAGCGTTCGTAATGCCCCAAGTCCAAATCTGTCTCCGCACCATCCTGGGTAACGAATACTTCCCCATGCTGAAAGGGACTCATTGTGCCAGGATCGATATTGATATAAGGATCGAGTTTGAGAATCGACACCGAATATTCGCGCGACTTGAGCAAACGCCCTAGACTTGCTGCTACAATGCCTTTACCAATACTGGAAACTACGCCTCCAGTTACAAAGATAAACTTAGTCATAGTAGTTTGAATTTCTAACAACTTCTAAAAATACATCCCGTCATTGTGCCACAGTTGTTGTGGTGTAATCTTCTGTGACTTGCTGTGAAAAACCTTCTAGGATTAGTAATATTAGGCTTTATTCTCTCCTCCTCGATAGCATTGGCACAGCCATCTCTTATAGTCATTTTTCCCCAGACAAACTACCAGACAAGTGCCCAAAAAATCTTCTTTCTGGGCACTGCACCACCAGATGGTCAGGTTTTGATCAATAGTAAGCCAATTACCCGCAGCAAAGCTGGTCATTTTTCCCCTAGTTTCCCCTTGCAGTTGGGGGAGAATCTTTTTACTGTGCGTTACCACAATCAAGAACTCAAGATTGAAGTGACAAGGCTTACCACTAGCCCTGAGCTACCACAGGGGTTAGCCTTTGCTAAAGATTCCCTGACTCCCGCAGTTGACATAGCCAGACTACCGGGAGAACTAATTTGTTTTAGCGCGTTAGCACCCCCCAATGCCAATGTCTCTGTCAACCTGGCTAATCAAACAGTTATCCTTTCACCCCAACCCGAACAGGCAGAACTACCAAGTAATTCGGCAGCTTTGACAGGGCAAAATCAGCCTCATGCTCAGTCTAGCGTAGGCAATTATCAAGGTTGCACCACAGGGGCAACAGCCGCTGTTCTGGGACAACCTCAGTTTCAACTGACGCTTAATGGCCAGACGATAACTCAACCAGGATCTGGTAAAGTTCAAATCCTCTCAAGAGCAGAGTTGCCAGTTGCTGAGATAACGGTAGACGCAGGTATTGCACGCACTGGCCCAAGCAGCGATTATTCTCGACTCACACCATTGCCCAAAGGCACACGCACAACAGTTACAGGTAGGGAAGGTGAATGGTTGCGCCTAGACTATGGCGCTTGGATTAATAGTAAAGAAACCCGCATTTTACCTGGTGCAGTTCCGCCACAAACAATAATTCGCAGTGTCGGATACCGTCAACTCCCTAGTGCGACAGAGATAGTTTTCCCTTTGCAAGTTCCCATACCTGTGAGCGTACAACAAAATGAGCAAGCGATCGCTCTCACTCTCTACAATACCACTGCTCAAACGGACATTATTCGCCTGGATGATAACCCCCTAATTTCTCGCCTAGATTGGCAACAGGAAGCTCCAGGACAAGTAAAATACACCTTTAACCTCAAAAAAGCTCAACAGTGGGGATATAAGCTGAGATACGACGGTACAACCCTGGTTTTAGCTTTGCGTCATCCGCCTAAAATTGGGAACACAAGACGCAAGCCTTTAGCTAATTTCAAGATTGTACTAGATCCAGGGCATGGCGGTAAAGAAACTGGTGCCAGTGGCCCAACTGGATATTTAGAAAAGGATGTGAATTTGGTGGTATCTAAGTTGCTGCGCGACGATTTGGTGAAGCAAGGGGCGACAGTGGTGATGACGCGGGAGGACGATCGCGAACTTTCCCTAGTAGAACGTCAGGCAATTATTAGTAAAGAAGAACCAGCGATCGCACTTTCCATACACCACAACTCTCTACCAGATGATGGCGATGCCGAAAAAATCAAGGGATTCGGCGCATTTTGGTATCAACCCCAAGCCCAGAACCTCGCAATGTTTTTACACAACTATGTAGTCAAAAAACTCGGTAGACCTTCCTATGGTGTGTTTTGGGATAACCTGGCGCTAACACGTCCGACAGCTGCGCCATCGGTGTTACTGGAATTGGGTTTTATGAGCAATCCCGATGAATTTGAGCAGGTAGTGAACCCAGAGGTACAGAAGAAAACGGCAAATGCGATCGCTCAGGGAATTACTGAGTGGCTTAGAAGTGTTAAGTAAATTTGGAGGTACAACTAGTGTTGTATTTGGTGGAGTGCGATGTCTGACGACAAGGCTAGCGCTAACGCTCTTTTTTAGCTAGTTCCTGCTCAATGTTGCGATCGGTCTTTGTTCAAGCTTTTTGACTTTTATAGTGCGATCGTCACGGGCAAGACTGCGAATACAGCATTGGGCATTAAGGATTTGGCGCGTCATTTTTGAGAGTTCTAATAAGTCAAAAGTAAAAAATGCTTGTGGTATCAAAGTGAAAAGTACGTTACTACAAGGGTTTTTTAAGCCAATGCTATATAACTTCCTTGCACTTTTCTGTATTGCAACGAAGTGTAAACCTAAGTAAAAGGCTGAGTTTTGCTATTAAACTGGTTATATTAAAGGAAGCATGAGGTGCAATTAATTCCTGCTGGTTGCTACTTGTCAATATCAGTTTTGTTGTATAACTTAAGCTCCGAAACTCCTGATAACGCTAAATGTTCCTTCAGCTAAGAGTGATTTTAGATGGTTACTGCGAAATTAACTTTTCCTGAGTTTGAAGTTCAAGGACGTTGGTTTTTGCCAGAGAATCCTGATTATGGTGTAGTAGGAATACTAAAATTCTCACCTTATGAGCTTCCAGAATTAAAATTAGTTGGAAGCCTAATTGAGAGGATGGAAGAAACTGTAGAGGAACAGTTAAAAAAAGCTTTTAGCAAAGAAAATATACCCATTATCCTTGGTGTTCTCTCAAATGGTGAAACTATTGGAGAGAAAGTAACTCTTTACAAAAATGTAGTTTATGGTGAAGGTATAAGTACAGGATTAGTGCAAACTAAATGTATACCAGCTTATATTTTAAGAGGATTTCACTTCTATAGGGAAGAAGACATTCGATTAGAAAATATATATTTTCATTTCGTGAATCTAGAGAAGTGGCTTCGCATCCAGAATATTAATGTAACAATGACTTCCGATTTTTCCAAGACAAGAATTGAGGAGCTTCGTGTACAATATAATCCTTTACCTAGAAAATCATTATGCGATGTAGGAGATTTTAATTTAGGTATAAAGGATAGACCAATAAATCCGACAGGGTTATACTTTGCATCAATCTTTAGTCAGCATATTGGAGAGGTAAACATACTAGAGGATAAGCTTTTTGAACTAAACTCTCCTGAGCCAAATGATTTAGACAGTTATATAAAAGGCATTTTTAAAGTTCAAGATTTTTTGGTATTTGCTACAGGACAATCTACCAACTTGACAGAAGTAGGGACACTTTTCAAAACAAAAGTAAAAAAGCCAAAAATTGAAGGCGATATTGAATCTTTAATCAAAAAAATGCCTCATAGTGATGAAAATGTAATATTCCAAAATGAATATTTCAGTATAAGCAATCAATCTGATGTAAAAGTAATTGAAGATGAAACTGAGGAAATAGTTCCAATAAAAATATATTTTCGTATATCGATATCAGACTCTAAGGAGAATTTCGATGAAGATAAAGTCTTATTTTATTTTGCTGACGTTGAAGATATTTTAGACATTGTATTTTTAAAATGGTATAGCGATTCCAAAAAAATAGAACCAGTAATAAATCTATATCTTGGACTATTCTATCTTCCCAAAAGGTATTTAACAGAAAGATTTCTCACCCTTGCACAAGCTATAGAAGCATTTCATAGAATTCTGTTTGGTGGCAGATATATTGATAAACAAGAATATGAAAATGGCATTTATCAAAGCCTTTTACAAGTAATCGAATCAGATTCAAATTTATATAATCTGAGTTCAGAGTTCAAAGACTCCCTTAAGCTAAGGCTATCCTATCTATATGAATTTTCTCTTAGAAAACGTCTTAAGGAACTTATTCGGCTTAATCAATCTTGCTTTCCAACAGGGTTTATAACTAAAAAGGAGTTACGCGATAATTTTATAGGCTCTGTAGTTCTTATTAGAAATAAACTCACACATCTCGATGAGAATACAGATATCCAATCTATAATTGAATATCGTCAACTGTATAGACTTTCTAATCACCTAGAAGCTTTACTAAGATGTTGCATTATGAGGTTTCTAGGTGTGAATGAAGAAGTTATAAAAAGGAGAGTTGAGCAAATTTTAATGCGACAATAATAAATCTTTGCCGTTGCAAATATTGATTGCAGTGTTGAGAGTTTGGGCTTAGAATGCTTTAAGTCCACTACTGAAAAGCTAGTTGAAGTCTGTGGTAAGCTTTTGCCTATAATTACTAAGTTTTTCGGCTTGCCATAACGTTAGTAAATATTACTCTACTTCTGGATCGATACCCATTGCCCTGAGCCGTTCTGCTAATTGTGCAGCTTTTCGTTCTGCTTGCTGGGCTTTTTGCCTTTGCAACTCAGCTTCTTCTTTACCAATCAGCAACAGATTTCCCTCTAAATCCCACCAGCGCAACCAAAATTGCTCAGGATTATTCAAGTAGGTTCCCTGCCATAACCCTAGTTCCACTCTTAAAGGAGGAATTTGGTAGTGGCCTCGCTCATTAGGCTGCATTTTGTGGTAAGAAAAATCTACCAGGTGATAAACCTCCAGTTTCTCATTACTGATTTCATAAATGGCATAGTAGGGAATTCGGATTACTCGCTCATATACCCAGAATTTACCTGGTTTTGCGCCTTCCCTACTACCAGCTAGAGGTAAAGGAGTGACATCTCGTTCTTCATCGCCATTACCACTAGCTAGTTCTATGGCAATCAATGGCGGTATGTATTCCCGCCACAAAACATAGGAGCGACGGTTTTTGCCATCTAGCCTTGGTGGTACACCAGGGACATAAAACCAATCCGGTGCTGCTGCTCCTTTTTCTGGTGGTTCAGTCTCTCGCCAATAAATACCACAATCTTGACCAATGCAATACTGTCCATCTGGATGTAGGCGTTGCAAAACTTGAGCAATTGAGTCTGTCAAAATGACGGTTTGGGGATGCTCTTGAAAATTTTTCACAAACGTACCATCAGACTCTGGTAGTTGAGTGTGATCGGGAAACTGAGGCGGTATGGCAATATCAGCAAGTGTTTCACTCATACTTTGAAAAGTATTGCAGCTATTTGTTTAGTGCTTTACGCTTCCCATAAGGTGTTCCGAACTAGTATAACACCTTGCTCTGTCTTGATTTCAGTGCTTTTACCCTGCCAGAACCGCTTTGATTGCGGGTAGAAATATATGAAATCTTATATTTTGAAACTGTATGTATTTTTAAATAGGCGGCATGGTGGGAGCGATCGCTATTTTATTGAGTAATGGCAGTGCGATCGCCCAAGATGCATAAAGATATATCACTATTTTATAAGCAGGAAATGGGGAGCAGAGGAGCAGAGAGGAAATAACCAATGCCCAATACTTCGGCAACGCTACTTCGACGCCGCTCAGTACAAGTCAGTACAAGTGCCCAATCCCCAATGCCCAGGTAGAAAATACTAAGGACAAAACAACGTGTCACGCGTATCTCGTCCTGTAATCGGATTAGTTCCTTTGGCAAGTTTGCACAATTTTTTTTGCTCATCGGAACGCAGCAGCGCATCGGTAAAATCTGCCCCGTCAATGATTGCACCATCAAATCTGGCGTTAGCAGCAAAGGCACCCTCCAACAATGCATTTGTCAAATTTGCTCTGACTAAACGAGCTGAGTCTAAAGTGGCATTTCTCAAGTCAGAACTCTCCAAATTCGCAGACTCCAAATTTGCCGCAAAGAAACTGACACCGCGCAAATTAGCTCGGCTGAAGTTGCTCTGGCGAAGATTAGCTTTGGTAAAGCTGGAATCTGTTAAATCACGTCCTGAGAAATCAGCCTCAACCAAAATTTCCTTATTATATTCGAGTGCCAAAGCTGTGGAAGCAAAACCGACTGTTGCGGTGATGGCAACTATTCCCCACAGGAATAGGCTGAGTATGCTTGCCCAAATCCGGGCGCTTAACTTAAAATTCATGCTATTTTTAGCCAATGGCGAACCCTCCTCCATCTCATTATCCTTGAGTCAGAGATGTTAGCGCAAAAATCCTTTAAAAATATTTTTATGAATACTAATTCAAGTTCATATGACGATTTGAACATTGCCTTCGCACGACTTCAGGCTATTCAGTGGGATACGCTGGGAATGGGGGAGAAAGACGAAAGACTTACAGAACTGATGTTAGAATTTCTGTCGCGGGTAAGACAATGGGCAAAGTTTTTGCAGAGCGAACAGAAGCATATTTTTGAAAATCTTGCTGTCCAGATTCGCCCTGACATTGAACTCGCGTCTCCCCTAATGCAATGGCTGGAGGAGTTATACAACAGCGACCGGATACCAACTAGGCGTGGTAGTGTCTATGTTGTGCTAGGGGTACGTAATTACTTATTTTGGTGTCGTCTACGGGAATTTGATGCAGTCCCAGCGAATGGTCTTCCTGACCCTTATGAGCCGTTCATCACCTTTCTGGAATGCGGTGGTGGCATATATGTCGAGCATCACTCTTTTATGGATATTTACCCCAATTATGATCACTTTATTTTGACTGTTGGGAATGCCACGCCAGGAAGGGAAGAATAAGCACATCATGGGAATATGATTTTGGTTAACTGCTAGAAACTCTTATTTTCCTGTTGAATTAAGTCATTAAATAACCCAGAATACTATACTAAAGTTTATATGCATTGTACAAATAGTGGTCAATTAGGAGAAGACCTAGTAGCCCAATGGTTGCAATCTACAGGTTGGATAATTCTCCATCGTCGCTTTTCTAGCCGTTGGGGAGAAATCGATATCATCGCCCAATATGATGGAGGAGTAGGGGAAAAACTCCTTACTCAGAACTCAGGACTCAGTACTCAGCACTCATTACTAGCATTTGTTGAAGTTAAAACCCGCAGTTCAGGCAGTTGGGATGCAGGGGGAAGAAGCGCAATCACCCCACAAAAGCAAGCAAAAATCTGGCGCACAGCTGGAATATTCTTAGCCCAGTATCCTGAGAAGGCAGATTATTCTTGCCGATTCGATGTTGCTATTGTCTACTGTCAGAGGATATCAAAAATTATCAGTGGGGTTACAGCAACCCAGGAAGCTCTAGCTACTTCATCAGCAGCCGAATACAAGTTTAAGCTGCAAGAATACATTCCCGCAGCTTTCGACTCTTTAATTGATAATGGTTAATCGGTAATGGATAAAATATCTTGATTACCAATGACCAATAATTTTGTAGTGCCGTTACAACCAAATAGTGTCACGCCAAAGTTTCTGGGCAGTAGCCTAAGCCACGGACAAATTGTTGCCGGAACGCCTCAATTTCGTCTCTCTCTGGGCTACCATGAGAAACGATCGCTACCTGATAGCGACGCATCACTTCCACAGGGCACTGTCCCGCTTCCAAACTCCAAAGTGCCATTTGCACCCTCATTGGCGGTTCGTAGCTAATTCCTAATTCATTTAGAAAAGCGCGAAAGTCGCCATCTTCTTGGGACGAGACTTGGCCTTTGAGTTTGATCCTAACCACCCAGCCATCAATTTGATGAATTACGGTGACGAAAGAAACTGGTGTCTGGGGTCTAGCGTGCAGGTGTTGAACGACCCTCAGGGTTAGACTGGCATTTGCCAGATAGTACAAGTATTCCATGTTTGTTGGTGCTTGGGATCAAAGCCAATCCTACATATCTATCTTCGTCAATCAATGCCTGTTCCCGGTAGGGTAAAAGCCCCCGCTTTTAGATGGGGAGGTTTACCCAATTTTTATGTTAATTTTTCCGTGTTACTTAATAGTATCAATCTTATAGCCTAGCGATAAAACTGAGCGAAGATGCCTTAAAGTTCCTTTAGAAGGGAAAGCTCAAAGCAGCTTTTTTAAGAGAGTATAAATACTAAATAAAGCAAAAACTAGTACAAGCCAATTTGAAAGACACCTCTCGCCCACAAGCAAAAGATTTTGAATTAGATTGCTCGGTAGCTGGCTATGACTACAAACTACCTCCAGAACTCATTGCCCAAAACCCAGCAGTTCCTAGAGATAGTTCACGGTTACTGGTGGTTAATTCTCCCACTACAGACACCGAAACAGCACCCCTACACCACATTTTCCATGATTTGCCTGCACTGCTGCACTCTGGTGATTTGTTGGTGATGAACAATACAAAAGTTATTCCAGCGCGGCTTTATGGTCATAAATCCACTGGTGCTAAAATCCAGGTGTTGCTGTTGGAAGAACGGCAGTATAACTGTTGGTTAGCTTTAGTTAAGCCCGGAAAAAGCTTCAAACAGGGAGCGAAGATTATTTTTGAAGCAAGGCAATTGGGCATTAGAGATCAGGGATTAGGCATTGGGGATTGGGAAGATTCCTACCCAGTAAACAGGCCCCAACTCACGGCTACGGTTCTAGAAACAGACGCAGCCACCGGGGGGCGTTTGTTGCAATTTGATGTGCCAGAGGGAAAATCTTTGGTGCAACTGTTAGAGGTATTTGGTGAAGTACCGCTACCACCGTACATCACTGCCTCAGAAGCTGCTGATGATCAGTATCAGACAGTTTATGCCAAACAGCCAGGAGCGATCGCAGCTCCGACAGCCGGACTACATTTTACTCCAGAATTATTACAAAAGTTGCGCGATCGCCAAATCAATCAAGCTTTTGTAACGCTGCACGTTGGTGTAGGTACATTTCGCCCTGTGGAAGTAGAGGACGTAACTACCCATCACATGCATGAAGAATGGATTGAAGTTCCCATTGCCACAGTAGAGCAAATCCGCGCCACTAAAGCAGCTGGCGGTCGGATTATCGCTGTGGGAACAACGGCAGTACGGGCATTAGAAGGGGCGGCTAAATCTGGGAATTTACAACCATTTTGCGGTAAAACAGACTTGTTTATTTATCCCGGCTACCAATGGCGGGTGGTGGATGGTTTAATTACCAATTTTCACCTACCACGTTCCAGTTTACTGATGTTGGTAAGTGCGCTAATTGGCAGACAACGGTTATTGAATATATATCAGGAAGCGATCGCTTCAGGCTATCGTTTCTATTCATTCGGTGATGCAATGCTAATTTTGCCGTCAGCTGTGGGAGTTAGGAGTTAGGAGTTAGGAGTTAGGAGTTAGGAGTTAAAAGTTGGGAATTTGGAATTTTTTCTTTCGTGATGGGTACTCTGACTTATGAGGAGCTAAAAATAAGTATAGGTCTACAATTCATGTCTGAAAAATCCCTATTTTCTCAGTGGTTACATTTATTTTGCCAGGTGACACTCTGTGGCTGTTCTACGTTTTTGGTCTTGGCTGCACCGACAATTACTAATTTCCCAGTCAGCAAACTGCTGGCAGAAAACGCAATTTCTCAGGATTTGGAAGCAGCTAGCTTTTTCCAGCAGGGAGTCACGCGCTATAACCGCAAAGACTTACAGGGTGCGGAATATGCCTTTCGCCAAGCGTTGCAGCATGACCCCAACTTTGGAGCAGCGCGGAACTATTTAGGTAATATCTTCTTGCAGCAAAATCACCCTGAACTAGCTTTACAAGAATATGCAGAGGCGGTTAAAGTTAATCCCAATTTTAGTGAAGCTTATTACAACTTAGGGTTAGTGTTGCAGCGACAAGGAGAAAAAGATGCAGCGATTACTGCTTATCGCCAGAGCCTTGTGATCGATCCCACAAGGGTAGCAGCGCTGTATAATTTAGGTTTGGCGCTGTATGAACAAGGACAGCTAGAGGAAGCGATCGCTGCATACCAAAAAGCAATTAGTCTAGATAGCAGCAATGCCAATGCTTATTTTAACTTAGCGATCGCCTTGCAACAACAAGGTCAAATCCAGCCTGCGATCGCCACTTATCGCCAAGCCTTGCAGCTAGATCCTAAAAACGCCACAGCCTACAACAATATGGCAAATTTGCTAGCAATTCAAGGTCAAACTGCTGAGGCTATTTCTGTTTATCGGCAAGCTATTCGCCTAAATCCTAAAAATGCCTCAGCTTACTATAACTTGGGAGTAACTTTATATAATCAGGGCGACATCAAAAAAGCTAGTGGAGTCTTGAAACGTGCCCATAACGAGTATCGTCAGCAAGGGAACATTGAGCAAGCTGAGAAAATTGAACAGCTAATGCAGCAAATTGCCCAGAAAGCTGGGCAACAGCAACCTCAAGCCAGTCAAACAGCTACTCCTTCTCAGAGTTCAGATTCTACAAGTAATGTAGTACAAACACCTCAGCCACAAACCCCAAACCAACCAGAAACTTCTACGAAAACGCCCGCGAACCCTGCCTCAGTTGAACCACAGTCTACTTCAACGAGTCCTGAACAATAAAAAACTCAGAGTTAGGTATAAAAGAATAAGTCAGAATTCAGGAGTTAGAATCGTTGAAGTAGAGTTCTACACCACTACCTCAATGTAGAAAGCCTGTAGAGGCGGGGTATTAAACTTTCTATTCATCAGCCAGTCGTCAGAATTCAGCATAAATTCTGGCGACTGGTGCTTTTATTTTTCTTGATAAATTACGGTATACAACTGAGAGCAAAGGCAACTTATTAAGGTAAAATTAGTAAATTTTTCCAAGGGAGAAAAACCGGAGTTTATTATCTCTGCAAACCAAAAGACCCTATTTTAATTAAAAACACACATGCTAGCCTTATCTATATGTTTTTTTAATTCGGCTTTGTCTTAACACTGGTTTTTTCATGAGTGCAACACTTTCCGAGCAAATTCAGCAATTTTACGATGCTTCCTCTGGTCTGTGGGAACAGATTTGGGGCGAACACATGCATCACGGCTACTATGGTGCGGACGGTACCCAGAAAAAAGACCGTCGTCAGGCTCAAATTGATTTAATCGAAGAACTGCTTAATTGGGCAGGGATACAAGCAGCAGAAAATATCCTAGATGTAGGTTGTGGTATTGGCGGCAGTTCTTTATACCTCGCACAAAAGTTTAATGCTAAAGCTACAGGGATTACATTGAGTCCTGTGCAAGCCGCGAGAGCAACGGAACGCGCCCTAGAGGCTAATTTGAGCCAGAGAACACAGTTCCAGGTTGCAAATGCTCAAGCAATGCCCTTTGCTGACGATTCTTTTGACTTGGTTTGGTCGCTGGAAAGCGGTGAACATATGCCAGATAAAAAGAAGTTTCTCCAGGAGTGCTACCGAGTATTGAAGCCCGGTGGCAAGTTAATTATGGTGACTTGGTGTCATCGACCAACTGATGAGTCACCACTGACGGCGGATGAACAAAAGCACTTGCAGGATATTTATCGGGTATATTGTTTGCCTTATGTGATTTCTTTGCCAGAGTATGAAGCGATCGCACATCAACTACCATTACATAATATCCGCACCGCTGATTGGTCAACCGCCGTCGCCCCCTTTTGGAATGTGGTGATTGATTCCGCATTCACTCCCCAAGCGCTTTGGGGCCTACTAAATGCTGGTTGGACTACCATTCAAGGGGCATTATCACTGGGATTAATGCGTCGCGGTTATCAGCGTGGGTTAATTCGGTTTGGCTTATTGTGCGGCAATAAGTAGGGTAGCACAGCATTGCTTATGCGTGTCAACTTCAGCTAGAAAAAAATACGCAACGGTCAAGCCTGAGAACATACGCCGATTACGGGAATTGGTCAGCACCCCCGACCTGAAGGTACGGTGGCTCTCTAGCCTAAAAACTAGAAGTCGTGCTGACCAGACCACCTAGTAATAGATGAAGACTAGTGAACTACTCAGACTTGCCTAAGGCTGAAGTCTGAGCTTCCCAATTCATCGGGAATAGCCTCCAGAACTCCGTAGTTTTTTTGGTCTTATATTCCCTCCAAGGGCAGGAGTCCTGGTTCCCAAGACCCAAATCTTTCTCTTGCGACATATACCTATTAGCTTGGTTTTCGCTTGTGGCATTGATGGTCAAGACAGTAAGTATCTTACCAGAAAATCCTGGGGATTCGTCATACATCTGGAAGAAAGTTTTTACCAAGCAAAAAATCAATTCCAGATGCAATCTTCATCCCCCGCTCACAATCCCCACCTTATGAGTACATTGAAGGTGGGGACTTCCGCGACTCGTTAAAATATGCCTACACAAGAGCAAATAAGAACTTGCTTTATTCTCTGCTATAGAAATACTAAAATGTATCTACCCATATTAGCGGTTCTCGAATGGAAGCAATACACTTTGACCTCACTTCCATTCCTCTCTCCTAAAAGGAGAGAAGCTTTGAATCTTACTCCCCAACGCTACAAGGGTTGGGGCTGTTCTTGTTAGGTCTGTATTGCACTCAACCGAGAAGCGCTATATTTAGTAACTGTAGACAAACGGACAAAAAATTTAGTGATTTTGGCAGGGGAAGAAACAGAAATAGTAATTTACCCAAACGGGGAATGGAGATATTTATGAGCAAACCTGATTTTACATCGTTGACCCGTACTGAATTGCGTCAATATATCCTTGACCACAGAGATGATGAAGAGGCGTTACAAATTTACGTTGATAGGTTTCAATCTGCCAATAACAAAATATTTCCACCGCCACAAACAATAGATGACTTAGAAAACTTCCCAGAATTGCATCAACAGCACCTAGAACAACGACGCAACCAAGCTTAAACCTCAGTATCCAACGGCTACCTACCAATAACCTCACTTCTCCACCTTAGCGCTGATAGAATCCCCATTCATAGAGGTTATGCCAAAATAAATCAACAAGGCATAACTATCGTGACGCTGAATTACCAGCTCTCTTGGAAAAAACTTTGTGATTTACTGAAATTTCAGCAAATGCCACTCGAACTGCAAAACCTCACAGGCGGTTACACCTCAGTACCAATTGTTCAAGACATTAACCTGACTCTGCAAACAGGAGAATGGTTGAGTTTAGTTGGTGCTAATGGTTCAGGTAAATCTACTTTACTCAAATTGTTGAGTCGTATTCTCTCCCCACAGCAGGGAACAGTGCTACTTGATGGTAAAGCAATTCACTCTCAACCCCCAAATCTAGTTGCACAGAAACTGGCATTATTACCGCAACAACAAACTGTTCCCGTTGGCTTAACAGTGCGACAATTAGTAAGTTTAGGACGCACACCACATCAACCTTGGTGGCAATGGGAATTAAACGCCAAAGATGGGGTAAAAGTAGAAGCTGCAATTAAAAAGACGCAACTAGAAAAATTGAGCGATCGCTTAGTCGAACAACTCTCAGGCGGTGAAAGACAACGAGCTTTTTTAGCTTTAGCACTAGCGCAAGAACCAAAAGTTTTACTATTAGATGAACCGACAACTTTTTTAGATATCAACTATCAATTGCAACTATTAGAACTGCTTAAAGAACTGAATCAGCAGCAGGAATTAACTATTGTCACAGTTTTACACGAACTGAATTTAGCAGCCCGGTATAGTTCCCGCATTGCATTATTAAAACAGGGTCGTATTTGGGAAGTTGGTACACCTGAACAAGTTCTGACACCAAATGCGATCGCCCAAGTCTTCGGTGTAGAATCAGTGATTATTCACACACCGGTGGGTTTACAGGTTTGTGCCATTTCTGCTGTTTAAAATCAAATCATAGTATCGTATCCTAAATTTTTCATAATAAAAAAACCTCCCAATAATCTGCCAGAGGTATTTTAACTTTTCATCTTCATGCTGGCGTGTCTAGACTAGGGTTGGTTTATGTCTGCAAATGTTTGGAAAACTGCTATTTAATCAAGCGTGGAGGTATAGCATCTCCACACGGGCGATATGTTACTCTTACGGCCCGCCTGAAAGGTTATAGCCAATGTAGCAGTTACTGCCAGTGCGAACAAATACACCTGTTGCTGTCCATTGCTTGATCTGTTTGATAGAAGGAGCATCTAGGAACAGTGGATAGGGTTCACCCAACAAGGTAGGTATTTGTCTAACTTGGGTAAGCGGCCACGACTTTTTATCTATCAAATCTAACTCTGTCCTACAGGGAAGCTGTATCCCGTAGGAAAAAACTCCAATGCACTTATTTGAAGCAATATAGACCCGATGACCGTATGAAACTCGGCAAGGTAATCCTCCTTTTCCTGGTAGTGCGTAGCCAAAGAAGTTAAAGCTCCACGGTAGAAATACAAGCAAAAGTACAGAAAATAGGATGAAGCCTACTGTACCTAGTACTATGGTAGATTTCCGAATGGGATTCATATTTAGGTCACCGATGATCTAGCTAAGTTTAGAAACTATCAACTAATTTAATTGACCAAATAATTATTAATTCATAATTCATAATTCATAATTAAAGAATGGGTACAAGCCCCCACTAAATTTTCAATTTAGTGGTCTACAATTAGTGGTGGGTTCAGAGCCAACACTAATTGCAATTATGAATTAGTAATTATTAATTATGAATTAGTTTGACACCTAAGACTTAGTTTCCTGTGTCTGTGCGTCGATAATTACACTCCAGTCATCGTTTTTCACAGCAGCTTCAAGTTGACGCTGACGTTCACCTTCATTCGCATCTATTGTTTCTGACTCTTTAGAAAGGGTTGTGTCAGCCATTGCTTTCCGCAGTTTTAGCTTTTTCTCCTCATAGGCTTGGCGTTCCGCCTCTGACATTACCGCCTTCGTAGCTTCGCCTACCGTGCTAGCCCACATTTCGCATTCGGAAGCATTACCAGCTGGCGTACTTTCGAGTTCTGCTATCCACGCATCTCGCAAATCTTCCATTTCTTGACGCTTAGGGAACTTGAATGCTTGCACACGCACAAAAGCACACTTTTGCTCACCATTTTGGCGAAGATGGCCGTTTAGGGAAAGCAACACATTCCGAGAATAGCCAATATACTGTGTGCGGCGTTCTGCATCCAATACGCCGTAAACACCTGCAATTTTAGCATTCTGAGCAGCCGCACTCCAAATCTGAAGGTCAATGATTTCAGTACCATTGTTTGCCAGTTCAGGAGTTATACTCACCTCAATGGCGGCGTGTTCGTCGTCAGAACTGTACAAAAATTCATGTAGTCCACGGTGGTTTATGGGGACATTTTGATGTTCAATTGGCGAGTTGTGCTGAGTTTCCATTGCAGTTTATCTCCGAGTTATTAATTAGCGTTACGCAAATATATGCCCTTAAAATATTGAAGCTTAAATCTACTCACATCCCCAAATTCTTGTTCTGACAAAGCGAAAACAACTATTAAATCTTATATGAATCAATTGACACCTAAAAATTGGATGTTCATCAAACAACGGCTAACCCCTTATTTATTTTTACTACCCGCCTTGGTTCTTTTGGGGTTAACTGTCTTTTGGCCAGCACTGCAAGCGTTTTACCTTAGCTTTACTCGCTATGAAGATATTGCCCAGCCGCCACAATGGATAGGTTTCGCCAACTTCCTCAAGCTTTGGAAAGATGCAGTTTTTTGGAAAACCTTGGAAAACACTTTTTTATATCTTGTGGGTGTAGTACCAATTTTAGTAATTGCTCCCTTAGTGCTGGCAATTTTGGTAAATCAGAAACTGCGGGGGATGAATTGGTTTAGAGCAGCTTACTACACCCCAGTGGTAATTTCAATGGTAGTTGCGGGAATAGCTTGGAAATGGCTGTATGCAGAAAACGGATTACTGAATCAGTTACTGAAAGCTTTAGGTCTTTTTCCAGAAGGTATTCCTTGGCTAACTAGCCCAGCCAAGATTTTTGGTATTCTACCAATTTCTCTTGCCAGCGTGATGGCTGTCACCGTATGGAAGGGACTAGGCTACTACATGGTGATTTATTTAGCGGGTTTGCAATCAATTCCCACTGATGTGTACGAAGCCGCTGCGATCGATGGCTCTGATGGTATCAGCAAACATTGGGATATTACCATACCTTTAATGAAGCCGTATCTAGCATTAGTGGCGGTGATTTCGGCTATTTCTGCGACCAAAGTGTTTGAAGAAGTATACATTATGACCCAAGGGGGGCCACTCAGTAGCTCGAAAACGATTGTTTATTATCTATATGAGCAAGCCTTCAACAATTTAGAAATTAGCTATGCTTGCACAATTGGGCTAGTGCTATTTTTGATAATTTTGGGGTTATCAATTTTGCGATTAATTATTAATCAGCAGGGGGACGATAATATCACAATCTGAATATTGACTTAATTTAAATATCTTAAATTTAGAAAAATCATCCCCGATCAGCCAATACGCTTGGGTTAAGATCCCCCACGCATCCGGCGACCCCCTTTTTAAGAGGGTAAAAGAGATATTAGCGCCCCTTAAAAAGGGCAGGGCTGTTTCATTCCCTAAAAGGCTCTGATTTACAAGCGTTTCAAGCAAAAAAGTCAGGTGACTAAAAAATCTGATTGGGCAAGAAAATCGCGTTCGCACTGAAATTTACTCGTTGAGGTGGTAGCTTTTCGATGACCAAATCAAGCAAATTTCTGACTCGTACTCTTGACAAAATCTCTAAGAGATCGAATGAAACAGCCCTGCTTTTTAAGGGGGGTTGGGGGGATCTCCAAACACTAAATATCACTAACCCAAGCGTATTGCCCGATCAGTCACGATAATCTGAAAATATTCAAATATCCAGAGTGCATGAAAACAGACACGATTTTTTACACCTTATTCCAAACTCTTCCAGGTGTCTTATTTGAACTTTTGGAACAATCTCAATCCCTGGCGTTGCACTACCAATTTACCTCAGTAGAAATCAAAGAACTAGCGCGTCGCATCGATGGTTTATTCTTACCCAAACCTGACTTCCCAGAAGACACAATCTATATTGTTGAGGTACAGTTTCAGCGCGATGATGATATTTACTGGCGAATAATCACAGAAGCTTTCCTGTATATAAATCAATATAAACCTCAACGTCGCTGGCAAGCAGTATTACTTTTTGCTCAACGCAGTCT
The DNA here is from genome assembly GCF_017115025.1 of Nostoc sp. NOS(2021). Taxonomy (GTDB): domain Bacteria; phylum Cyanobacteriota; class Cyanobacteriia; order Cyanobacteriales; family Nostocaceae; genus Nostoc. The sequence goes on along the minus strand of NZ_JABXKM010000130.1, from coordinate 61,679 downwards.
CGACCCAGGTGTGCCATTCATTTATCAAACATCATTAGCTCAACAGCAAATTCGGATAATTTATTTAGACGAGTTAGATGATGTACCATCATCTTCGATTGGGCTAGGCGTGATTAAGTTAGTAGTTGCACCAGAAGATAAAGCCGTACAGCAAGCGAAAAACTTGATAAATCAAGTACAACAAACGAATGAAGCTAACCGTAGCAATCTCTTAGAATTAGTAGAGAGAATGCTTATCTATAAATTTGTAAATAAAAGTCAGCAGGAGTTGGAAGCGATGTTTGGATTAACCGATTGGAGACAAACTAAATTTTACCAGGAGGTAAAGGAAGAAACAAAGCAGGAAGTAAAAGAGGAGGTTCGAGAAGAAACAAAGCTGGAGACTATACCCCGTCTGCTTAAGTTTGGTTTGAGTATAGAGCAAATCGCCGAAGCATTAGAATTGGATGTTAAACAGGTACGACAAGTTATTGAAAAGCAAGGAGAACAGGGAACAGGAAGTAATTCATAATTGAAGAGATTTCTTTAAAACCGCGTTTGATACTCCACTACAGCACGACTATCATCAGATAAATTAGTGGAAGCACGCACACGAAATTCGTCGTTTATCCGGTAATTAACACCCCATTGGAAGGGGTCATTTGTTGTCAAAATTTTGATGCTGGAAACGGATATTTTAGAAGAAATGTCAACCCCAGCCTCCGCTGCTAATTCCAAAGTTGAACTGCTTCTTCCCGCTTCGGGATTCTCAGAGATAACGGTAGGAAATATTCGCAGTTCACTTAAGCCAAAGGTACTCCCAATCTGGTTAAAAGCTGACTGAAAATTGTTGAACACAGCCGAACCTGCGATGTTAATCAGACCCAAAGTACTGTCACCTCGTCCTTGGGTGTCTACAAATCCACCTCCTAAAAGAGCAACAATTTCGGTTTGACTACGTGACGGGCTGCTTGTTAATTCTATATTTTCATTTAGTTTGCTAGCGAAACCGTTGATAGTGGCTTCGACTCGAACACTTTCTAAGGCTGATAAACCTGTGGAATTTACCCGGCTGAAGTCATTATTTTGAGTTACGTCTAGTACCTTGGCAAATAGCCGAATATCTAAGTCGGGGTCGCGGGGTTGAGAGGGACTAAAAGTTGCGGTGTGTTTATAGCCAGAAGCAAGGTTAAATTGGGTAGTAAATAAATTGACGCCACCTTTCTCTAAGCGGATAGTACCATCGGGTATAGGCTGATTGATTGAACCGTTAACGATGAGATTACCAGTTGCGAGGAAACTAAGAATAGGTGGACGGGTAATTTGGACGTTTTTGCCTAGTTCCAAATCTAGATTATTAAATTTGGCGATGCCTAACGGCAAGGCTGGCGCCAACCCATTTCCTGTCCCATTGCCAATTTCAGGTTTACTCTGGTTATTGGCTTTTGTGGGTGATACACCAAGACTACTATTTGCAGATGTATTAGCGTCGGTAGATTCTGCTAGCAATACCTGACCATCAAATAAATTTACTCTACCGCCAATCAAGGGGTTAAGGGCAGAACCAGTAATCTGTAAATTGCCGCTAGCACCTCCCTGGTAAAGTCCCTTGAGATTCAACGCCAGCTGTTCGAGATTAACGGTTAAGGGATTGTTGATAATCACGTTCTGATTGTTGAAGATGGGAATTTCTCCAGCAGCTTCTACCTGACCACGGCTAAATCTACCCTGAAGATTTTCTACTAAGATGGTGTCAAAATTAAACAGCACTTTACCTGTGACATGTCTCAGCTTACCTGGCAAAGCCTGGGCTGAAAAAGTAGCATTTTTGACAGTTGCAATTCCATCTACTTCGGGTTTTTGCAATGTTCCGCGTACCTTGAGGTCTACTTCTCCTTCACCTTTCTCAAATACCACTTGATTAGTGAATGCGTTTAATAGTGCCAATCCCTCGTTTTCTAACTTCATATCCAAACTGATTTGATCGCTGTCTGGTGCCACGGAAGCAAAAGGCAATTTATAAGGTATGCTGCCAGTAATATCAACAGGTTTTGGCCCAGCAACTGCTACAGTACTACCAAAGTTTAAGCGTCCGTTGGCATAGCTGAAACTTGCCATCGCTGACTCTATTTTGTTCTGATTTAGTATTCCTTCTGTGATTTGCAATTCCCCTCTAGCTTGGGGATTAGCAATGCTGCCTGCTAAAGCGGCTGTAGCGTTAAGATTGCCTGTGATTCCAACTGGCAGTTTGACAAAATTATTCAGTATTTGTACTGGAAAATTATTCACCCGCAACTGACCAGATTGTTCATCACCGCCAACGTTACCCGTGAAGGCAATCAGCCTGTTTTGAGACTCGATTCGTAAAGGTCGCAAACTCAAAACACCGTTTTCAAAGTTGCCTTCAGCAATCACTTTGTCGGCAGTATAAAAACGATTTCGTTCTTCCTTTTTACCCCAGGCAAAGTTTTGTCCATTCAAATTAAAATCCACTGACAATCCATTGGTTGTAGCTGTATTTACAGCCACTTCTCCGTTGAAAGTCCCCTTTAAGTCTACCAAATCCGGTATGGGAGTGGAATCAAGTCGCTGTTGTTCCTGTTCTGCTACCAAAGTTTCAATTTCAGAAAACCGTTGGATTTGGTTTAATAAGGGCTGATTTAGCGACCCTTGGGGGTTGGTGGTCAGATCCGCTGCTGTGCCGTAGATTGGGGCTGCTGAACTGGGTTGCAAATCGTGTAAATCAAATACCTGTGCTACAGCTAGAACATCTTGGATCTCTCCCTGGTTGACGTTCAGTTTACCTTGTAGTTGAGGGCCTTTAGAGGTTTGAGCTAAAGTACCGACAAGGGCGTAGCGGCTGTTGCCTTTGACAAATTCGCTACTTGCGACTGTGGCTTTACCATTGCTGTAGCGGAATTGAGCCGCTAAACGATCGCCTTTAAGCCGGCCAATTTGCGGATTAGCGATCGCTAAATTTCCTGTTGCTGCCAATGTCTGCTGATTAAACAGTAAATCCCCAGTTAACAACCCAGTTATCTTACCAGTACCCAGACGAGTAATTGGTGGCGGAGTCAAATTCAATATTTGTAAGGGGAAATTTGCAACTTTGAGTGCCCAATCATTCCCTTGAACATTACCTGTGGCTGATGCTTGCTGCCATTTTACTAAGAAGGATTTAGGGCGATTATTGGCATCTAAATTGAAGGCCAGGCGATCGCTATTTCCCGCCAAGTTCAAATTTAAACCGCGTCCCTGTACTGAATCGATGTTTCCAGTTAACAACGGCTCAAAAGCAATATTTTGAACAACCAAGTCTCGTAAGTTGATTTGCCCGATCACATTTGGCAAGGGCAACTTACCAGTTATTTGACCATTAAAATCTACTCTCCCCGCCACAGCAACCTGATTAGGAAGATTGATCGGTAACTGTTTGAGGTTGTAATTCTGCGCCTGGACGTTGAGATTTAGGGCAGTAATTTCCGGGATACCTGCCTTAGTTGCATTGGCTAATATGTTACCAGTAACATTTAAACCGGGAGCAGTTGCTCGCTCAATGGTAAGCCTTTCACCACTCCAAGCGATCGCAGCACTCAAGGGTTGCTCAAGACCAGGAATACCTTGGGATAATTGCACCTGTCCAGCAGCACGCACATCAGCTAATTTGGATGATCCAAGGGTGCCAGCTAATTGCAACTGACCGCCAAATTGACCACGCAATTGCTGATTTAAGCGATTTAATTCCACACCGTCAGCATTAACTACAGCTTGATAGCGACCATTGGATAATTGAATATTAGAGGCTGTGATCGTTCCACCTGCAACATTCAGCCGTCCCTGACCACTGGCTTGAATAGTTTGCGGTTGGAAAGATTCAACAGAACCCGCCACGTTCACTTGACCAGTTAACGTCCCTCGTAACTGCGGTGGTACTGCTACCAACTGCTGCAACGGTACATTATTTGCCTGGACTTGCGCCTGATATAGACCATTAGCTACTTGAATATTAGAGGCTGCGATCGTCCCACCCGCAACATTTACCCGCGCCTGACCGCTGGCTTGAATAGTTTGCGGTTGAAAAGGATCAACAGCACCCGCGACGTTGAACTGACCAGTTAACACTCCCTGGAACTGCTTTGGTACTGCTGCCAACTGCCGCACAGGTACATTATTTGCCTGGACTTGCGCCTGATATAGACCATTAGCTACTTGAATATTAGAGGCTGCGATCGTTCCACCCGCAACATTTACCTGCGCCTGACCGCTAGCTTGAATATTTTGCAGTTTAAAAGAATCAACAGAACCCGCGACGTTGAACTGACCAGTTAACGCTCCTTGGAACTGCTTTGGTACTGTTGCCAACTGCTGCACAGGCACATTCTTAGCATGAACTTGCGCCTGATATACACCATTAGCCACTTGAATATTAGAGGCTGTAACCGTACCACCGCCAATAGCAAGGCGACCCTCACCACTGCCACGTAGAGTTTTCAGGCTGAAATTATCTCTGTTGCCTGCGATTTGGAACGTACCCGCCAATGGATTATTTAAAACTGGGGGAGACTGTTTCAATATTTGTCCCAACCGCACACCATTAGCTACAAGTTGAGCAGAAAAGCTTTGGTCTTGCAGTTGGATATTAGAAACTGCAACTGTACCGCCACCAATTTGAACTCCTGCACCATCACTGCGAATCGTGGCAATTTTAAATGGTGCTGTGTTTCCTGAGAGAATGAGACGACCATTGAACAGTGCCCCCGCCAAAGAGACATTTTGTAGTTGACTTTTGTCTACAAAGGGTTCCAACTTCACCCCAGAGGCAACAGCCACAGCTTGCCAATGCTGATTGGCATAACTACCAGTTGCCCGTACCGTACCACCACTGACATTCAGAGCTACATTGCGGAAAGAGACGGTGCGATCGCTAGCGATCGCAACTTCACCTGTTCCGGGGTAAGTTCCGTTAGGAGCTTGAAATTGTACCACAGTTTGGGCATTGGTAGGAGCGCCTGTTAGTTCGGCTGTAGCTGAGATATTACCGATTTGGAAATTGGGTGTTGTTTCATAAACTTTTGCGATCGCATCCCCTGGAACATTCTGGGCAGCGAAATTTAAATCCAGTCGGGGGTTTTTACCAAGTTTAATTGTGCCAGCGCCCGTAATTTCACCACCAACTTTGGCTTTACCTTGAATATCTTTTAGGGTAATTAAAGAGGAACTAGTAACAAGCTCAAACTTACTACTGATGCTATTAAAATCAACTTTGTCAATTCGAGCAGTTTGGATTGTGGTAACTGTACCTGAGAGAATTGGCTCTTTTGTTGATCCGGTAATCTGCAAAGAAGCTTGTACTTGTCCAGCGATCGGCACAGGTAGTTTTACCTTGAGAGTCTCCTGGGCATTAGCCAAACTCACCGAATTTACATGCCCTGCCAACTTAAAGCCTGCTTTAGTGTCGATGATTCCCGTAGCCACTAGGGGAATTTTGCCGTAGTTGGTAGTAACATTATTTAACTGCAACTCCGTTCCCTGGAAGCCGAGGTTTCCTTGGGTATTGCTCAATAGTTGCGGGACTTTGGGAATTTGAACTGTTACCCCTTGCACAGCAGCGCTGCCAAACAATAAAGTCGGCTGTCCTGGTATCAACTGAACCAACAAGTCGCCATTGGCTCGACCCGCCTGTAAGTTCACTGGTAACTTAATCAACCGAGTAATATCCGCAGCCAGCAAGTCTTGCGATCGCAACTGAAACTTCCCTGCTAATATCTTGGAACGTGTCTCTCCCTGAATGGAAATACTGCCACCACTGTCTGCTTGACCCCCCACTTCAAACCTGATGAACTGGTTGTTTGCTAAAAGTTGGGCAGATCCATTTATTTGAGAAAATGTTACGGGGTATGAGGGAGATAAAGATGTTGCTCCCGCTACTCCCTCATCTCCCCCAGTCTTTTCTTTCAATTTTGAATTTTGAATTTTGAATTTTGAATTTATTTCTCCCCCTGCTCTCTTCTGTGGCATCAACGCCAGCTTGGCATTGCGAAACCGCAGGTTGTCCAAATCGGTTTTAATTGCGCCGCCTTCACCTGACGACGCTATTTTAGTGGAAACCCAGCGCCCTTGGTCATCCTGTTCAATGTAAATATCTGGGTTGACTAAGGTGACATCTAGCTTTAGGTGGTGGTTAAAGATTAGTTGTAACAGGTCAAAACCCACCTCCACAGATTCGACTGCGGCGCGATCTGGATCTGTGGGTGTCGCTGGGATAGCTGAAGCCCCAAACTGCACTCCCGTCAACGAAAATTGTGTGACTCTTCCCAGTTTTACCGGACGGTTGAGTGTAGTAGTGAGACTTTGTTGTGCTAAAGGTGTTAACTCTGTTTGGACAAAAGTCCACAATCGCCAAATACCGACAACAATTCCTAACAGTAAAAGTCCGCTCAAGGCAATGCTACCCCGACTCAACACCAGCAACCACAGACGTTTGCGGATAGGGGAAAGGGAGTGATGATCTTGATTGGAAGGGTTAGTCATTTGCTTTCACAGTATTAATTGCCGGATGTCGCTGGCACACACAAGCATTAACTGGCACATTGATTCACTATGCCATTTCCAGGATACGCCAACTAAACCCAAGACCTCATTGGTTAAGTTACGGTATTTGCTTGATCTAACACTTATGCTTAATAATATTGGCGTTTTCAGGAAAATCTGAGCTGAATAGAGTGAAAATTTTTCCTGTGACTTTCCCTGATGCACAACCTAGAACTTTAATATGAATAGACCTTAAAAAAGACAAATGATTACACCAATGCGTGTTTTTGTGTTAATTTTTAATGCTCGAACGGAAAATGAGGGGATTCACACGATTCGGGAGGGCGATCGCAATAAAATTCTGATGTTCGAGTCAGAAGACGATGCCACGCGCTTTGCCCTAATGCTGGAAGCTCAGGATTTCCCCGCACCTACACCGGAGCCGATCGATGCTGAGGAAATCAAGGAATTTTGCGAAAGTGCTGGATATGAATGGGAAATCATCCCAGAAAACAGCAATTTAGTTGTCACTCCCCCAGAACTTAACGTGGAAGATACCGACTGGCAAGCAGATGCCCAGAAGGAGGATACTGTTGAAGACACCTTCCCTCTTAATCAACAGCCACTAGAAGAACCAGAATTGTCTGATTCTGAACTAGAGAAGATGCGTCGTAAATTGGAAGGATTGTTGTAATTAGTCATTAGTCATTAGTCATTGGTGAGCCAGTGCGGTCTTCTCCCAAAGGGAGAGGCTAGCGCCAAGGGGGTTTTCCCCATGAGCAACTGGTGAACCCAAAGGGTCATTGGTCATTAGCCATTGGTCACTTGACTAATGACATAGACGCCCAAAAGGCGGCTACTCTATGAGAACGCCAAAGGCGAACCCGTAGGGTAGGACAAAAGATTAAGGACAAATGACAGAGGACAAATGACAAATTTGCAGGAACGCGGACATCTTTTAACCGAGTTGGTAAATCCTAACAGTCTGAACTTAGACCAGCTTAGTTCTCTGGAATTGGTGGAACTGTTTAATAACGAAGACCAAAAGGCAGTTGCGGCGGTTGCGGCGGCAAAAATTCAGTTGGCACAAGCAATTGATAGCACCGCAGAGTGTTTGCGCCACGGAGGACGCCTATTTTATATCGGTGCGGGCACAAGTGGCAGGTTAGGGGTGTTAGATGCTGCTGAGTGTCCACCTACTTTTTGTACGCCTCCAGAGTTAGTACAGGGGATTATTGCTGGTGGTGCGGGTGCGCTGGTACGCAGTTCCGAAGATTTAGAAGACAGCATCGAAGATGGCGAGGCTGCGATCGCTGGGCGACACATTACTCAACTAGATGTAGTAGTTGGCATTACCGCCGGTGGGACAACGCCTTATGTCCACGGTGCCCTTCATGCTGCTCGTCAGCGGGGAGCCACTACCATTTTTATCGCCTGTGTTCCGGCTGAACAAGTTAGCTGTGATGCCGATATTGACATTCGCCTATTGACAGGGCCAGAAATAATCGCCGGCTCAACTCGCCTGAAAGCTGGTACAGCCACGAAGTTAGCTTTAAATATCCTTTCGACTGGGGTAATGGTGAAGCTAGGCAAAGTCTATGGCAATCGCATGGTGGATGTGGCGGTAACAAATCAAAAGTTACGCGATCGCGCTTTGCGAATTTTGCAAGACCTCACAGGTTTAAGTCGGGAAGCTGCTGGTTTTTTACTAGAACGTAGTGGCAAGTGGGTTAAGCTAGCGCTATTGATGCACTGGACTGGTTTAGAAAAAGACGAGGGCGATCGGCTTCTTTCAGAACACCAAAGTAATCTCAGAGCAGCTGTTGTGAGCTATCAAAACCACAACCAACCTTAAAGAAATTTTCCTAAATAAATACTTTATATCTGGCTGCTACTTGTCTTAGTAGCACGCCTTTTTTTTAAGGATAATATTCCCTAGAAAAGTTCACTAAAACAAATATACATTAAGAAATGTATATTTAAATCAATATTTTTACCCTTTATTGTCAATCTCAATAACTAAAGCAAAAATATCTAGAGACTTGCTAATATTTTTTAAACAAAAATTCCGGACTTATACGGATATAATTCCGTATGGAAATTAGTACAATAATATATTAATAGTAAATTTATCATCATGTGGACTATAGTAACCTAATGGAGTGATAAAAGATTAGCATAAAAGTCAAGTATGCCAAGAATCAACTCTGTACTAGATGACTTATTTACTAGCAAGAATTTTGTTATCTTCCTGTCTTTTTTGCTTTTAATAATCTTGATTTAGACTGCTATCTACCAAATGTATTTGCACTTATTGACGTATTTGCTGACCACTATCTAGCTAGTATGGGTTTTTCAAGGGTTGGCTTTTTAACAAAAGGAACAAAGTATGTCCGACCGGGAAGTTATTTCCAATAATCTAGTAAATGAATTTCAAACTTGTACTCAGTTGCAATATAATGGCAAATTAAATATTAAGAGTTCAAAGGGGAGCCAATGGACTTTTTACTATCGGCTGGGACGAATAGTTTGGGCAACAGGGGGAACTCATCCCTTCCGCCGCTGGCGTAGACATATGGCTCAAAGTTGTCCCCAGATTGATGTTGATAAGTTACAGTTGCGTTTGCAAGACCTATCAATCGACTACTGGGATTATCACCTTTTAGAAATCTTCTATAAAAAACAGAAAATCCAGCGGGAACAGATTAACTCTATTGTCGATAACACGATAGCAGAAGTATTATTTGACGTAGCTCTGCAAGGAAATTTTGCTTCTATAAGTTGCAATCGCAGTCAAGAAGTTATCTTAGAAGCACCAATGAGCTTCACAAATGCAGAAATGTCTGTAAAGCATATGCAAGACTCGTGGAAAATTTGGTCAGAAGCAGGTTTAGCAAATTTTGCTCCTGACTTGGCACCTGTCCTGCGGCGACCAGAACAACTCCAGCAGATGGTAAGTCCATCTGTCTACAAAAACTTTGTGAATTTAATCAACGGCAAATTGACTCTGCGAGATTTAGCCATGAAAATGAAGCAGAGTGTACTGCCACTCACCCGTTCGTTGCTTCCCTATATCCTTAAAGGAATCATTGAATTGGTGGAAGTACCTGACTTGCCCTTAGCAGTTACTGAAGTCAACAATAACTCTACCACCACACAAGCAAAGAAGCGGACTGCCCCACTAGTGGCTTGCGTCGATGATAGCCCTCAGGTATGTAAAATGCTAGAGGATATTATCACTTCCAATGGATTGAGGTTTATCAAGATTCAAGATGCTGTACAAGCTCTACCAACCCTCATTCAGGAGAAACCAGACCTGATTTTCTTGGATTTGATTATGCCAGTTGCCAGTGGTTACGAAATTTGCACTCAGTTGCGACGAATATCTACCTTTGCCAACATACCAATAATTATATTAACAGGCAATGATGGTTTTTTAGATAGAGTTCGTGCCAAGGTAGTTGGTTCTACAGATTTTCTCACTAAACCCGTAGTCACTGATAGGGTAATGGCTATAGTACGTAAGTATTTACCTACATCGAGTGTATCCATCGACAAGAATAAATCTAATTTAGAGGTTTTTAATTAGGGAATTAGAGATTAAGTAAGTGGGCAAGAATAAATCAAACTATGTTACGCAATATAAAATTCATTAAATTGGCTCTTAGTAAGCAGCTCCAGCCCTTACTAAGAGCCTTTAATTATTCACGCCGACTTACTTATTAGACATCTCCGAAATCCTTGGTAGGCACAATTCATGAATTGTGCCTACCAAGGATTTCGGGCAACGCATAATTAATTTCACCAGATGTCTATTTATAAACGTGATATGCAACTTAATATTCTGACCTCACTTCCCTATGAGAAAAGCTACGGTGTACACACAAGTCTGAAATAGCTGACTAACCAAGGTTTTATCCCACCCTAACCCTCTCCGATAGATTGGGGAGGGAACTAAATTTCCTGTTTCCCCCCAATCTATCGGGGGGATTAAGGGGGGTAATTCGACTTGTGTGTACACCGTAGATGAGGAAAGGGGGCTGGGAGGTTAGGTTTGAGTCAAAGTTACACACGGCGACGGCGTTTATAAACAAAATATTAAGTATAGGGTATGTGGCGGCGCTACGTTGATACTGCAACTAATTAGCGCAGAAAGTACGACACCATTCCAGGCTTTTAGTGTTGTACTCTCGTCTACACTCCCTACAAGACTACTTAGATTTTTAAAAAACAATTTACGATTCCTATATTAAGTTATGTTTAGTACGTATTTTTTCTGAGGTTGATACGTAAAGTTTGAATCAAGATTAGACAAATACAAAAATTTGTATTTATAGCAGTCCTATTTGATTTGTGAAATATTGCTTAGGGCAAAGGAGTTAGGGCTAGTCTCTATTCCCTTGCATGTCTTTGTTCACGAATAATTTAGGGTTTGTATGTCTAATTTGTTTACATTCTGAGAAAATTTTCACGAGTAATTGCGATGAATACTGTTTTAGTTGTTGAAGATGGCTTAACAGATATGGAAATAATCAGCCGTTACTTGCAACAGGCAGGTTATTCTGTGATTAGCGCCACAAGTAGTGAAGAGGCTCAAGACAAAATAGATAAAAATAAGCCAGACCTAATATTACTCGACGTAATTTTACCGGGTAAAAGTGGCTTTGAAATTTGCCGAGAACTGAAAAGCAATCCCAACACTAGCAAAATACCTGTGGTTTTTTGCTCTACTAAAAATACTGATGTAGATAAAATTTGGGGTAATATGTTGGGCGCTGATGGTTATCTATCAAAACCGATTGAACGAGAGGAATTACTGGTAATTTTGAACCGATTGATTAATAAGTGAGAATGCAATAAATAGTCAATCAAAGTCACTAATTATAAATTAAATAATAATTGCAAATAGTGGCTAAAGATAAATCATCAAGGACAAAGGATTAATAACTTTGGAAACCAAGGAAAAGTTTTTGAGTTTTAATTTGGGAGTAATGGATACAGCCGTAATTTCGTTACAACACATCACAGAAGTTTTGCAAGTATCATTACCAGAAATATGTGGCGTTCCTGAGATGCCTAGTAGCGTCTTGGGTATTTATAACTGGCGCGGTGAGATGCTTTGGTTGGTAGATTTAGAGGCAATGTTAGGTTATCCTCCAATTTCGCAAGGATCAAATTTACTTTCAATAATGATGGGGATTGTTCTGGAAAACAAGGGTAAGTATTTGGGACTATTGGTGCGACAGCTTATAGATATTGAATGGCTGGATACTAAACAAATGAAATCCGCAACTACTGAATTATTTTATCCTAAAAGCTCACCTTTCTTACAGGGATACTTTATTAATGATTCAGAGGAGATGATTTTTAATTTGGATGCCATAACGATTATCCAAGCTCCCATGTGGGGGATTCATAATTGAACGTTTGAGAAGGGGTGATTAGGCATAGTATTTTGACAATTCCTAATCCTTAATAACCAAATACCAGTTCATTGTTACCTGCCAGATATCAAGTTATTACCAATTACAAGTGTTGAGGGGAATCAAATGACATTTTTGTATAAAAATAGCCAAGAAAATGAGAATATAATCTCGGAAGTGGAAAATATTAATGGTGATCCAAATATAGCGAATATTGCCAGTAATGAAATATCTTTATTAAATGCGATCGCTCAGGAATTTAAAACTTGGCGGCGACAGTTGCAAGACATCACAACTCATTTGCGCCAAGCCCCAGATATTGATACGCTATTCAAAATCACTGTAGCGCAAATTAGACAAAAGATTGGCTGCGATCGCGCCTTGATTTATCAGTTTACTTCCCTAGAATCAGGTAATGTTTTAGCAGAATCCAGAACACTAGGTTGGACACCGACGTTAGGCGAAAATATTCCCGGAATTATTTTTGGCTTATATAGCAGTAAAGACTATATAGAACCTGTAGTTATTGGCGATATTAATCAGATTCAACTTACCCCTTATCAAAAGCAGCTGCTAGATAAATTTCAAATTAAGGCTAGTTTGAGTTTACCGATTGTAGTGGAAGGTAAAGTATGGGGGTTACTGGCAGTAAATAATTGCCAATCAACGCAGCACTGGCAGGAGGTAGAAATTAGTCTACTATCTCAAATTACAACAGAACTGGTCTACAGATTGCAGAGCTTTGAATTTCACAAAGAACAACAAAATCAAACACAGGCAAAGAAATCAGTAGCGAAAGTCATCGATAAAATTCTCCGCACATCAGTATCAAATGTAGATAAGATTTTCCAAACAACCACTCAAGAAGTACGTCAATTACTAAAATGCGATCGCGTAGCTGTTTATCGCTTCAAACCTGACTGGAGTGGCGAGTTTATCGCGGAGACAGTGGGTAATAATTGGACAAAAATGGTCGGGCCTGATTTTAACATGGTCTGGGAAGATACTTACTTACAAGACACTCAAGGAGGACGTTATGGCAAGGGTGAAACCTATGTGGTCAACGACATTTATCAAATGGGCCATGTTCAATGTCACATTGATATTTTAGAGCAGTTTGAAATGAAGGCTTATATCATTGCGCCAATATTCAGTGGAGAGAAATTATGGGGCTTGCTGGGAGCTTATCAAAATTCTGGGGCGCGTGATTGGCAATCTTGGGAAGAAAGCTTTTTAACTCAGATTGGCTTGCAATTTGGTGTGGCCATATCACAAAGAGAATATGTCGAGGAAGTGCAGAAGAAATCTGATCAACTAGCTCAGATACTTGAACAGGAGAAAGCTTTAACTAAGATAGTCGATCGCATCCGACAAACCTTAGATGTAGATAATGTCTTCAAAATAACCACTCAAGAAGTACGGCAATTACTAAAATGCGATCGCGTCGTAGTTTTTCGCTTCAATCCCGACTGGAGTGGTGAATTTGTTGCTGAGTCAGTAGTTAGTAATTCGATAAAACTGGTAGGACCTGATATTAAAACCGTCTGGGCAGATACCTACATCCAAGAAAATAAAGGGGGTCGATATGTCCAAGGTGAAAGCTTCATCGCTAATGACATCCATGAAGTAGGTCATTCTCCCTGCCATGTTAATATGTTAGAGGAGTTGGAAATTAGAGCCTATGTGATTGTACCTGTATTTTCTGGTGATAAATTGTGGGGATTATTAGCAATTTATCAAAACTTTGTAGCTCGTGATTGGCAACCTTGGGAAGTCAGCTTTTTGATTCAAATTGGCTCTCAATTTGGTGTAGCTGTATCACAGGCAGAATATCTGGAACAAGTGCGAATTAGAAATACACAACTAGCTCAGTTAGCGGAACAAGAGAAAGCTTTCACTAAGATAGTCAACCGCATCCGCCAATCTGTAGATGTAGATAGTGTCTTCAAAACAACCACTCATGAAGTGCGTCAATCACTAAAATGCGATCGCGTCGCCGTCTATCGCTTTAACCCTGACTGGGGTGGCGAATTTGTCTCTGAGTCTGTGGGTAATGCTTGGACAAAACTGGTAGGCCCTGATCTTAGAACCTTTTTAGACGATACCTACTTGCAAGAAACTCAGGGAGGTAGATATGTCAAAGGTGAAAACTTTATCGTTCATGACATCTATAAAGCAGGGCTTGCTCCCTGCCACATTGAGATTTTAGAGCAGTTTGAAGCCAAAGCTTACATAATTGTTCCTATATTCTTCGGGGAGAAATTGTGGGGCTTGCTGGCAGCGTATCAAAATTCCAGCACCCGTGAATGGCAAAGCTGGGAACTTAACTTTTTGGTTCAGACTAGCTTGCAATTTAGCCTAGCTAAATCACAGATAGACTATTTGGAATTAGTTCGGGTAAAATCTGACAAACTAGCTCAGTTAGCCGAACAAGAGAAAGCTGTTACAAAGATCAGCAACCGCATCCGGCAATCTTTAGATGTGGAAGATATTTTCAAGATAACCACTCAAGAAGTGCGACAATTATTGCGATGTGATCGCGTCTCTGTCTATCGCTTCAATCCTGACTGGAGTGGCGAATTTGTGTCTGAGTCAGTAGGTCAGAGTTGGGTGAAACTGGTAGGACCTGATGTTAAAACTGTCTGGGAAGATACCCACTTACAAGAAACTCAGGGAGGTCGATATGCCCAAGGTGAAACCTTTGTTGTAAATGACATCTATAAGATGGGTCATTTACCCTGCCATCTTGAAATATTAGAACAGTTTGAAGTCAAAGCTTATGTAGTTGTTCCTGTATTTGCTGGGGAACAATTGTGGGGTTTGCTGGCAGCTTATCAAAATTCGGGAACTCGTGATTGGGACGAATCTCAAGTCAGTTTGTTAGCACGCATTGGCAATCAGTTAGGGCTGACATTACAACAGACCGAATATTTGCAACAAGTACAAGCGCAGTCAGCAAAATTAGCAGAAGCAGCAGCACGGGAAAAGGCAGCCAAGGAATTACTACAACAACGATCTATTCAACTCCTAATAGCCCTTAGACCCGCTCTCAACGGCGACTTAACGGTACGCGCACCGATTACAGAAGACGAGCTAGGCACGATCGCTGATGCTTACAATAGTACTCTGCAAGCACTGCGACAAATCGTTATTCAGGTACAGGGGGCTGCTCAACAAGTTGCCCAAACTTCTAGCAATAGCGACGCTTCACTGGCAGGATTGACCAATCTGGCGCAACAACAATCTGAGGAAATTACCGCAGCTTTAGGCGAAATTCAACTGATGGTGGACTCTACTCAAGCTGTAGTGGCGAATGCTGAGTTAGTGCAACTAGCACTGCAACAAGCCAATCAAACTGTAGAGTCTGGCGATACCGCCATGAACCTGACTGTAAAAGCAATCCAAGGAATTCGCGAAACTGTTGCTCAAACCAGCAAAAAGATTAAACGCCTCAGTGAATCCTCACAAAAAATCTCCAAAGTGGTGAATTTGATTGGTAATTTTGCTACACAGACAAACGTACTGGCTTTGAATGCAGCCATTGAAGCCACCCGTGCCGGTGAATATGGCAAAGGCTTTGCAGTTGTAGCTGATGAAGTCCGTTCTTTATCTCGCCAGTCAGCAGCAGCCAGCATCGAAATTGAAAAATTAGTCCAGGAGATTCAAGCAGAAACTGGGGAAGTTGCAGTAGCGATGGAAACTGGTATTCAACAGGTGGTAGAAGGCACAAATCTTGTCAATGACACTCGCCAAAACTTAAATGCGATCGTTTCTGCAACTGCCGAAATTAGTCAGCTAATCGAGCGAATTACCGCAGCGACTCAAAAACAAATGACGCAATCTGTAACAGTAACTAAATCAATGCAAGATGTAGCAGAAATTGCCAATAAAACTTTTGCTGAATCTCAAGAAATTGCTACTGTGTTCCAAGATTTATCAGGGATGGCAAAAGACTTATTAACAACTGCTGGTAAGTTTAAAGTCAACTAAATTTTGGATTTTGGATTTTGGTGAAGCAGCGCGGTCTTGGGGAGCGAGTGTGTTGGACGGCTCGGCCGACTTGTTCGCGCAGCGTCTCCCCTTCTCCCAAAGGGAGAGGCTAGCGCCAAGGGAGAAGCATCTGGCGTGGTTTCCCCCATGAGCGACTGCTGTTAGCGTAGCGTAAAGCCTTAGCTTCGTTTAGAGCGAGTCGTCTCCCCTTGGGAGAAGGGATTATGAATGAGGAGGATTTTAAGCAAAGAACAAAGCAGCTAGCATTGCGAGTAATACGTTTAGTAGAGAGCCAGTCCACAGAGCCGAACGGCAGAGGTCATTGGCAAGCAGCTAATCCGTTCAGCAACATCTGTGGGAGCTAACTATCGGTCAGCTTGTCGTGGTAAGTCAACCGCCGATGTCATTGCTAAACTCAGCTTGGTAGAGGAAGAAGGCGATGAAAGTCTTTATTGGAAGTCCCTTATTGTTGAGGTTGGTTTATTACCACTGGAAAAAGTGAGCAATTTGATGTCAGAAAACACCGAAATTCTGGCCAGGACAGTTGCAAAAATCAAAAATTTACGCAACAAATCAAAAATCAAAAATTTAAAATCAAAAATTTAAAATATGATCACAGATAACGAAATCCGCGAACAAGGATACATCTACTTTCTGGCTGAAGCCCCAGAATTAATCCAAATTATTGAACAAGAACTATTTAGCTTATCGGAAGGTTATAGCATTGCCAAAGTTCACAACTTAATGCGGGCTACTCATACACTTAAAGGTGGCGCTGCTAATGTTGGGCTAGAAGTAATTAAGATGATAGCCCATTTTTTAGAAGATGTATTTAAGGCTCTATATAATCCAAAAGTAGTAGTTGATGCCGAATTACAAACACTTTTGTTACAAGCTTATGAGTGTCTTAGCATAGCATTAAATACCGAGCTAATCGGCAGCACTATTAATGATGAAGAACTGCTAAATCGAGCAACTTCAGTGTTTGCACAGTTGCAAGAAAAACTGGGTGATGCATTTGGTGCTGAATCTCATATTCCCACTTCTGAAGAATTGGGATTTGATATTGTGCAGTCCGTTTTTGAAGTGGGAGTAGAACAACGTCTAAACAGTATTGCTGACGCTGTTAATAATCCACCAAATAATGACGAATTTATCGAGTTTTTACACTCTCAAGCTGAAGTTTTTTTCGGCTTGGCAGAATCTCTAAATTTACCTGGATTGGGAGAAATTGCCCAAACAATTCTGTCAGCACTGCAAGCAAATCCCACCCAGGTGCAACAAATTGCAGAAATTGCCCTTGCAGATTTGCAACAAGCACAAAAAATCGTATTAGAAGGCGATCGCACATCTGGTGGAGAACCTTCCCCAGGTTTGCGAAAACTCACGACAGTGGCAAATAATCAGTTATCTGGAGAATTGCAAAATAATTCATCTCATGGCATATCTATCATCAATGAAGAACAATTTTACCACTTTATAACTACATCTGATAACAATAAAAACCAACCTGTCAACCCAACAACTGCCAAGTTTTATTTAAAAGTAATTCGCTACATTTTTGGCTGGTTTAATCACCAGATAGAAATACCAGAGCCAGAACTCAGCTTGACTTTACTGATTCCCACATTAGAAAAAATAAGTCTACTTAGTTATATCCAAACCTGGCTGAAAAAATTTCTTGATTTTGTCCAAGATGAAGGAGATAGTCAAAGTCTTTGTATTTATCGACGTGGGATCATCTTAATCATCCTATTTGTAGTTACAAAATTTCAATATTCTATTAAACCATCTGATAGCTATCTCTCAGTAATTAAAATATTACAAAAGCAAATTCATACATTAGCACAAGAATATAAAAATTATCCTCCTGTTAATGGCAAAGAGAAAAATTGGCTTGATAGTCCCAAGTTACAAACACTGTTAGTTTTTAAAGAAATATCTAAATCGGTATCTCCTCAAGCAGCTGATAACTTAGTAGAAGCAATATGGGGAGAAGAAGCTAGCGAAAACATTCCTGCTGAAGTGGTGATGAGCCAGACTGATGATTCTTCAGAAAAGCTTGATTCCTTAACTGTCAGTGAGCCAGTAGTTTCTGAAACAACTATTGAAGTCATGCCTGATTTAGCTACACAAATCAATAAAGAAATAGAAGATAAATCACAGTATGTTCAAACTAAAAATTTGCGCCAACCTTCATTTATTCGAGTAGATACAGAGAGACTGCAACACCTCAATTATCTAGCAGGAGAATTGCTGATTTACCAAAAACGGCGTAGTTTGCAAGATGAACAAGTCAAAGAAATAATTGAGCAATTAATACAGCAACTCACTAGACACCAAACAAGTTTAAATGAATTACGTGATTTACCATTACAAATACAAAATATTACCTCACAACAAACGCAAGATTTTGCAGTGAATTTTGACTCTCTGGAAATGGATGTATATACAGAATTTCATATGACATTGCATGAAGCAATAGAAGAGATACTGCAACTACAAGAAACCACAGAGTCTCTTGACTTGCTCGTGACGCAAGCTGCTCAAATTAGTGACAAACAAGAGAATTTAACTCTTAATATTATAGATAGCTTAGTAGAAGCACGAATGTCGCCTTTGGGCAATATCCTGAATCGCTTCCCCCACATGGTAAATAAGTTGGGGAATGTTTATGCCAAACTTGTAGAATTGAAACTTACTGGTACTGCGGTGCTAGTGGATAAAGCGATCGCAGAAAAGCTCTACGATCCTTTATTACACTTAGTGCGTAATGCTTTTGACCACGGTATTGAAACTCCGCAAGTTCGCCGAGAGCATGGTAAACCAGAACAAGGTTTAATCGAAATCTCCGCCTATCATCAGGGTAGCCAAACTGTTATCGAAGTTCGGGATGATGGTCAGGGATTGAATTTAGACAGAATTCGCAGAAAAGCTGCTGAATTTTATCCCATACAAACTGAAGAAAAAACTAGAAGCTATGCTTCTAATCTGGCTGATCCTGAACTTTTAGATTTGATATTTTCGCCGGGATTTTCTACTGCTAATAAAGTGAGCGAAATTTCTGGGCGCGGTATGGGTTTAGATATTGTGCGTACTCAGATGCACGCACTTAATGGTTCAATTTCAGTCCAATCTTTGCCCAACCAAGGAACAACATTCATACTCAAAATCCCTTTTTCTATGACTACAGAAAAGTTAATGCTAGTTCAAGCCAAAGGTGTTGTTTATGCCCTTCTTTTGGACAGTATCGAAAAAATATTGATTCCATCTGAACAACAGATTAAAGAAATTGAAGGGAAAAAAGTCTTGCATTGGAACACAGACAATGATGATACTATGGTCAGCATCCGTCAACTTTCAAACTTGATTGATTATAATAGTTCATTCATTAATAGTGCTACTCTATACAACACATCAAATACTCACGACCCAAACATAGCGAAAAATCCGGTGCTTTTGCTACGACGAAATCAGGGAATGTTTGCTTTAGAAGTTGACCAAATCATTGGTGAACAAGAACTGGTAATTAGACCTTTAGGAAATGCGATCGCACCGCCAAAATACATTTACGGTTGTAGTAGTTTAGCCAATGGTAATCTCATCTTAGTTATTGATGCTTTGTTGCTGGTAAAATCTAGAGATAACCAACAAACAACACTTGATATCAGGGCGCTACCAGTAGCTTCTTCGTCAAATAAAAAAGCCTTGCCGATATCAGGACATAATTTTTCATCTACACCATTACTTACTGCATCTACTTCCACAACAACTATAGAAACCCAACCCAGTTATTCTCAACAGCCAGATAATAAATCACCAAAAGCTGCATCTACTTCCACAACAACTATAGAAACCCAACCCAGTTATTCTCAACAGCCAGATAATAAATCACCAAAAGCTGCATCTACTTCCACAACAACTATAGAAACCCAACCCAGTTATTCTCAACAGCCAGATAATAAATCACCAAAAGTTGTTTTAGTAGTAGATGATGCAATTAGTCTCCGGCAAACTCTCTCTCTGACTCTGCAAAAATCTGGCTATCAAGTAATACAAGCTCAAAATGGTATAGAAGCTCTAGAAAAGTTGCAGCTACATCCAGAAATACAAGTTGTCATCTCCGATTTAGAGATGCCACGAATGAATGGTTTTGAGTTGTTGAGCAATTTTCGTCAATACCCCAATTTAGCAAAAATACCTGTAGTGATTCTCACTTCTCGCAGCGCTGAAAAACACCGCAGGCTTGCCCAAGAATTGGGTGCAAAGGCTTATTTGACCAAGCCTTATTTAGAGAATGAGTTTATTTCTACAATTCAGGGGTTAATTAACAGTAATACAAATGATTCCAAGCATTTAAAAATGGTGACAAATCATATCATGTCCGCATAATTAGTTATGCTAACCACAGTCAATATACGCCACCCCCAGCCCCTCCCCGCTCTTCGGGAGGGGAGACAAAGCATAGCTTTGGCGGGGGTGGGGTTCTTCGGGTTTAATAAGCAATCAAGCGGACATGATATCATCGATATTTTTGGAAATGCGATCGCCTTAATTACCCAGTGCTATTTTATTCTCATCTAACCCGTCTCAGAATGAATTCTGAGTCTAATAGCGGAAGTCGTCTTAAGACGACTCAGAAAACGTTAAAGTCCGTTAAAACGGACTTTAGTTATAAGCTGCGGAAGTTCAGTTCTGGGCGGTTTATATGTAGAACGAAATAGCCTTGCTTAATTACCAGGTAGATTATTGGGATCTACACCTAGAGAACGTAAATACTGCGCTAACTGTTCAGCCCTTTGCCGTTCTTGTTCAGCCCGCGATCGCTGCTCTTGTGCTTGTTCTGCATCTGTCAAATAGCGGTTTCCTTGCTGATCATACCAACATAAAAACTCCTGTTGTATCCCGGCAATTACAGCTTGGTGTCGCCCAATACCTAACCCTACCTCTGGCATTAAATAGGGTTCACCTATTTGTAGTTGGTAGTTTTCATCTATCAACTTATACACTTCAAAGGGTTGATGTTGGTCGCGTCGCCAAAACTCTGGGTTATAAATTACGTAGTAGAATACACCGAGTTTTCTGTATATATCTAGCTTCTCGTCGTATTCACCTCCTGGCGTGTGGGATACCATTTCTAATGTGAATATTGGAACTATCCCATTTTCTTCCCAAACCGCGTAACTTTTGCGTGATTTGCCACCCTTTTTCCGTTCTACTCCCACACTCAAAAAAGCATCTGGCACTACAGGTACTCTGGGATTTACTCCTGTGGTGTGATATACACCCATATCTACTCCGAAGTACCAATCCATGCGATTTGCCCAAATGGAGTTGAGTAAGAAAAGTAAAATATTGGGCAAAAAGTTTTGGTCTTCGTTATCCACTGGTGTATCGTCCGAACAGGGAAGTTCATCAGTAGTTGGTAACGCATTTTTGAGATCAGGTGAGAGCATAACCGTTGTCTCGCTGGCGTTTGATGCCTTTATTATAAGTGAGTGACGAAAAGTTTAGCGTTGGGGTGTAGTTTCACCAAACTTAATCAAAAGCGCGATCGCAATACTAACAAGCAAAATTAACGTCATACTCAAAGCTGAACCAAATCCCCAATTTTGCGTTGCTCCCAGAAACTGGTTATAAACTAACCGCGCCGCCGTCATACTAGAAGCACCACCAAGTAATTCTGGATCGACAAAATCCCCCAAACCTGTGATGAATACAAGCATGGAAGCAGCCGCAATTCCCGGAAAAATTTGCGGTACGGTTACTTGCCAAAAAGTTTCCATCGGATTTGCACCTAAATCAGCTGCTGCTTCTAGCAAGCGCTTGTCTAGCTTTTCGAGAGAAGCATATAAAATCAAAACCATATAGGGTAACAAGCTGTAACTCATGCCAATAAATACAGCTTGACTTTGGTTAAGTAATTCCAAAGTAGGCAGACCTAAATTGCTGAGTAAACTGTTCAATAAACCAGTAGGACGAAGAATCGTAATCCAAGCATAGGAGCGAAGTAACGAGGAAGTCCACAAAGGTAATATAAAGCCTAATAGCAGCAAATTCCGCCAACGTTGCGGCGCTATTTGAGCAATCCAATAAGCGACGGGGAAGCCCAAAATTAAACAAATGATGGTGGTGCCAAACGCAAAAAATAGCGATCGCACGATTACTTGCAAGTAAAGGGGGTCAAATATTCGGATGTAGTTTTTAAATCCGTTGGGATTAACCAAATCTCCCGGTTGGATGTCTGCAACTAAACTTAACTCGAAAATTATCAAACTTGGCAGCACCAACAAAAGTAATAACCAAATCCCAGATGGTGCAAGTAATACCAAAGGCTGAAGCCAATTTACTCGTAGGCGATGCAAATCTTCTATTTTGTAAATCTGATTTTTTTCAAAATTCATCACTTATCACTCTGTCAATTTTAAATTTTTAATTTTGGATTTTGGATTGAATTACAAATCTAAAATCCAAAATCCAAAATTTAGTTAACCGCTAGTTAATTGAGTCCAATAGCGATCGTAAACCTCTTCAAATTTTCCTACAGGACTAACACGTTCGCAATTTGCTAAAACCGACTCTGAGGGAAATAAATTAGCGTTGTTCTGGATGATTTTTGGCAATTGCTCGAATCCAGCACTATTAGGTGTAGAAATACTCAGGCGTTGACTGATTTGGGCTGCTAATTCTGGTTGCAGAATCATGTTAATCCAAGCATAGGCTCCAGCCTGGTTGGGGGCTGTTTTGGGAATAACAATAGTGTCTGTCCATAATGAAGAACCACTGCGGGGAATCACATATTTTAGTTTAGGGTTTTCTTGAGAGATTTTCACCGCATCTGCTGAATAACACATTGCCAATAGTAAATCTCCTGCCAGAATTTGATTTTGCCAAGCATCGGTGTCAAAACGTGCGATCGCAGGTTTTAGCACCTTCAACTTTTCATAAGCTTGTTTGATTTGTTGTTCATTTTTGGAGTTGTAAGAATAACCTAGCATCCGTAACGTCGCACCCATCACTTCTCGAACATCATTGAGCAAGGTCATCTGTTGACTAAGTTGCTCTTGGTTTTGCCAAAGATAATCCCAGTCTTGTGGTGCATCTTTGATTTTTTCGGAATTGTAAAGTAAACCTGTTGTCCCCCAGTTAAAAGGGATACTATATCGGTTATTGGGGTCATAACTAGGATTCTGAAACCGGGGAAATAAATTCTCTAAACCGATTAAGCGATCGTGATTTATTTCTGTTAACAAACCTTTGCTTACCATCTTCTGCACCATGTAATCGGATGGGTAGATGATGCTGTAAGTGCCACCGCCTCCAGCTTGCAACTTAGCCAGCATGACATCATTGGAATCATACACATCCGCTAGCACTTTCATCCCGGTTTGGGTGCTAAAAGTTTTCAGTAATTGGTTGTCAGTATATTGCGTCCAGGTAAAGATATAAAGTTGGTCACGTTGACCATTCGTATTAGAATTAGCACGTACTTCAGCCAGCCTCCAGCCACAACCAGCTAAAGATAAGCTAGAAAGTGCTGCCACCCCTTTTAAAAATTTGCGTCTGTTAGTCATTTAGATGCGTAACATAGTTTGATTTATTCTTGCCCACTTACTTATACTAAAAACGGGTTGGAGCTTTACTTTTAAAATCGCTAAGAGATTAACAGGCAAAATTTTCTTTGCCCAGGCAAAAGTCCAGCAATCAGCCGTTTTTAGTATAACTAAAGACTATTAATGACGCATCTTGATATCAGTTTCGTGCCTGGGTTGAGTACTTTGGAAAAGTCTTTAAACGAGCCACGGTTGCGGTTAACCCGCAATATACAAGCCCTGAATGCTCTAGCTGCGGTGAAATTGTCAAGAAAACGCTATCGACTCGAACGCACGCTTGTAAGTGTGGTTGTGTAATGCATAGAGACGAAAACGCAGCTAGAATCATCCTACTGCGTGGATTGGAATAGGGCATACCGGAACCCTTCGGCAGGCTCAGGGCATCGCCTTTGCGCTAGACGCTTTTCAACGCTTGGGGAGATGAAACCTCTACTCAATAGGAGCGAAAGCCTGATTGAGCAAGTTATGTCTTAGATTCAAGAATCGAGCGTGTCTTTAGACCTGAGAGTGTGAATTTAAGGCTTCCTTAATCTATGATGGTTGTCCCCCCTCAATAAGATCCCTGCATTGAAGGAGTTTTTCATCATATGGGTATTCAGTGGGACAAAAAACCAGAAGGTTTTGCAGATGAAATTATGTAGATTTTGAGTATATGGCTTAAACTAGTAAGTTTATCATCATATTTCTTATAGCTTCAATCAATAGGCTGTTATGCTGTTCGCAAGAAAGCCAAACAAGTTTGTAGAGAATTGCGGTACAAAGTAGTTAAATATGTTGTTAAACATTTGTAAACTGTTAGCAGCCGAGTAGCCGCGTGTCACATCTTGTTAAGGAATTATCATGAGACAACTTGTTATTGCTGAACGCGTATGCCTCATTGGTCATATCGTGTCAAAAGCCTTTGGACTGGTAGGGATGCTACTGGTCATACCTAATGCCGAAATAATTTTCAACTTATCGCAGGTTGGAGAAACTGCCATGCAGTTAAGTATGGCAGGTGGCGGTGTAGTTGATATCATCTTGGGGACAATAGCTGTCTCTATTTATGCCTACCGGACATTGGGATTGGGAACTTGGCTAGCATTTATGCTGCCGGCTGTGTTTATCTCTTTGGGAAGTGAACTACTGGGAACCAGCACAGGTTTTCCATTTGGCGATTATAGCTACTTGAGTGGCTTGGGCTATAAGATTGGTGGGTTAGTTCCTTTCACAATTCCTTTATCTTGGTTCTATGTTGGGCTGTCGTCTTACTTAATTGCGAGAACTGGTTTGAAAGTGGCTCAAAAACCCAGTTGGGGACGCCATATTGCGGCTATAGCCGTTGGTGCTTTGCTCTTCACTTGCTGGGATTTTGCCCTTGAACCAGCTATGAGTCAATCTTCTCTGCCCTTCTGGTATTGGGAACAACCAGGAGCTTTCTTTGGGACACCTTACCAGAACTATGCAGGTTGGTTTGGCACTAGCGCCCTGTTTATGAGTGTGGCAGGATTATTGTGGAGAAATACATCGATTAAATTAGAGCGATCGCAACTCAATCTACCCTTAGTCGTTTATTTAACTAACTTTGCTTTCGCTGCCGGACTAAGCTTGGCCTCTGGGTTTTCCATCCCTGTGTTGCTTGGCTTATTGTTAGGTGTGACTCCCGCCGTGGCACTGTGGTTAAGCAGTTCAACCACACCCACGCAAGTTGCTGTTGAACCAGCAAGCAAGGAAGAGGAAGTATCAGTAGCAAAGGTTGAAGTTGCCTTGAAATACGTTTAGAAATTAAGGAGTGGGGAGTGGGGGAGAAGGGGACAAAGAGAATAACCAATCCCCAATGCCCCATGCCCAATGCCCCATGCCCAATGCCCAATGCCCAATGCCCAATGCCCAATGCCCAATGCCCAATGCCCAATGACTAATGACTAATGACAACGCTTTGATAGTAGAAAGCGCCATCTCCCTTTTATTGCTACTTATCCAAGTACCAGCAACGGCGATTCTGTTTTCGCGCCTGCTAAAGGGGCCAAGACGCCTTCCCCCAATAGAACCGCAACAGCCGACGCCGGAACTTTTGGGTAGGGTTAGTGTCATCGTTCCCACATTGAACGAGGCGCTTCGCATTAGCCCTCTGTTAGCTGGTTTAAGTCAGCAAAGCTACGAAGTTCGGGAAATAATTGTTGTAGACAGCAAATCTGGTGATGGCACTCCCGACTTGGTAAAAGCGATACAGCAGAAAGATCCGCGCTTTCGCCTGATGACAGATGACCCCTTACCCTCTGGTTGGGTGGGACGTCCTTGGGCGTTGCATAACGGTTTTCTATATAGTTCTGAGGCTAGTCAGTGGTTTCTTGGACTGGATGCTGATATCCAACCGCATCCTGGTTTAGTTGCTGGTTTAATGAAGACGGCCGAAGCAGAAGGCTATGACCTCGTTTCCCTTTCACCCCAGTTCATCCTCAAATATCCAGGAGAGTGCTGGCTACAACCAGCTTTGTTGATGACTCTGCTTTACCGATTTGACCCCGCCGGGATCAATACAGAGCAACCAGAACGGGTGATGGCAAATGGGCAATGTTTTTTGTGTCGTCGCTCCGTTTTAGCTGCTGTGGGTGGTTATAGCAGTGCAAGTAGTTCTTTTTGTGATGATGTCACTTTGGCACGGAATATTGCTGCTCAAGGGTATAAAGTGGGCTTTTTAGATGGCGCAAAGGTGCTGAAGGTTCGGATGTATGAAGGGGCGATGGAGACGTGGAAGGAATGGGGGCGAAGTCTCGACCTCAAAGATGCAACTTCTCGTTCTCAGTTGTGGGGAGATTTATGGCTACTCACATCTGTTCAAGGTCTACCCCTTTTAATTGTCCTCACTTTTTTGTTGATTTTTTCCCCACTCTCCTACTTGCTACAGACGCGATTAATCGCGTCTCTACCCACTCCCCCACTTCTTCTGCTGGGACTGAATTTATTCCTCCTGGTGATTCGCTTTGCTATGCTGATAGCGATCGCACCTTCCTACGATCGCACAACCGCTAAAGGTAGTTGGTTGTTCTGGCTTTCGCCTTTGGCTGATCCCTTAGCTGTGCTGCGAATCTTCTTATCTGCGTTCCGCACCCCGCGCGAGTGGCGGGGACGCAAATATAGTGCTGAGTTATGAGTGGGGCATTGGGCATTGGGCATTGGTCAATAACCAATAGTTCTTCCCCTGCTCCCCCTGCTCCCTCTGCTCCCTACTCCTCTTCACCTCCTATTTGATCCCCGCGTTCCAGTTCCCAAAGAATTTGATTTCCTTCACGGCGTACCCGTGACACTATCCAGTTTCGCCAGCGCCATTGATCTCCCCGACTGGTGACAGCACTGGCGTGGACATCCATCAAGTCTGCTAACTCAGAACTCGTAATTAAGTAGCCTTTTTCAGAAATTTCGTCAGCGATACGCAGAGTTTCGACCAAGTTGCGAAGTTGCGAAACCTTCATTTCCGCCGCTTTTTCATCGGTTGTGGCCGCAACTGGCCCAGTTGATAGTTCCATAACAGTTATTTCTAGTGCAGAAGTACTGACTTGTTGGGTATTTTGGTTAATTATTCTAGAGTTTTTTTCATAATCAGCTACTTTTGCTACATTTAGTTCGCTGGAATCATGTAAAGAGTTGTAAAAATATGTGGGAGATAATTGTTGTAGCGAAGGGATTTTGCCACTAGCATAGGTGCGAGCGATCGCATCACAACGTTCGTTACCTATGTTACCAGAATGTCCCCGGACGTGTTGCCATTTCACCTGTTGGGTATTAAGTTCATCAAGAGTTTCCAAAAGGTCTTGGTTTTGGACGGGTTTACCATCTGACTTTTTCCAGCCTTTCTTTTTCCAGCCTTTCACCCACTTGGTAACGCAGTTAATCAGGTATTCGCTATCGGTATGAAGGGTGATGGCTTGGGCTTGTTGAGATGTTTGCAGGAATTGGAGGGCGGCGATCGCAGCTTGCATTTCCATTTTATTATTAGTGGTATGAGGAGATGCATCGCCCATTTCGTGGATTGAGCCATCGCTGAAGTAAACGACAACACCCCAACCGCCAGGGCCAGGGTTCCCGGTGCAAGCACCATCGGTGTATATGCTTTGAATTGTGGGTTGGGTGGACATGGTTAGGGTATGGAACCGCGAAGGACGCTAAAGAGAGGCAGCGCGGTGCGGGGGTTCCCCCCCGTTGTAGCGACTGCCGTCGCAAAGGGAAGAGTTATTAGCGGCGAATTTTTTTAAAGAACATCCAGGATATTATACTGGTTCGCACTCCGGCAACAACGCTCCACAAGAAGGCTGTTGTGGGAAAAAATGGTATTTTGCTATTCGGTGGGTATTGAGCAACCAACACAAAAGATGCGATTTGGCTGGTTGCTAATCCGATACCTGCGCTATGCGCGTTACCCAACCTACGAATATTCTTAACCGAGCAGTATTGTCATAGGTGTTAATCAGAAATTTGGGAAGGTATCCGAAAAACTATAGGTTCAGGATGTAGATATAAATGTTAGTTTTTTGCTCATTGTGGTTTAGGTCATGTAGAAAAACCCACGAAAAACCTAACCCCCTTCCCGACGTGGGAGGGGGGAAAATTCAAAGTCTCTGACGCCACGTGCTTCAAGTCGGCAGAGCCGCCCAACGCAGTGGCTCCTCCTTTTAGGAGAGAGAAATAGAAGTGAGGTTTTCCAGATACTGTGAAAATTCAGATGTTATCAGTTCTGCAATAAGTTGAGGTAAATGTCTTCAAGTATTCCAGAGATAATAACAGGGTAATAAGCTGTGTAATTTTTCGATGAAACTAGCTATTTAGTTTTTTAAACCTCCTTATGAGCAATTGCTTTCTATCAAATATAAGTCAATTTTATTGATGTAAAAATGTACTATGAGCCAGAAAATAGTTGAATCGATTAAGAATTTTTTTCAGCCTAGCCTCCGCAATTCAGCCAATAAAGGGGCATTTGACTTCAGGATGATAATAAGTATTGTGGCTTTAGGTTACTTAGTTTTCATCCCAGCTAAAGGACTTGAGAAAAACCGAAGATTAGAGACAACAGAACTAGGACTTTTAACCATTATATTATTGTTAAATTCTTCGGTTATTGAGAGGATAGAAAAATTACAATTTGGTAGCAATGGAGTAGAATTAAATCTAGTTCATAGTAAAATTAAAGCTAATATAGAGGCTAATCAAAAGGAGTCAAAAGCTTTAGCTTTATTAGGAACTTTAATAGAAGATGATGAAAACCAAAGAAAGTTTTTTGACTCTTTGCTAGACGATGGAGAGAGAACAACTCTGGAAAATTTATTTAATGCTGAAAAAGATCAAAGACAGTTTCCATATAAAAAGGAACAATCTTGTGAGCAACAATTGAGACATTTACGAGTATTAGGCTTTATTGAACCTTTAACAAATTATCAAATTAACGAATTGCCTTCTCAAGGCAATTTAAGAGACTATTTCCAGCTTACTTGTACTGGAAAAATATGTCTAGCTTTAGGTTCTAGTAAAATTGCTCCACAAGACATATTAAATCAATGTGGAAGTGACTGTCATTGCCACAAAATATTGACTCAGATTATAGAAAAACAAGGTCAATATGGGCTAAAGATGAATAGCACTAATAACTAATATAAGTGTAAACCCTTGATATTACAGACAAAACCCGCCTCTGCGGGTTATAAACCATTAATTTTTTGTTAGTCCGCGCGGACGAAAGTTTGTATAGCCGCGATTTCTAATCGCCAGGGTTACACATCCGTTTTAAATCTTGTAAAACTGCGGCGGCTGATTGGTAGCGATCGCTAAAATGATAGCAAACCATTTTATCTAAAATTGCCGCTAATTCTGCGCTGACTGACGCTGTTTGCCGCCACATCACATTACCCGTTTCTGCATCTGGGTGGAGTTCTTGCGGTGGTATCCCAGTGATGGCTTGAATGCCAATCATTCCTAAAGCGTAAATGTCACTGCATAAGCGGGGATGACCGGCAAATTGTTCTGGAGGTGCATAACCCCGCGTCCCGATGGCTACTGTGGCTAATTCTGTTTGCTCACTACTTGGCGGTTGCATCAATTTTACAGCACCAAAGTCAATCAACACCAGCCGATTATCTTGAGCGCATCTAATAATATTAGTCGGTTTGATATCACGATGAATAACTCGATGCTGGTGAACAAATTCGAGAACTTCTAAAACTTGTTTGAACATCTCGATCACAAATGATTCATTTTGCAGATTCTGCACAGGTGGTAATTCTTCACTTAGGGTATGTCCCTCAATATATTCTTGAATTAAATAGAATTCTTGGTCATCTTCAAAATAAGCAAGTAGTTCGGGAATCTGATGATGTTTACCCAAAGATTCTAAAATTTCAGCTTCACTATTAAACAACCTGCGAGCAATTTGCAAAAATCGTGTATCTTGACGGGCTGGCATTAACTTTTTAACTACACAAATCGGATTACCCGGTCGTTGAGTATCCTGTGCTAAATAAGTGCGACCAAATCCACCAGCACCAAGAGTTTTAGAGATTTGGTAACGTCCACTCAAAAGCAAATCACCAGATTTTATTTCTGGTGAATCAATTGGGGGAGGAAAGTCAAGATAGGAGTCGGGAATTGCTGTTTTGTCTTCTAAGAGTACATTTAATTGGGCGATCGCTTCTTGTTGTTTTTCAACTTGCAGAATAATTATCTGAGTTTGCCTCTGATTTTGGTAGCTAGTATAAGCAATCACACAGATACTACTAATCACCAAAGCAAGAGCAGAAGGGATTAACGGCACCCATCCGGCTTGGAAAAACAAAGCAACGCAGATTAATACTAAGCCAAGTAGAGTTGTCCCTCCTACCACTAGCAACAGCAACGGATTTTGCCACCGCCATGCTAAAACACTACCTAAGAGCGACCAGCCCCACACCCAAATAAGTTCCCCCCAGTCGGGCCAATACCAAATTAGAGGTCGCCCATCCAACACTGTACTGATGAGTTGACTTGCTATCTGTGCATGAATAAACAGAGCAGGCATTCTGGCTGGTTGATCTGGCAAAGTGCTGTAGGGTGTATAAAAGCCACCTGGAGGGAGATTAGCTGCTGTGGTGCCAATAATTACAAGACGGTCTTTAACTAAATTAGGGTTGACTTGGCCACTGAGGACTTGTGTGAGGGTTACTTGGTCGGCGAGGCTGTTAGGGTGACGGTAATTTAATAATATTTGATAGCCATTTGCATCCAGATGTTGATAACTACCAGAATTAGCTTCTAAACGTGGGAAGAGGGTTTTACCTAACTGAAACTCTCCTTTCTTAGTGAACTGGTATTCAATGCCTTGTTTTTCCAGATAATTAATTGCAATTAGGGCACCAAATGCAAATGATGTTGTACATTTATTGTCTGTAGAGTTAGCAAATAACAAACTGCGGCGGAGAATTTGGTCGTTTTCATTATCAGCGACCACATCGCTAAAGCCAACATTATCTATAGGAAAATTAGGCGGCGGTGGAATTTCATCTCTACCCAAGCTGCTGAACAAACAGGTGCTGATAATGTTACCTTGATTTTGCTCCTTAGCTGCCAAATTGTTGTCTTCTGGTCGGAAAAGATATAAACCAACAATTCGCGGTTGATAAGACTCTATTTTCTCTAACAGCTGATTGATTCTACGATTTGATAGAGTCCATTTCTCTCGTTTGAGATCGTCGTCAGTGATTTTTACCAGCAAAATCCGCCGATCAGGTGCTTCTGCTGGACGCGATCGCAACATCTGATCATAAACTCTTAACTCCCAAGGCTGCAACCATTTGAGTTCCCGAACTCCCCAGATCAAGGCGGTGACTCCTACACTGGTAACTAAAATAATTTGCAGCCAGCTTTTGCTCTGGGAAGTTTCACGGGAATCCTGAACTTTGACAAAGGGGACACGGAGTTTTTCTAATAGTCCACTAATCACGGCGTTGCGACGTTAGCCTGAATTGGGTATATCTTGCAGACGCAGAAGTTAATTTTCTAACTATAGGTTAAAAGCTAGTTAACCAGAAGCTTCTATTAATGTAGCAATTTACTTGCTAGTTATAGCAATCCGATTTGATTCCTGAATCACTCGTAGAGAAAGGGAACGGGGAATAGGGAACAGGGAAGAAGGAATAAAGATATACTGAGTTTTTTTCAAAAATCAAATAGGAGTCCTATAGTTATTGCTGTCTAACGCTATGCGGCTAATCATCTGTTTGAGATGTTTGAGCATCTTCAACAGGACTGGTAATTGGGAAAGAAATCGGATTAGTAGATGGGGTTAGTAAATCTAACTGCGGTTGTTCGAGTGATGCTTCGATGCTTGAATCAGCAAAATAGGAGCCAATAATTTTATCATAGTTAGAAGCAACAGCTAAAAAAGCGCCACCCAAAATATAGATAGGTAATGGCAGATTAAATTCTTGCAACCAGTCAAACAGTTCCGCCAAGGCAAACAGCACGAAAAAGCAGGCAAGCCAAACCCTCATATTTTCATTCCCTGGATTCAAACAACTCTATTACTAGCTTAAATAGCTTGCATGATAGTTGATGTAGTGCATAATCACAACCTCTATAGCCCTAGATAGATGCAGTCAGAGTTATAGCATCTGCTATATTCCAATATCTAGTAGAAAAATAAAAATATATTTACCTTATGCCTGCAATCGAACAGCTAAGGATTGCACTGTTGGTTCGTGAGACTCGCCAGTGCCTCAAACTTACATAAGTAAAACTGGCAACAATGTTAGGGTTTCGTTCCACACTATAAACCGATGGGAAAACGGACGGACACGACCTTCACCACTGGCGATGAAACAAATTGAACAACTATTGCACGAGATGGGAAAACCCGGTGAGGCGCTTTTAGCCAAATACTTTCAAAAATGAGGAGCAGAGACTGTGACTGCTGAAGTTCCAGCAACTATCACCCAAGACGTTGAACAGGTCTTAGCTAGGATCAGCGATGCTTTTGTCATATTGGATCGGGAATGGCGCTACACCTACGTCAATGACAAACTAGCTGAACTAGCTGGGATGAATAAGGAAGACTTCTTAGGCAAGAGTATTTGGGAGTTTCCTGACACAGTTAATAGCCTACTCTACACTGAACTGCACCGCGCGGTTGCCGAACAAGTTACAGTAAATTTTGAGTATTTCTATCCAAAATGGCATCGCTGGTTGGAAAACCGCGTCCATCCCTCAGAAACTGGCGTATCAATCTTAATTACAGATATTACTGAGCGCAAACGTAGCCAACAGCTTCTAACTGCACAGTATGCGATCGCCCGTGTCCTCTCTGAAGCGACTACGCTGGTGAATGCGGTTCCAGCTATTCTACAATCCCTGTGCGAAAGTTTAGGATGGCAAGCTGGAATCATTTGGAGTGTAGACGATGAAGCTAATGTTCTGCACCGCATGAGTAGTTGGTATTCATCTGACTTGGAGAAAGAGCCATTCAACCAGCACACAATTGCTTTGAATGAAGGGCTACCCGGTCAAACTTGGGCTAGTGGTCAACCTGTTTGGATTTCATCACCCGCCGAATACGAGAATTTTTTTGCCACGGCCATCGGATTTCCGATTCGGCTGGGTAATAAAATCTTAGGTGTGATCGAATTTTTCAGCGGCCAAATTTTAGAGCCTGACACCAATTTACTCCAAATGATCAGTGCGATCGCCACTCAAATTGGTCAGTTCATCGAGCAGCAGCGAAATTCCTCGTTACTGCAAGAAAGCGAGGAAGAATATCGCCGGATTATTGAAACCCCAGGTGTCTCGATTGGCAAGGAAGACTTTACCATTGTTAAAGGTTTAGTTGATCACCTGAAAGCTCAAGAGGTTAGAGATTTGCGGCAATATTTGAGCGAACAGCAAGCGGCGCTGCGCGATAGTGAAGCACGCTACCGCTCACTGGCAGAAGCAAGCGCATCCATCATCTGGAGCGCAGCCCCTTGGGGCAACGTTGTTGATGATATTCCGACTTGGCAGGCGTTTACAGGGCAAAGTCCCGAACAATACAAAGGATGGGGTTGGGTTGAGGCACTGCACCCAGAAGATCGTTCCTCAATGGTGGCAATTTGGAAACAGGCGTTTCCGACACGCAGCGTTGCAGTCGCCGAGTATCGTGTTCTGCGGCATGATGGCGAATACCGTTACATGAATATACGCGGTGTGCCTATACTCGACGAAACAGGCGAAATCCGCGAATGGGTAGGAATGTGCGTCGATATTACCGATCGCAAGCAAGCAGAAGTCGAGCGCAAACAATTATTTGAGCGGGAGCAAGCGGCTCGTGTTGAGGCTGAAGACGCCAAAGAGCAAGTTACCCAAATTTTGGAAAGGATCACTGACGGCTTTCTTGCTTTTGACAGTAGGTGGCGCTTCACCTACCTCAATCATCAGGGAAGCAGTACTCTGGGGCGTTCCTGCGAGGATCTGCTGGGAAAAAATTTGTGGGAAGAGTTCCCAGAACTCGCTGCTACTAGCTTTGGTCAGCTTTATCAAAGGGCGGTTGCTCTAGGAATGCCGCTTGAACTTGAAGATTATTACCCACCCTTTGATGCATGGTTTGCGGTTCGTGCCTATCCTTCACCCACAGGGTTATCACTTTATTTCCGTAACATTAATGTACGCAAACAGGCAGAGGCAAAACTGCGCGAGAGTGAGGCGTGTTTTCGGCTGCTGGCTGAGAATTCAACTGATATTATTTCACGCCATACAGTAGATGGAATTCTTCTGTACGTTTCACCAGCTTGCTACACAGTACTGGGATATCAACCAGAGGAACTAGTAGGTCGTCCCAGCCGTGAGGTAGTTCACACTGACGATGTGGCAGAGATTGCTAGGAATTACCCAGTCAATGCCGATTTACCAGATATTTATACCATTACTCACCGTGCTCGTCACCAAGACGGAGATTATATCTGGTTGGAAACAACTCTTCGAGCGATTCGCGATCGCCAAACTAGAGAAATTTTAGAGATGCAGGCGTCTTCGAGAGATATTACTGAGCGCAAGCAGGTGGAAGAGGAGCAGCGTTTTCTCGCTGAGGCTAGTGGGATTTTGGCTGCATCATTGGACTACGAGACAACTTTAGCAGGTTTGGCGCGTTTGGCAGTGCCTGAAATAGCTGATTGCTGCTTAGTTGATATTATTTGTGACAATCAATCAGTCCGTCGGGTTGCAGCAGCCCATGCCGATCCAGGGAAACAAGAATTTGTAGAACAGTTATACAATTATCCGCCTGATTTGACACAAACAGAAGGTGTTGCTGAGGTAATACGGACAGGCAAATCACAAATTACTCATTTTATTTCTGATGAACAGATGCAAGCGGCAACCGACAACGCCGATCACCTAAAAATCTTGCAAGAACTAAATCCAACATCTGGTATGAGTGTACCGCTGATAGTTCGGGGACGGGTGCTGGGAGCTATGACTTTGGTATCTTCTTCAGGTCGTCGCTACGACACCAAAAGCCTGATGTTAGCTGAGGAGTTAGCTCGCCGTGCAGCGATCGCTGTTGATAATGCTCGACTCTACACAGAAGCACAGCAATCTCAACAGGCGGCTTTACGGGCAGCATCTCGCACTGCACGTCTGCAAGCCATTACCGCTGCACTTTCTGAATCTCTAACTCCGGCACAGGTCGCGGAAGTAATTGTAGAGCAAAGTATGGCAGCTTTGGGAGCTAGTTCTGCCTTAGTAGCATTACTGACTAAAAGCGGCACTGAACTGGAAATTGTCCGTGCAGTAGGTTATCAACAAGAAGCGGTAGATTCATGGCGTCGATTCTCTATTAATGCATCCGCGCCACTGGCAGAAGCAGTAAGAACCAAGCAGCCTATCTGGCAAGAGCCAACAACAGCGAGGGTTACTCGTTACTCAAATCTGGCTGAGGATTATGCTCAGTACAACTACGGAGCTTGGATTTCGATTCCATTGATCATCGAGGGACGAGCCATAGGTGGAATGTCTCTAGCTTTTGCCGAGATTCAAGAGTTTAATCAGGATGACCAAGCCTTTATCCTGGCACTAGCACAGCAGTGCGCTCAAGCAATGGAACGTGCCCGCCTATACGAGGCAGAGCAAACCGCACGGGAAGTGGCAGAAAACGCCAACCGGATTAAAGACGAGTTTTTGGCAGTCCTTTCTCATGAATTGCGATCGCCACTTAACCCAATTTTAGGTTGGTCAAAGCTACTCCAAACCAAAAAACTTGATGAAAAGACAATCCCTCAAGCCCTGAAGACTATTGAGCGAAATGCTAAGTTACAAGCTGAACTGATTGAAGACTTGCTGGATATCTCCCGGATTTTACAAGGTAAACTCAGCTTGAATATCTACCCAGTTGATCTGACATCTGTGATTTCGGCAGCAATAGAGACAGTGCGGCTATCGGCAGAAGCTAAGTCAATTGAGATGCACATCAGCCTGGAAGCAAATCTGGGGCAAGTTTTAGGTGACTCCAGCCGATTGCAGCAAATCGTCTGGAATTTGCTCTCAAATGCAGTTAAGTTTACCCCTGCGGGGGGACGGGTGGATATCCGACTAGAAAGGGTACAGAGAGCAGAAAATACTCCCATGCTAAATCCTGTATTTTATGCTCAGATCACAGTCAGCGACACGGGCATTGGCATCGACCCCAATTTTCTGCCTTACGTATTTGAATATTTTCGCCAAGAGAACAGCAGCACCACCAGAAAATTTGGTGGATTGGGGTTAGGGTTAGCGATCGTCCGTCACTTAGTCGAACTGCATGGCGGGACAGTTCAGGTAGAAAGCGGGGGCGAAGATCAGGGGGCAACTTTTACTGTGAGACTCCCGCTAATCCAAAATCAATCTGAGATTAAACAGGACAGTAGCGACTCTGAGCCATCCTCAAATTTGAATGGTGTCAAAATTTTAGTAGTGGATGATGATACAGATACGCGAGAATTTAT
The DNA here is from genome assembly GCF_017115025.1 of Nostoc sp. NOS(2021). Lineage (GTDB taxonomy): Bacteria > Cyanobacteriota > Cyanobacteriia > Cyanobacteriales > Nostocaceae > Nostoc. The sequence goes on along the minus strand of NZ_JABXKM010000130.1, from coordinate 25,196 downwards.
TGCCTTCTTACTAGAGCAGTATGGGGCAAATGTGACAGCAGTAACATCAGCAAATGAAGCACTAGCCGCTTTAACCCAATCCTTGCCAGATATAATTTTAAGCGATATTGGGATGCCAGAAGTGGATGGATGTATGTTCATGCGACAGTTGAGAATGCTGCCACCAGAGCAGGGAGGGCAAATTCGAGCGATCGCACTTACCGCCTATGCTGGAGAAATGAACGCCAAGGAAGTACTAACAGCCGGATTTGACAAGCATCTTGCCAAACCAATAGAGCCAGCCGAATTAGTAGATGCGATCGCCAACTTAATCGCTGATTAAAGTCCAATACGCTTGGGTTAAGGATAATTGTAGGTTGGGTGGAACGTAGTGAAACCCAACAAACCCACGAAAATGTTGGGTTTCGTTCCTCCACCTAACCTACGCAGATGAAGGGTTTTTGGCGCTAACACCAAGCGTATTGGATTAAAGTCAACGACTCCCTCACGAGAGCCGTTGCTCGATCATGAAAAACCTGCCTCTACCTGTTTACCGTTACTTGATATTATCAGGTGTGATAGCTTGATATTGTAGAGTAGGAAGAATCGCTTGTTTGATATCTACCTTACGCGGGATGGCTTTTTGTGCAAAATAAAAATCGGCAACGCTCTGCTGTTGGGCAATGATCGCAGGTGTTAGTCTTCTCAATCTATAAGCACTACGGCGTACCACCTTTTCTACAATTGATACATCTAATTTCAGATCGGGAGCTAACTCGTTGGCAATTATGGTTGGGTTTTTTTCAGCAAATTCTCCTGCCGTCTCTGCTTCCTCTAAAAACACTTGCACCAATGCCGGATTTTGGGTGACAAATGAACGCCTGCCAAGATAAAATCCGCCTAAAGTGTTAATTCCGGCTGCATTTCTCAAAATCCGAATCGGAGTAGTATTAGTACTTTGCACAACAGCTAACAACGGATCGCCACCCACCCAGGCGTCAGCCTGGCCTTGAAGAAAGGCGTCGCGGGCTTGAGTTGGAGTCAAAGCAACGATTTGAATATCGCTAATTTGTAACCCAACCTCTTGCAAAGCTTTTGCTAGTAAATACTGTGCATTCGACCCTACCTGAAAAGCAATTTTCTTACCTTTAAGATCCGCTACTGTCTTAATGGGAGAATTAGCTTTCACTACAATACCTTGGTTTGTCCCATCGGTAGGCGTGCGTCCAGCAATATAGACAAATTGAGGGGCGCCTGGGATTGTGGCTTGGGAAAATATTGGAGGTGTTTCTCCGACACTACCGATATCCACCTTACCTGCATTCAGCGCTTCTATCAATTGCGGCCCTGCTGCAAATGGCCCAACCCAATTTACGGTTACACCCAATGCTTTGAAACGTGGCTCAACAATTTTGCTAGCTTTGACAATATCACCAGAACTTTGATAGGCCAAGTTAATTACTTTGGCGTTTGTCTGCGCTTGAGTGCTTTGCACAAGGCTACCCACAAAGGGAGATAATAAAGCAAACAGTCCCAGTGCTGAATATTGGACAATACGCTTTAAAACTGTGCGGCGTTGTGGTTGAAATAGCTTGTTCATCAGTTGTGATTTTCCTCGTAAGTTTTAGCTTTTAAGTTGTAACCCATATTCTGCACTTCAAAATGTATTCTATGAATAGTTCAAAAATCATTACCAATAATGGTCATGTTATTAAATATTAATACTGACGATTATTGGTAGTTGGGCTATGCTTATGGTCAGATTTAGTAGGCACAGCCCAACATAGGCATCGCTATATTTCCTAATCTTCATATATTACAAAATGAATTGCAGAATGTGGGTTTTAAGTCTTACTTCCAAAAGCAAGTAAGATAATTGGAAGTTGTTCTGTCAACCTCCTAAAACACCATTTTAGTATTATAAATTGAGATTGCACTAATTCAACAAATCTCTTTTTGGTTTTAGTAAATTGGTATTCTAGTTGGTTTTTAAACAAGTCGGAAGTACAGTTTGATGATGGGGATTTAACCCCAACACAAAACTTGCCGCTTGACGGTTGCGGGGGACTTATACCTACGCAACTTGTTAAAAAATAAAGTCTGGATATTTGTAAAAAGTGGCTTTTCCTCAATTAGGCTTGTTTAGTATGAAGCATTTAAAGGGATTCGAGATTTGGTATTGGAAAACTATTTTCTAGTCCCCAGTCTTCATATCTGATTATTTTCTACTTTTCACTGATGAGTGTTGGTGGAGTAATAGCTGCATATTCTTTGGGTGTAAGCAAAGCTTCTTGAACATCAATCTTTTTGGGTAATATTTTTTCCTGATAAAATAAATCTGCAACATTTTGTTGAGCTTTCATCAATTCTGGAGTAATTCCTTTAAGTCGATAATTAGCGCGTCCAGAAATTATTTCTTGAATGGGGAGATCAATTTTAAGTACCGGTGCTATGAGTTTGGCGACTTCTTTACGATTTGCTTCTGCCCATTGACCATTTTTATCAATCTCTCCCAAGATAATCCGAAGTAGTTCGGGATTTTCTTTAGCAAACTCGCGTGTTCCTACATAATATCCACCTGGAGTACCAATATTTGTGGCATCTCTCAGCACACGCGCACCGTGGAGTTTCTCTACTAAAGCTAAGTGAGGATCACCAGTTACCCAAACTGGAATAGTGCCCTGAATAAATGCACCACGGGCTTCGACATTGGGCATACTCAAAACTTTAATATCACTGTATTTTAAACCCACTTCTTCTAAAGCTTTGATGATAAAATAGTGAGAAGCAGAACCTTTTTGAAAGACAACTTTTTGTCCTTTGATATCAGCTAAAGTCTTAATTGGAGAACCTTTAGGAACTGCGATCGCACTCCCTTTACCTGAAGTAGCAGTAATTCGCCTACCAGCCAGATAGACGATTCTAGCACCAGCCGCTTGAGCAAAAATGGGAGGAGTTTCTCCAACTGATCCAACATCAATTTTGCCGACATTCATCGCTTCCATAAGTTGCGGCCCTTGAGCAAATTGCGCCCACTCAACTTTGACACCTAAGGGTTCTAAACGTTTTTCTAAAACTCCTGTCACTCTAACTAAATCACCAGAGCTTTGATACCCCATTCGCAGCACTTTTGTTTTAAAAGTAATGGTTTTTGTTGCTGCTGGATCTGCTTTAGTATCAGTTGCACTATTTGTATGATCGCTGGTTGACGTACAACTTATTAAAGTGGTAGATAAAGCCAAAAAACCAGGCATTACAAATAATGTTAATTTACTGATTATTGTTAACTTAATTTTCACGGCATTGCTAAACATTTTTGCACTTCCATGTTAAACTTTCCTAATTTCCTAATCTCAAGAAAATTAATCAAGTTTTAAATAATTTAATTCCTACTTTTAAACCAACCCCTGAGCATTTTTTAGGATTAATTATCGTCTAAATCTTATATATTATCCGATTTAAATGAAGTGTTTATAAACACTATTTTCATCCTAAATAACAATATTTATATATACATTTTGTTACAATTACATAGATAACTTTTGACAAATATTTTTTGATTCTTTATTAACAAAATAAATAGATCATTTAGCGTAGTTTAGTTATATAATTTTACATAAATAATCAAGTTTATCGTAAATTAAAGGGTTTAAGAAACTGCAATCTACATATAGGACCCATTTCAGTCGGGGTTTAAATCCCCGTCTGAAATGTCTTTAATTTTGAATTTTGAATTTTGAATTGTTAAGATCCTGTCTAATTTAGAAATTAGGGTGGATAATCCCACCTATTATTCTGGTTTTGTAGAGACGCAATTTCTTGCATCTCTACTTCAGATATAGAGACTAAAAAGGACGACTACCTGCAAGGCTAACCCGCTTCAATACCCGTCGCTCATTTGGATCGAATGCTTGACGGTAGTGCAAGGTAGCTTGATTATCCCAGTAGACAATATCACCTACAGACCATTTGTGTTGGTAGTAGAACTTGGGTTGATTTAGATGTTGCCTTAACTGTTCAATCAGTTTAGATCCTTCTTCCGGCTCTAACCCGACAATTTCCACTTCCGTAGCAATATCTAAATAAAGATGCTTTTTACCACTCTCTGGATGTGTCCTAACTAAAGGATGGGGAAAGATCGGACTTATTAAAGGAATACTCTTGTCTAAACGATACAAAGAGCGGGGTGCATTGCGGTCTTGCAAAAATGGGTTGTAGGTAATTAACTGTAAATCTGCAATCCGTTCTTTGGTAGCTTCATCTAATGCCTCATAGGCCAAATTGGTATTTAACCAATAAGTATCTCCACCTTGAGACGGTATTTCCAAGGCATAAAGAAGCGAACCACTAGATGGGGTGGGAGTCCATTTGTGATCAGAATGGAAAGTGAGTTCTCCAGTACCGGTATAGCCACCATCGACGTTGGAAATCGGAATCACCACCGGAGTTTCTCCTGGTTTAGAAGCCAATACTGGAGTCTGATCAGATGGTACAAATAGTGCGCCAAAGTATAACGAAAAATTCAAAAGTTCTTGATCAGAAAGCTTTTGGTCTTTGAAGATCAAGATATGGCGATCGCGCAAAGTTTGTTTAAGTTGTAAGATGACTTCAGGTGCGATCGGTTGACTGGCATCAAGATCGGTAACTATGGCTCCCAAAGGGGCATCAATAGACCTAATTTGAACTTTTCTTAAAGTCGAGGTAGACATAACATTTTCCTGTGTTTGAGTTTCTTTTTGGGGATAACTACTTATTCGCTAACACATCTGAGGGAGTAATTTTGGCATACTCTTCAGGTGTCAAAAATCCCTCTCTAACATTCACCTTCTTGGGGATAAGTCCTAAGCTGTACCACTTGTCTGCAACTTCCTGTTGCTTGATGATGACTTTCTCGGTAATTGGTACCAGCCCATAGTCATATTTATCATGCATTATTTCTAGAGTCGGTGGATCTAGCTGAGTTACAGGAGCAAGTAATTGTGCTACTTCTTTGGGATGATCCTTAGTCCAGATTTCTGCCTTTTGTAGCTCCTCTAAAAAGACTTTAATCACGTCAGGATGAGCCTGATAAAACTGGCGTGAGGTTGAGTAAAAGTTGCCAGTATCTCGCAACTTACCACCATCTGCTAAAACACGAGCTATTTTATTTTGTACATTTCTGGTAGCGAATGGCTCCCAAATATACCAAGCATCTACCTTGTTCTGACTAAATGCTGCATTTGCATCAGCCGGTGCTAAAAAAACTGATTTGACATCGCTCAGTTTCAGTCCGACATCTTCTAATGCCTTAACTAATAGGTAGTGACCAATGGAGGCTTTCTGAAAAGCCACTTTTTTGCCCTTCAAATCGGCAACACTTTTAATCGGAGAGTTTACAGGAACTAAAAGTGAAATTGCTTTACCACTGGGGTGTGTAGTAGCTAGATAAATAAGGGGCGCTCCTGCTGCTTGTGAAAATACAGGAGGTGATTCGGCTGTAGATGCGATATCCAATCCATTTGCATTCAGGGCTTCTAACTGTTGTGGCCCAGCTGCAAACTCAGGCCACTGTACTTTAAAACCCAGAGGCTTTAATCGCTTTTCTAAGGAACCCTGCTTTTCTAAAACTGCTAGAGCGGTAAGTTGTTTTGAACGTACAATCCGTACTACTTGCTTCTCAGTTGACTTCTCTGTAGTGCTAGATAAAGCGACTGACTCAGGGGAAGCTGCTGACTGCTGAGTGTTATTTTTGGCTTCACTACAACTCGATAAGGCCGTCGATAGCATTAAGCAGTAGCCCAGAGCAAACAACAAGGAACGACGTGTTGTTCTCTGGCTTTTCCTGAATTCAAACTTTCCTTTTAAAGCTGGCATAGGTTGTTTTATTTATTTCCCTCTAGGTGGTTAGAACAATGATGATTAATTGCAATGTAAAAAACAAAAAATCTTATCTATTAATTTATTTGAAAACAACGATAATTCATTTTTTTGTAAATTGGAAAATTTTATGTCTGAGATTAGGAAATAGAGTGGGTATGACCCACCCTGCAACGATTCGAGGAACTGAAAATTTAACAGTGAGGAGGTAAAAATTTAGGAAGTGGAGTGAGAAAGGCTCACTCCAATGTCGTGCTAGTGGAAGATTTAAATTTGTGAGTGAAACTCTGTGTTGTTCGTGTTGAATTTTGCTAGTACAGCACAGCGTAAATAAACCACCCATTCCAAATCAATAAAACGCTTACGCTGTATTCATTTTGAATTTTGAATTTTGAATTCCGCCTTGCGGTACTAGTGCTTCCAAGCGACTAGGATTGTAGCTTTGAGTTCTTCTGTAAAATGTCCAGACGGCTCAACTGCTAGTAGCGCTTCTTTGAGATCCCTTTCAAATGCTGGGGCGTTATCGCCATAGAAAATTTTGAGAGAGAAGGCTGTAGTGTATAAGTAGCCAAGATAGCTATCGACAGTCCAAGATTTTTCAAATGGCACTTCATAGACTTCTTGACGAGCAAAAGCCGAATTGGCAATTACGACTTCATGGGGAGGATCGACTGGCTTACGAGTGCCTTGTCCTCGTTGTCCAGTCCGCCGCTCTTCACCTAACCATTTCTTGACTACTCCCACAGCAGCTTGTTTCCAAGGTAGATTACTTTCCCAAGGGCTGTCACCAGTGTTAAGCAGTGCTAGTCCACCATCATCAGTAAGCAATTCATCAAGGCGTTCAAGCACTAATTCGCGTTCCATCCAGTGGAAGGCTCTACCAATAGTGGCTAACTTAAATGTCCCTAAACTAGAGTCAATTAACTCTGCTCCTTGTTCTAACCAAGTAATATTATTTGCTCCTACTGCTGCTGCTTGCCGTTTAGCTTCGGCAATCATTTCTGGATCGGGATCGATCGCCACAACTTCCTCAAATCTGGTTCGCAGAGGAATTGAAATTAATCCAGGGCCAGTACCTAAATCAAGAAGTCGTCCTTGACCATTGAGATTAAATATTTCGGCTAGTTTGTCGAATACAACAGGTGGGTATTTGGTTCTATATTGAGCGTAGCCCTCTGCGGCTCCCTCAAATAAACTTGGGTCGTAGGTAGGAAGTGTTTTTAGTTGAGTCATATCAATTTTGGATTTTGGATTTTGGATTTAGGAGCGGGAGAGTGGGGGATGAGGAGGATGAGGGAGTAGAAGAGAATAATTAATAACCAATGCCCCATTCCCAATGTTTTAAGAATATTGTGTGATGACGGGTAACTGATCGTTGAGTAACCAATCGCCGATCGCTCGCAATTTGTAGTCCACAGGATCATGCAGGGTAAAGGTTCGCAAATCGCGCCAGTAACGGTCAAATCCATATTTGGTTGCTGTGGCGCGAGTTCCTGTAACTTCAAAGATGCGGTTGGTAATATCTATACCTACACGGGTAGCTAATGCCTTCGCTGCGGAAACTGCGATCGCTACTTCTCCCCTTTCTTGATAAGTGAGTTCTGCATCTTTATCCCATGCTGCTTGTACTTTTTCGGCGGCTTGGTCGGCTAGAGCGATCGCAGCTTGAATTTCAATCCAAAAGTCCCCGTAATGATGCAGAATATATGGGTCTTGAGTAGCACTATCTACCCCTGATGTAATCCACGGTTGAGTAGTAGTTTTAGTGTATTCACGAGCGGCTGCAAAGGCTCCTTTAGTAACTCCCAGATAAACGTTGGTTTTTGTTAGCTGGGCAATAATACCAAGAAAAGTTGAGAAGGCACTATCAGGGGGATTTGGTGGCCCCAAAATCTCATCTTTCTCTACTAGAACATTGTTAAATGTATAACTACCGCTATCAGTGCGACGTTGCCCGATGTTGTCCCAATCTTGATTGGAAATTAACCCTTCCCTGTCTTTGGGAATTATGAATATAAAAGGCAATTCTACGCCATCTTCTAAAGCGGAGAATACCCGGAAATCTGCAACGGAAATACCCGTACCAAAGCTTTTAACACCATTAACACGAAAATTTTCGCCTTCTGGGTTAATTTTCAGCCTAGTATCCCGCGTATTAATAGCATTTGCCCAAAATAAGTTCTTCTTAGCAGTTTCTCTATAATATTTTTCCTTTTGGGCTGGCGTGCCAGAAACGTGACCCAAAGCCGTCAAATTGAGATGATTACCATACAACTGACCAATTGAACCATCTGCTTTTGACAGTTTTCTGACAATTTTTAAGGCATCAATCCAAGTTGCGCCAATCCCACCATATTGCTTGGGTACAACCAGTGATAACAAGCCACTCTCACGCAGTTTATTAATTTCTTCTTCTGGAATTCCGGCTTTGGCATCCCTTTCAACTGCGGATTTAGCAAGTTCCTTGGATAGTGAAGTTGCTAGGTCAATGTAATCCTTTGGTTTTGTAATATCTAGCACCATAATCAAATAATCCTTTTAGGAATTTCAAAGCAATAAATTATCCAAATAAACGAACCGCAGAGACGCAGAGGGAGGAGAAATAAAGAGGATTTTTGCGTCAGTTTTAGGATATTTTTTCAACTCTCATTTCTCTGTGTCCTCTGCGCCTCTGCGGTTCGTTATTTAAGAGAAATGTAGAGTGGGCAAGGCCCACGCTACAAGTGAACAGAGGAAATGGAACATGGAACGTTATAGGGGATTGGGGACTGGTTATTGGGTATTGGGATTGGTGAGTGGGCATGGATTATCCTCTTTGTCCCCCTAGTCGCCAGTCCCTAGTCCCCAGTCCCTAATCCCTAGCCGCCAAATATTCGTTTGCGGCTTTCTCAACACCTGTACCCTTGAAGAAGTCTTGATTGAGACTGGTGTACAACTCCAAAGGATGGATTGAGAGGAAGTAGCGGAGGTCTTCTTCGGTGATGATTTCGTGTTCTGCCATTGAGTAAGCGTTGGCAGTAACGGCGGTGATATCAGGCACATCCCAGTGACCAGAATCGGAACCTAAGAAGGCTTTAACGCGATCGCCAAAGGGATTAGCTGCACGATTAAAAGCTTGGGATACACGGGTATCGTCTGATTCTGTACCGAAGTAGAAATGATTTAAGAAGCGATCGCGCACATCTTCTGGTTTCTCAATTCCTGCGAGTTCAAATTCATCGAGTTCGCCTGGATCTTCTGGTGCCAATAGTTGATGGTGGAATCCTAAACCGTCACCAATTTTATCTAAGCGTCCATCTACAAGTTCGCCACCGTAGCGGGTGTACAACTCTACAAGTGCTTCCTTATCGATAATCGCAGGATTGTTATTTGTCAACAAATGTTGTTTGTTGCGGGTTTCCCAATGCCAAATAATATCAGCGTATAGACTAGCACCCCAAGCTGAACCACCTTCTAAAAAGGCAAACTTTAATTGCGGGAAGCGGCGGGTAACTCCACCAAAGAACAGCGATTTGCATAATGCTTCGGCTGCAAAGGCAAAGTGATTAATGTGATTGTACTGGGCGTTGGTGACAGATCGTTGAGTTGTCCAACCTTGGCTAGAAGCGTGAGTTGTGGGTACAACTTTCAGTTCTACGCACTTAGCCCAGAATGGATCGTAATCATACTGGCTATCTAAGCCAAAGTTATCAATCCAAACCACTTCGTTAGCCACTTCTTTGCCATACTTCTCAAAGGCAGGAATTGGACGACGGACGTAACCGGGAATTTGAATTGCTTTGAGTCCGAGAACATTTACTGCATATTCCAACTCTTCAATCCCTTCTTCGGGAGTGTGCAGGGGAATGGCGGCAATGGGTGTTAAGCGATCGCTATAAGGGCGGAAAATGTCAGCATGGTAGGTGTTAACTGCTCGACAAACAGCCCGCCGCATTTCTTCGTTGCCGATATTCGGGGCCATCGTTGCCAAGTTGGGGTAGACAACGGCAAAGTCTGTACCTGCTTCTTGCAAACGCTCATGCAGTAACTTGGGCAAGCTAATCGTAGCCAAATTCAAAGTATTTTTTGTCGGACGACCCCACCAGTTCGGGCGATTGCTGCGATAAGCAAAACGTTCTTCCCAAGTTTGCTTGTACCACTTAAAGCGGGAAGATCCTGGTAAATTCTCTTTGAAACGTTCGACAAGTGCAGTTCCACCAACTTGCTCTAAATAATCCAAGACTGCTGGTTCAAATTCTTGGGTATGTACATCGGTATCAATGATCGGATAGCCAAGTTTTTCCCGAATTTGAGCAGACCTGGTTTTTTGGGGGCGGTCTAGAGCAATCGTCATGATAGTTTACCCTAAATTATTCAAAAGATTTGTGTATCTTTAGATCCTCCCTAGCTACCCCTTAAAAAGGGGGGAATTGAGCCACTTTTTGCCCCCCTTTTTAAGGTTACGGTGTATACACAAGTCTAAAATAGCTTGAAATCTGGGTTTAGACTCTCGTTTTACCCCACCCTAAGCCTCCCCTTATAAAGGGGAGGGAACTATATTTTCGGTTTCCCCCCTTTATAAGGGGGGATTAAGGGGGGTAATACGACTTGTGTATAGACGCTTTTTAAGGGGGGTTGGGGGGATCATCAAGATTGAGGGACATAACGAGAAGATGAAATTAGCGGCCAGCTTTAGCCAAAAATTCATCTGCGGTTTTCTCCACAGCCGTACCTTTGAAGAAGTCACGATTCAGGCTGGTGTACAACTCCAAGGGATGAATTGATAGGAAATATTGCAAATCTTCTTCGGTGATAATCTTGCGTTCAACCATTGAATAAGTATTAGCAGCGATCGCAGTAATATCAGGTACATCCCAGTGACCAGAATCGGAACCCAAGAAGGCTTTAACGCGATCGCCATAGGGATTAGCTTTGCGGTTAAAGGCTTGAGCTACACGGGTATCATCTGATTCTGTCCCGAAGTAGAAATGATTCAAGAAGCGATCGCGGATATCCTCTGGCTTCGTAACTCCTGCAACGGCGAATTCATCCAAATCACCTGGTTCTAGGGGAGATACTAAGTCGGCGTGGAAACCTAAACCACTGCCTAGTTGATCCAACCGACCATGTACTAGTTCACCACCATAGCGGGTATATAGTTCTAGCAGTTCTTCATAATTAACATTGCCAGGATTGTTGTTTTCCACCAAATGGTCTTTATTGCGGGTATCCCAGTGCCAAATTAAATCGGTGTACAAACTAGCACCCCAAGCTGAACCTCCTTCTAAAAAGGCAAACTTGAGTGTGGGGAAGCGGTGAGTTACACCACCAAAGAATAAAGATTTACACAGTGCTTCCGCAGCCGATGCAAAGTGACCAATATGGTTGTATTGGTAATTGCTAATGGAACGCCGATTGATCCAGCCCATACCGGAAGAGTGGGTGGTGGGTACAACTTTCAGTTCTACGCACTTCGCCCAGAAGGGATCGTAATCATACTTACTATCCAAGCCAAAGGTATCTATCCAGATAGCTTCGTTGGCTACTTCTTCGCCATACTTCTCAAAGGCAGGAATCGGGCGGCGGATATGTCCAGGGATTTGAATTGCTTTGAGTCCCAGCACTTTTACCGCATATTCCAATTCTGCGATCGCCTCTTCGGGCGTATTCATGGGGATGGAAGCAATGGGTGTTAAGCGATCGCTATAAGGGCGGAAAATCTCAGCGTGGTAAGTGTTAGCTGCACGGCAAACAGCCAGCCGCATTTCTTCATTCCCGATGTGTGGCGCCAAAGTTGCCAAGTTGGGGTACACAACGGCAAAGTCTGTACCAGCTTCTTGTAAGCGTTCGTGCAGCAACTTCGGTAAGCTAATGGTAGCTAAATTTAAAGCGTCGTTAGTGGGACGAGTCCAGAAGGGAGGGCGGGCGGTGCGATTAGCACGGCGTTCATCCCAAGATTGCTTGAACCATTTAGAGCGAGATGCACCGGGTAAGTGTTCTTGGAAACGCTCTGCGATCGCAGTTCCAGCAACTTGCTCTAAATAGTCCAAGAATGCTGGGGGAAACTCTTGGGTATGTACATCGGTGTCAATGATCGGATAACCCAGTTTTTCCCGAATTTGAGCAGACTTAGTTTTTTGTAGACGGTCTAACGCAATAGTCATAGCATTTTACCTGGAATTTTCAAATGAATTAAACAATTTTGGATTTTAGATTTTGGATTTTGGATTGATTCAACAGATACTTGCTCTGTACTATCAAGGAATTATTGGTGAGGAGGGAAGTTGGAAGCCTTTGAGCATGGAAGTTGAGCCTCTGAGCATGGAAGTTGAGCCTTTGAGCCTGACAGTTGAGCCTCTGAGCATGGAAGTTGAGCCTTTGAGCCTGACAGTTGAGCTTCTGAGCATGGAAGTTGAGCTTCTGAGCATGGAAGTTGAGCCTCTGAGCATGGAAGTTGAGCCTCTGAGCCTGGAAGTTGCACCTTTTAACCTGGGAGTTGCACCTTTTAACCTGGGAGTTGCACCTTTTAACCTGGAAGTTGCGCTTTTGAAAGACTTAATTACAAAAATCTGTTTCTGTTGGGGACTTCCAAATAAAAAAAGTTAAGTTAAACATTTCTTCCTTCTCTTCCCTCTCTTCCTTTGCGACGGCAGTCGCTACAACGGGGGAAACCCCCGCAACGCGCTGCCTCTCCTTTGCGTCCTTTGCAGTTCGTTAAAAAAATTGACTTTGATAAAGAATTAAGCCTTAACCCAAGCGTATTGAGATAAAATTAACGCTGTTGTTTCTTCTCAACCCAATCAGTTAATTTAAAGTCCGACTTTGCTAAACCCTGCGAAACTAAAAAATTCTTTGTCCCCTCTAAAAGTTTCACACCCTCAGCTGGTAATGGTTCTTCTGATATCTGTTTGAGTGGTAACGATATTTTGATAATGTCGAGAGGATATTTAGTAATTTGAGCATGGTACTGATAATATTCTTCAGAATTAGCTTTTAAATCCTTGGTTGCTTCTGTGAGAATTGCATTAAATTTCTCTGGAAAATCAGGCTGTTTCGCCAGAAAGCTTTCAGTCGCTACAACTAATGATGTCCCTGACAAACCTTTATGATTCGCCGAAGAATCAAGCACTGGAAACCCTTGTGATTTCAGAAAAGGCCCCAGATCACTTGAAGTTGCATAAGCTGCGACATCACCACGTTCTAAAGCCGCTTTTGCCTCAGTAGTCATCAAGTGGACAACTTTTACATCTTTGGCAATTTTAGCTTCAGCTAACAGACCCAGCAGGTATCTATGCATATAAGAGCCTTTTTGGGTAGCTATTTTCTGACCTTTAAGTTCAGCGAGCGATCGCGGGCCATTCTTTTTCGCCACTAACCACGCGGTTGTATTAAACTGAGTAATCCGCAGCAGTCGGGTTTCAACACCCCTAGCTCTCAAAACTATGGCTGGTGTATCGCCTAAAGAACCAACATCTAATTGACCTGCGACAAGAGCTTCATTTAGATCCGGCCCATTAGGAAACCTTGCAAAAGTAATGTCTTTAAATCCCGCTTTTTGCAACTCACGATCTAAAATTCCCTTTTTCTTTGCCCAACCAAGTGGCCCTGTAGGTTCTGAACTACCTACATAACCTATTCGTAGGGTAGAAATATTGTTAGATGCAGCTACAGCGCTAGCATTACTGGCTTTATTGGCATCAATGGATTGAGCCGATTTAGTTTCGCCTTGGCTACATGCTGTAGTCAGTAGCAGTAGAACACAAGCCACTGAGGTTGATAATCTTGAAGGAAGTTTATTTTTACTCATAGAACCTGTTCCTACTGCGATCGACAGCATTACTATTTCATCTGCTTGAGAATTTGGAATGTTTGATCTGTTTTTGCTGTTGATGTGCGTTTATGTCCCCAACCGATGTTTTCCCGGTAACTACCCAGTAGCCCAACTTCTGCCAATTCTGCCTCGTTGACTGAAGTCTGCATATCGCTTTCTGGTGCAACATAAAGAGCATCAACTGGGCAATACAATTCGCACATATAACAGGTTTGGCAGTCACTCTGTCGGGCAATGGTTGGCGGCGCATCAGGTACACGGTCAAACACGTTGGTCGGGCAAATGTTCACGCAGATATTACATTTTATGCACCGCGACTCGCTGACCAACTCAATCACACTAACGCTCCTATTTTAGATAAAGGCTTTTCTGCACTCTGTAAAGGCTGACTTTTCACCCAGACTTGATCTAATCCGCCACTAATCAAGTAATGTTGCTGGTTAGCATCAAGTTCAGGATAATCTAGATGTCTGTGCATACCACGAGTTTCTTTACGTTCGATGGCACTGCTGTACATCCATCGCGCTGTGGCTACCATCGCCGCAGCTTCTCGCGCCCGGATTAGCTCTTTATCTGATCTTACCTGGCTACTGCGGAGTTCTCGCCAAAGATGATTTAGTCTACCCAAAGACTCGGTTAAGCCTTGTTCTGTACGGAAATAATTCTTTTCGTAGGGGAATACTTCAGCTTGAACTGCTTGAATCACTTCATCAGTTGCTAATGTTTGAGAGCGATCGCTCCCACTCTCTAATCCTACCTCTCCAACACCATGAACGCGGCGTTGAGTTTTATTTTCCCCTAAGCTGTGGGTATATTCAGCAGCCGATTTCCCTGACCAATAGCCAGAAGATATTGCCCAAGCTGCGTTGTGGCTACCACCGCCAGTAAATCCGCCACAAATCAGTTCGCGTGTAGCTGCATCTCCAGCCGCATAGAGTCCCCGTACAGAACTGCCACAACTCTCATCTACAATCCGAATTCCCCCCGTACCGCGCACAGTTCCCTCTAACCGCAGAGTCACAGGGAAACGTTGAGTAAATGGATCAATACCTGCACGATCAAAGGGTAAAAAGAAGTTGGGCTGTGCTAAACGCATAGATGGCCGCATCGATTCCGCCGCTTGATCTATGATGGCGTAAACTGGCTGTTGCAGTAATGTCTGGGCAATTACTGAACGTCTATGAGAACTTGCCCCCGGAATCACAGTACCATCTTCGTAGGTGAAGGTTGCCCAATTATAGAACAGGGTTTTGGTAACTGAAGAAAAAGCCGGAGAGATGCCGTAAGCATTGGAAAATTCCATACCCGACATCTCAGCACCTGCTTCGGCTGCCATTAAATAACCATCCCCTGTCAGGACGTTGCATCCTAACGCTTTACTGAGAAATGCACAGCCACCGGTTGCGATAATTGTGGACTGCGATCGCACTACCCATTTCTCACCAGTCTGACGGTTCACACCTGATGCACCCGCAACGGCACCATCGTCATCAACCAGTAATTCTAAGGCGGGGCTGTTGTCTAAAATTTTGACTCCGGCCCGTTGAATTTGTCGCCGCATCAGCCGCATATATTCAGGCCCTTGCAGCGATCGCCGATAGGGTTTGCCTTCATCGTCGGTGGGAAAGGGATAACCCCACTCTGCTAACTGATTGACGTTTACATAGGTCTGATTCAGTACCCGATCCATCCAGTTGCGATCGGATAAAAACCCACCCAAAGATTCCCGACTTGCCTTTGCTGTTTCTCGTGCTTCTGGGTCAGGTGGCACATACCACACACCATTACCAGATGCAGCAGCGCATCCAGTCGTACCACAATATCCTTTGTCTACGAGGATCACCCTAGCTCCACTTGATGCAGCACTCCATGCCGCCCAAGTTCCAGCTGGCCCACCTCCAATCACAAGCACATCTGCTTGGAGGTCGAGTTCAAAATCGGTTGTTAACGTCTTCAGCATCTACAATTTCCCCCCATCGATAAAGTCTTAAGCATCAAGTCTTCACCCCATCGATGCTGCAAAATAATATTTAGAAACCTGTTTGCCTATCTACTTGACGGCTTACTAGTAGCCTCAAATTGTGGCTCCTTAAGACAGATTGCCAGATTGGCATACAACAAGGAAATACTTTATCTTGATAGATAAACCGTAGTTTCTAACATAACACAAAGCTTTTCACAGTTTTCGACAAAAAGCAAGCATTTCAGCAAACAAATTCAAACGTAAATTTATGTAAAATAACCTTCATGATCTCTCCAAAGAGACTTGCTTTTTACAGTATTTTGTGATTTTGTGCCGATTTGAACAGGACTTACGCAAACAATAGCCGAAATCCTGATTTTCTTCTTAGGGGCAATTCATGAATTGCCCCTACTAGCGTGTAGTTTTGCGTAAGTCCGATTGAAGCAACTGGCGTGGAAACCCCCTGTTCCCGCGCTAACTGACTACGAACCTCTCAGATTAATGACACAGACGACTAGTTTTTACAGGTTAAAACCTAAAGACAGTACGAACCCAAGCAAATAAACTATCAGGATTGCTAACATCAGAGTCCGGTGCAGTAATCCAGATTAAACCCGGCGTAACCTCAATATTATCCCCGATTTTATATTGGTAAAATGCCTCAACGTGCAGGGAGGTATCTTTATCTGCTTGTCCTGCACCTGCTCCCAAATTTACACCCTTAGTGAGACTGATGATTTTCGGCTCCATACCAACTAAAAACCCCCCTAAAGCACCTTCACTAAAAAGATCCGGGAATGCCAGTCCTACCGCCCAATCCATAGCTTCGCCATCTCCGTGTCCTAAATAGCGGTGTGCTCCATAACTTACCCACCCATTGATTGCCAACTTGGGATTAATTTGATAGAACGCCTGTAGACCATAAAGATTGGCTACAGTTCCCGCACCAGCCACGGTGCTGTTTACCAGGTTACTCCCGACTGCTGGGCCGAAGTTTGTTCCGCTTAGACCTCGGGTGTTCGCCGGACTATAAGTATTGACGTAAGTTGCCGCCACCCGAAAATTCCTATTAGAGGAGTAGTATATTAACTGTGCCAAAGCTAAATACCTGCCTGTAAATAAGCCATTATTAGGTGTGGGATTATTACCGTTTGGTGCGCTGTACGCTATCCCGAATTGAACCTGTTTGCCTAATCCTTGGAGTATGGCAATTCCGGGACCGCTATCTCCATAGTTATAGACCAAAGACCGCCGTGAAAATCGTGAAATCCCATTAGCACCAGTCGCAGAAGACGATTCAAAATATGGGTTAATGGGGCCAGAAAGACCTATCTCACTAGCTCCATCAGACAAGGCATAAATGTTGACTTGAGTATTTGGATAAGGTAGAAAGCGATAGCGAACACCACTGAGAAGAATCTGATTGCGTGCAAAAGTAATACTGGAATTATCAGCAGTTCTCCCCTCAAAAGTTCCCAATAAACCAGCTCTTGTTTGTCCCAATGATTCAATATTTCCACCTCCTAGTGTTATACCTAGTGAATCTTTACCGTTAAAACTGGTATTTAACCGCAAAGAAGTTGAGCCTTGAAGTGTGATATTGTGAGCTGCTGGTTTCTTGGTGAGGACATTATTGCCCTCCAGAACTGAGCCAATAACAATCTGTCCTCGGCCTATAAGTTTGGTTGTGGTCGTAAACTGAGTTGCTTCTAACTTCGCAGTTCGCGTCTCCAAGGTATCTAAGCGTCTCCGAAATTGAGCAAGTTCTGGAGAAAATTGTTCTTGTAGTTTTTTGATGGTATCCAAATCTTCCCGTTTGACTAAATCTGTCGTTGAAGTCGCTATTAGTTCATTGAGGCGATCTAAAGCTGCATTCAAACCAGCTGCAAATTCATAGCGCGTTAGGGCACGATTCCCTTTAAATGTGCTATCTGTATATCCAGCAATTACACCGTAGCGCTCAATTAGAGACTGTAATGCTTGAAATGCCCAATCTGTCGGCTTAATATCTGACAGTTGTGAGACGGATGTCACTTGCCCTGCTACATTATTTGTAGCTTTTTTCCTAGTTCGCGGTGCAATTTCCAACAATTGCGAGACAGGTGTCACTGCTCCCGTAATATTATTTGTAGCCTTTTCACTACTTAACGGTGCAATTGAAGTTTCTACTGTTTGATTGACAACTGCTTCTGGAGGTTTTTTAACTTCTACTTCAGCAGTAGATGCGTTAGATTTCGGCAGTTCAGCCTGACTTTTAGCTGGATAACAAACCAGGATAGTTAGAATATCTAGCAACGAAAGCAGGAACAGTATGCATCTATAATTCCAGCGAAAATTTGACATTAATCCTCAACCTTAAAAATGAATAACCTAACTCTAAATTGGACAAATAAACCAGCAGAAATCCTTGATGCAATGTTTCTGCAAAACCATTAGCTAATAGACTTAGCAAAGGTTTTACTGATGAGAAAAGTGCAAATCTCCGATATATATCGAAACCAATACTAAGCAGTTGAATGTCCAATCCAAAAGTCGCAGGAAATTAGGAATTCTGACGCTTGAAAAGATACTATAAACGTCTTGGATGAGACAATCATTGCATTGCCAAAGGCTTCGTTTATTTTAAGGGAAAATAAAGCACACTCTATGTGAAATGATACTTCTGAGACATGCTAATACCGTTTTTATTGGTTATGCTGTACAAAGTCCATCAATGGCTACTGACATTGACTAAAGCTTGATTTGGATTCAAGTTATTATTTGCCAATTAACATTAGCTGAAAACACTAATTTGTAATCAGCTATATTTTGACAGCATCAATTGTTAGTTAAAGCCGATAAGTCGATAGAGTTACCGTACTTTTGGTAGAATTATCTTTGCATAGAGCTTGCTACAATGCAAGACCCAGTATTTTCCCATGAGAGGAAAATATGTCAAAATTCTTCTAAATCAACGAAAATCGGCGGGAATCCCATCTCTTCAAGGGGTGGGAGGAATAGCCGCCCGCCTCCAAAGTCATTAGTCATTAGTCATTGGTACTAATGACTAATGACTTCGATTTCCCCCCGGCTTGAAGCCGGGGGATGAGTTAACTCAACCAACTGCGATCGCGTAGCGTGCCGTAGGCAATAGCCGCAAATAGCCAGACTTGGGGCAAACCTCCACAGTAAGTAGCACAAAAGATTGTCGAAGTCCGAAAATTAGCTGCTGAACAATGCACAACAGTACGTTTTGGGATTCGTTTGCATATAATTTAGGACTTACGCATTGACAGATATAACCAAATGTGCATTATCTCTCGTTACAAGGCTCTGCCCTGTAATGCTCTTGTGGGAGGCTCTGCCTCCTGTCAAACAGGGAACTCACACCTCGGAGTCGCAAAAGTGTGGGTAATTAACACAAAACTTGTATTCTTCACGACAGCCATTGTTGCAGGAAAAGTGTCATGATTAATAGAATTATCCGCGAGCAAGTCAATTTTGTGGACAGTTATTCTTTATGAATCGTTAATCTATACTCGTTTTTTAAATAATTTCCTGTAAAATACTGACTATAAACTACGGCAATTCGGTCGATTTAACGTATTATCTGGCCCTTATACCCTGGCAAATATGCAAATTCTTTGGTTTATTCCTACTGGATCTCATGACGGACGCTATTTAGGCACAGATATTGGCTCTCGTGTTGTCACACCTGATTATTTGCAGCAAATTGCCCAAGCTGTAGATAATTTGGGCTACACAGGCGCATTGTTACCCACAGGGAGTTCTTGTGAAGATGCTTGGATTACCGCTGCTGCTTTCATCTCTGTCACCAAGCAGATGAAATTTCTCGTGGCAATTCGTCCAGGAATTACTTCCCCAGGTGCTGCTGCACGGATGGCAGCAACATTTGACCGGATTTCTAAAGGAAGATTGTTGATTAATGTGGTAACAGGTGGCGATCCGGTGCAACTCGCTGGGGATGGCTTACATCTTAGTCATGACGATCGCTATGATTTAACCGATGAATTTCTTACAGTTTGGCGGGGTATCGTCAGTGGGGAAACAGTCGATTTTAAAGGAAACTACCTCGATATCAAAGGCGGTAAGCTCTTATTCCCACCAGTTCAAAAACCCTATCCACCCTTGTGGTTTGGTGGCTCATCTGCTGCTGCCAAGCGAGTTGCTGCTAAACACATTGATGTTTATCTGACTTGGGGCGAACCTCCACAACAAGTGGCGCAAAAGATTGCCGAAGTCCGAAGGTTGGCGGCTGAACAAGGCAGAACAATCCGTTTTGGGATTCGCTTGCATGTAATTGTGCGAGAAACCGAATCTGCGGCTTGGGATGCTGCCAATGAGCTAATTAAGTATGTGGATGAGGATGCGATCGCAAAAGCTCAGAAAGACTTGGCTAGTTCTGATTCTGAAGGACAGCAGCGCATGAGTCAACTACATAGTGGTAGTCGAAAAACCCTAGAAATTAGCCCCAACCTGTGGACAGGAATTGGATTGGTGCGGGGTGGTGCTGGTACGGCCTTAGTTGGAGATCCCGACACCGTTGCCGCTAGGATGCTGGAATATCGCAATTTGGGCGTAGAAACTTTCGTTTTCTCTGGATATCCCCATTTAGAAGAAGCGTATCGCACTGCTGAATTATTATTTCCACGCCTACCTTTGCAGAGCGAACCTGCACCTTTAACACTACCAGTCTTGAGTCCTGTTGGTGAAATCGTCACCAATGAAAAATTTGCTAAACAATTAACGAGTGCTTCATGACCGAAACAGAAAAGGATACAAGCCCGTAAATTTATTTTTGGGGATTGTTAATTTTGAATTTTGAATTTTGAATTTTGAATTTTGAATTCGGAGCGAAGCGACGTGACTATTACCTTTAAACACACCAAAACCAACAACAATATATCTTTGAGCGAGGTGTTAGACAACCCGCAACTCCAGAAAATAGTTCCTTGGATTGTGCCTGTTACGGTATTAGTTCTTTGGGAACTTTCTTCCAGAACTGGTCTACTTTCAACCAGAATTTTACCAGCCCCTAGTGGCGTAATTGCTACAGCAATTAAACTAGGCTCAACTGGAGAACTGTTTCAAAATATAGGAATTAGTGCTGGGCGGGCGATATCTGGTTTTATAGTTGGTGGCAGCATTGGGTTCGGCTTGGGATTGCTCAATGGTTTTTCCCATTTAGCAGAAAAGTTATTAGATAGTTCCCTGCAAATGCTCCGCACTATCCCTAATTTGGCATTAATTCCGCTGGTGATTCTCTGGTTTGGTATTGGTGATCAAGCCAGATTATTTTTAGTGTCGATGGGGGTATTTTTCCCGTTATATCTCAATACATTTCATGGCATCCGCAGTGTTGATCCTGGACTGATTGAGATGGGAAAAGTCTATGGATTGAAAACACCACAGCTATTATGGCAAATCATTTTTCCAGGAGCTTTATCTTCGATTCTCGTTGGTGTCCGTTTTTCTTTGGGGATTATGTGGCTGACACTAATTGTGGCAGAAACGATCGCGGCAGATTCTGGACTTGGTTATATGGCAATGAATGCCCGTGAGTTTATGCAAACTGATGTTGTGGTCTTGAGTATTGTGATCTATGCATTGCTGGGTAAATTAGCAGATGCTGTTGCCAGAGGATTAGAAACAAAATTCTTGGCTTGGAACCCCAATTATCAAAGGTCATAAATGCCAACGTTATCAAAGTCAAAAGTTCAAATTCTTGATTTTAACTTTTGACTTATATTCATTTTGAGTGTGATTTGCTTTCTTCAATGTTTCATCAAATAATTAAATCCCGATTGTTCTAAAAAAGGAGGTTTTGCAAGTGAGTTCTAATGTACAAGGTACACAACTAAGTATTTTGGATTTGACGAAGACTTTTGGCAAGAAAACTGTTTTAAAGTCGCTGAATTTAGAAGTTGAAGCAGGTGAATTTGTCGCTATTGTCGGACGTAGTGGTTGCGGTAAGAGTACTTTATTGCGTCTTGTGTCAGGATTAGACAAAGCAACTTCAGGCGGAATACTACTGAATGGAGAACCCCTGCGTAGACTCAGCCGCTCCGTAACAGTGATGTTTCAAGACCCCCGCTTGCTGCCGTGGAAGCGCGTTGTTCAGAACGTGGGGTTGGGCTTGGAAGGTAATTGGCGTGAAAAAGCTTTGTGGGCACTCGATAAAGTCGGACTTAAAGATCGGGCTGATGAGTGGCCATATGTTTTATCTGGTGGACAACGGCAACGGGTGTCATTGGCTAGAGCATTAGTCAGTCAGCCGCGTTTGTTGTTGCTAGATGAACCTTTGGGAGCATTGGATGCTCTAACTCGCCTAGAGATGCAGCACTTGATTGAGAATTTGTGGCAAGAGCGGAGATTTACTGCGTTTTTGGTTACTCATGATGTGGAAGAGGCTGTGGCGTTGGCAGACCGAGTGATAGTGATTGAAGAAGGACAGATTTCTCTCGATCTACCTGTGAGACTTTCACGCCCGCGAGATAGAAGTAGCGAAGTGTTTATCAATATCAGAGAAGCAGTTCTTCAGAGAGTAATGAGCAATGAAGGTAGTCAGGCAAATAACCAATTGTTGCAGTTAAGTAGTTGAGATTTAGCTTTTGTTAGTTAATTAACATAATGCTTGAGGTAGCTGCGGTAAATAGGCTACTTCGAGATTAAAACTTACTCTGAAAAAGCAGCTATAGCAATCGGAAATTTTTTATGAACACTCAAAATACCTCTTAACTCTCCCCTCTGCGGCTCTGGGTGATTTTTTCTATATTCATGACCTAGATAAACTAGAACATAATAATTATTAATTTATATCGCTTTATTGAAAATAAACAATAAATATCTATTATTTATATTTAATCTAATGATAATTAGAAAATTAACAAAGTATGATGCAGAAGATTATAGACAGATCAGATTAGAAGCTTTATATAAAAATCCAGATTCATTTGGCACAACGTATCATGAAGAAGGAATTAAGACGATAGAACAATTTCGGGATAGAATACCAGTAGATAACAATAACTTTATTTTGGGCTGCTCTGAGGATAAAGAGTTAATTGGAATAGTCGCATTTCAGCAAGAATCAAGAATAAAACTCAGGCATAAAGCATATATCAGTAGTATGTATGTTCAACAAGAATATCGAGGAAAAGGTATAGGTAAATTATTACTAAATGAATTAATTGAAAGAGCAAAAGCTATTAACGAGGTAGAAATATTATTACTTGATATTGTTAAAAGTAATTTCTTAGCAAAACAACTTTATTTATCATTGGGCTTTCAAATATATGGAATAGAGAAAATGGCGTATAAATTTAATAATCAATATTTTGATCTGGAGTTGATGTGTTTACAGATTAAATAAAAAGAGATGAATTCTTACTAAATATCATAATTTATGTCAAGAAAAAAATGGCACTTAATTTTTTGATCAAACAGAGACAATTTCCAAAGATAGCCCTGTAAAGAAAGAAGAGGTAATCTACCATGAAACTGATATTACCGCTTGATCTCATTGCTGATATTGAGCCTCATCTACCGCCTGATACAGAGGTTGTCAGCGTAGATGTTGAAGGAAATTTAGACGGGGATGCTAGCGATGCTGAAGTTTATTTCAGTTGGTTTTTATCCAGAAGTCCGACGCTGCATAAAATAATAGAAGCAGCACCTGCACTGCGTTGGCATCATGCACCCAATGCAGGGGTGAATCACATTCTGACACCAACTTATTTGAAAAGAGATATTATCCTCACAAATGGGGCCGGAGTGCATGGAATTCCGATCGCAGAATTTGTGATCACTTATATACTGGCTCATGCCAAACACCTACAGGAATTATATGCTTTACAAGCAGAACGTCACTGGAAAAGAGGCTTTGCCATCCAAGAGTTGACAGATGCGACCTTGCTAATTATTGGCGCTGGTGGTATTGGTCAAGAAATCGCCGCCCGTGCTAAACCCTTCGGCTTTAGAATTATTGGCAGTCGCCGTCATCCCCAAGAGCTACCAAATTTTGATAAAGTAGTGGGTGTTGATGAATGGCGATCGCTCTTGCCAGGGGTTGATTATGTCGTTATTGCGACACCACTAACTCCAGAAACCAAAGAATTTATTGATGAATCTGTATTGCGATCGCTCCCCAAACATGCCTACCTAATTAATATTGCTCGCGGTGGCGTAGTCGATGAATCGGCATTAATCAAAGCGCTCACTGAAGGTTGGATTGCAGGTGCAGCATTAGACACAGTTAATTCAGAACCGTTACCACCAGAAAGTCCTTTGTGGTCACTTCCTAATATCTTTATCACACCTCATACTTCCGGTCATTCACCAAAAAGTAAACAGCGTTCAATAGCACTATTTATAGACAATCTGAAGCGTTACCAAGCTGGTCAGCCGTTACGAAATGTAGTAGACAAGAAAGCAGGATACTAAGTAATTCGTAATTCAAAATGAAGGGGTGCTGCGCCTTGGTTTGCAAAATCCAAAAGCGTTCGACTGAGCGCTCACGCCGAAGTCCAAAATCCAAAATGGAATCAGGGAGTAGCAAATGGTGAAACTAATTTTACCCGATCATCTGATTGCTGATATTGAGCCACACCTACCATCTGATATAGATGTTGTGGAGGTGGATAGTGAAGGTAATCTCGATGGTGATGTCAGTGATGCAGAAGTTTATGTCAACGGATTTTACCTGAAAACCTCTACCCTTGACAAAGTGTTGACAGCAGCACCCGCGCTGCGTTGGCAACAGTCACCGAGTGCTGGCGTGAATCACATCCTCACACCAAATTTTTTGCAAAAGGACATTATCCTCACTAATGGCGCAGGAGTTCATGCAATTCCAATTTCAGAATTTGTACTGGCATTCATGCTCTATCACGCCAAGAATCTGCGGAAATTGCAAACTTTGCAGGATGAACACACTTGGGTAAGAGGAGTGTTTCTCGAAGAGTTGGCAGACGCGACTTTATTAATTCTCGGCACTGGTAATATCGGTCAAGCGATCGCATCTCGTGCCAAAGCCTTTGGAGTTACAGTTTGGGGTAGTCGCCGCCATCCTGAACCCTTACCGAATTTTGACAAGGTTGTGGGTGCTGATGAGTGGCGATCGCTCCTCCCAACAGCCGACTATGTAGTTATTGCTACACCATTAACTCCAGAAACTAAAGGCTTGATCGATGAAGCTGCATTGCGCTCTATGCGTCAATCTGCTTACTTAATTAACATCGCTCGTGGTGCAATAGTAGATGAAGCCGCATTACTTACTGCACTACGTGAGGGATGGATCGCGGGTGCTGGATTAGACACGGTTGCAACCGAACCTCTGCCGCCGGAAAGTCCCTTATGGTCGTTGCCAAACGCCTTTATCACACCCCATTGTTCAGCCCTGTCACCACGGCTGAGAGAGCGCATAGCACAACTGTTTATTGACAATCTTAAACGCTACCAAACTGGTAAACCCTTGCGGAATGTCGTAGACAAACAAGCTGGATACTAATACCGATTCAATTAATGAATCGGACAAATCTTTTGGTGGAGACGTTGCAATTGCAACCTCTCTACAATACACCTCTTGCA
>NZ_JABXKM010000134.1 GCF_017115025.1 Nostoc sp. NOS(2021) | reverse complement strand
GATAGTTTAGGGGTAGCCCTACGCAAAAATAGCTCGATGCCAGGGATCATAATTCAAACTAAAACCCTCAAGCTTACATCACAGCTTGGGGGTTTTAGTTTATCCTGAATTTAGTATTGGATAAATCGCGATGACTCAAGAACTTTGGGATTTAAGGAAGTCTAAGCTGCTACGCAGCTAAATTTAATAAACAGCATTACCTTTATTTTTAATCTTGCGCTCCCATTTAATAATAAGACCTCCTTGATTTAGCAAATTATTTAACAACTCTTCTAGCTGTGATACTGACTGGAACAATCGATGAGCTATATATTCTTTTGCTGAATGCCAAACCAATTCAATTAAATTATAATCTGGACTATCTTGGGAAAGATGATTTTTTGCTGGCATAGGTGGCTGATACCGGATTAAATACTTAATCTAGTATTATACAATCAAGCTGCGTAACAGCTTATTCTTGATGGACGTTATGATGATGCTTTAGTAATTGTTGATGAGTTGGAGTTAATTAGTCGAAAAAGTTATATCCGAAATATTAGAAGTTTTCTCATCAGGCTCATTTAATTAAAAATCAGGTTGAACAAAGATTAACTAATTCCTGGGCAGCTTCTATTAAAGGCTCGATTTTAGAAATTCAAGATTTCAATTTAGTTATGGATTGACATTTTCGTATTTATGTGTTAAAAAACATAAAAAGCTATTTGACCTCTGATCTTTAGTCTAACTAGCCCCATTTTTCTCTTGACAAAGGCGAGATTCCACCTTTAGATAATTAATCAGGTGGAATTACACCTACAATATGAAGAACATCAAAAGCGATCGCTCGTCCAGCCTGGAAAACTAACAGAGCGATCCCTACCTTCGGTTTTGATGCCAAGCATGAGAGTCACCTCCTATGCTTAGGTTAAAGGTTTATCACCCTCTGCCTGTCGTCCCGTGTCTCCCTCCCCTTGTGGTGCAGACATGATTTGCTTTTGCTGTTCTTGTAGCCAGGTTTCAAAGAGTTCATTCAGCAGGCGCACTTTCATGAATTCATCCAGTTGTGCTGGGATAAATTTTTCCAGCCGCAAAATCACAAACCAGTCAGCGATGCGGGTAGGGGGTAATATCTGACCTGGTTGACTGCTAGAGAGCATTTGCACCATTACCGGATGTAGTGCATTCAGTTCAATCGGGCCCACTAAGCCACCAGTTTGGGCTTCTGGCCCAAGTGAGTATTCCCGCGCCAAGTCAGCAAAAAAGTTTTCTTTTGCCTGAATCCGGAAGTAAAGTTCTTGGGCAATTCCCACATCCTGGGTTCGCAGTAGGGAATAAATTACTTTGTCTAGTTTTGCCTTGGACTGAAAAAAGTAAGATTCCAGTTTATTACCCCAAGTGGCTTGCTTGAATTTTTCAATTTTAAGCTTACGAGTGGTAATAACTTCTAGTTGATCGGGAGTCAGCCGTTGATGTGCCATCCAAGCCTGGATGTCTTCTTCATTTTTTAACTGTTTTTCAGCGTAAAACTGCTGTTTAGCTTGGGCTACTTCCTCTGGTGTACACTCTATTGCTACCTTCGCGGAGCGTGAGTTTTGCTCTATCGCCTCATCGATGATCAATTCGCGCTGCAATTGTGGCAGCATTTGGTAACTTGCCAGTAAGGAAATCAGTTCACTAGCTGTGATTGTACGATTACCGATTTGGATCGCTTCAGTCATTAGCTTTCGGGCATCTCAAGAATATCTAGTTTGTTAAAGAAGCTAAACCGTAGCCGATTCACTGGGAGCTTTTGTCTTAATCCTACCGAGTTAGGTACGCTAACCTCAGTTTCGCAATCATTAAATCGTGACTTGCTAACATACTTTAAAATATACAGTTTATATAAGTTTTTATCAAAGATTCTACGTAAATACGACCAGATGTGAAGACAAGGACAAAGGAAAATGATTAATGACAGTTCTCGCCACTGCAACTTGGAAGACAAAGTTATGAGACTGAGCTAGATGCTTTGAGATAACCCTCTCCGAACAAAGGTGTTTTTAGTTAAGTAGAAATACTCGCTCTAACTCTAGCTTTGTTTCATTCTGAAGCTGCGCTTACTTTGCACATCTATAAATTCTCATTGTATGTTAAAAATTGTCAGAGATGGAAAAAGGCAGCACATGCTATGCTGCCTTTTTCCATGAGGGATTTATGTATGCCACAACCAAAAATTCTAACCTCTACAACGACTCTAAATAGTTCAAAAGATCCGCCATTTCTTGGGCACTAGGTTGGAATTTTGGCATTGGTGGTGTTTCGCCACTGATCACTTGGTGAATCAGCCCATACCGAGACTTGTGCTTTGAAACAGCTTGCAAACTGGGTCCCACTCGCCCGTCTGCTTCCAAGCCATGACAACCAGCACAGTTAATTTGAAAGATGGCGTGTCCTTGAACTGGGTTTCCTGTTAAGGATAGAACACTCTTGACGTATGGATCGGAGGCTTGAACCAACTGAACACCCAAAAAGCCCAAAGGGACTGCTAGCAGTATGGCCAGCGTCAATAAAACGATCCGCTGAATCAAAATTTCAGGTTTGCTAATCTGGTTATCCAAAAGGTTTGCTGTGAAAGTCTAGGTGTGCTAAAAAGTTTTCATTTCCTACACATAGCTTAAAAGTTCTTGATTGTGTCTGCAAGCACAGAAGACTATTTTCTTGTGGGTAGCCACCCTCTAAAAAGGCTGTAGGGCGCAGGATTCATACCAAATTTGGTAAAATCAAAAACAGGCAACGAATATTTAATAATTACAAAGAGGAGATTTACAGTGGTTGAACCCCTGCTATCAGGTATTGTCCTTGGTCTAGTTTTCGTCACCCTCGCCGGACTGTTTTACGCTGCCTATAAGCAATACAAGCGCCCTAATCAGTTGGGGGGATGAGGAGTGCTGTTAGCGGTAGCGGGGCGTTTAGCCCGTCCTGAGTGCTGCGGCAGGAGGCAGGAGTCAGAGTTATTTCTCCCCCTTCTCCCCCTGCTTCCCCTGCTCCTCTGACTCCACAATTGTGTAAAAAGTAAGTGATGTGTTGCCATAAACTTTCTCGCGGCAAATTTCCCAAGTGGGAATCTCTGGTGGTGTCCAACCTTGTGAGGCGTGTTCAACTGCGATTTCACCGCTAGGATCTAAAAGTTTATAGTGAGCGATCGCTTCTAAAACTGGCTCATATAATCCACTGGCATAAGGTGGATCAAAGTAAATTCTATCGAATTGCTTGCCTGATAAAGTCTTTAACTGCTGGGTAATATCTCCCCGCAATACCCGAAGTTCTTGCTCGGCACTAGCTACCTGCTGCCAATTTTGTTGGATAGTGGCACAGGCTTGGCTCGATTGTTCAATTCCCACTACTAGGCTGGCTCCTCTACACAAAGCCTCTGCGCCCAGTGAACCAGTACCGGCGCACAAATCTAGCCAGCGACAACCTGCAATTTCTCCCTGCCAAATATTAAAGACTGCCTCCCTTACCCGCGCACTGGTGGGTCTAGTTTCTTTTCCTGGTAAAGTTTTTAGCTGGCGATTCCCGTAAATTCTCAGGCTCATGATGCATTAATCGTTAATCATTGGTCATTAGCCATTTTCATTTATTAACAAATAAAAAAGGATAAACAACAAAGTACAAATGACAAAAATAGTATTAGGCAGGAATTTTTTCGCGGACTTGAGCAACAAAATTAGACAGGATTTGCAATCCGATATTAGAGGATTTTTCGGGGTGAAATTGGACTGCCATCAGGTTTTCATGGGCGATCGCAGCTGTGACGGTTTGAGTACCGTGGGTGACGGTTGCTGCACGGATTAGCGGGTCTATTGGGTCAACATAGTAGGAATGGACAAAATACACCCAAGGAGCAGATGGTAAATGCTCCCATAAAATACTTTTTGGCTGAGTCACTTCCAGTTGATTCCAACCCATGTGAGGAATAGTGATGTCAGGTTCTGGACGAAACCGCCGCACTTTTCCTTTGATAATTCCCAGTCCTGGTTGGGTACCTTCTGCACTTGATTCAAAGAGAATTTGCAATCCTAAACAAATTCCTAAGAAAGGTTTACCAGATGCGATCGCTTCTTTAATAGGTTGTTCCAAACCACGCGCTCGCAGGTGTTGCACTGCTGGATCAAATGCTCCCACTCCTGGTAAGACTATTGCATCTGCCTGCTCTAATTCCTTTGGAGAATAAGTAACATTAGGAGTTGCCCCAGATTTTTCCAAGCCTTTGCAGACTGAGTGCAAATTTCCCATCTCGTAGTCTACGACCGCAATAACTGGCATTTACCTGCTCCTTGTAAATTTATTATGGAGGGTTTTTCTATTCTAAATAATATTTGTTATGAAGAAAAGAATTCTATTAACTTATTTTGATATTTCGCTAAAGAATCAACAGTCAAATTATTCTGATGGTTTATTACTAGAAGTTACCAAACTTGAGTTGCTCCCCCATGACTTAACTTTTTTGCACCAGTTACCCGTAGATGTGCAACTTGCCAGTGATCGGGTAATTGAAAAAATCAATGCAATCCAACCTGATTACATCATCTGTTGTGGTATGGCTGCAAGCCGTACACAATTAAGTGTGGAAGCAGGTGCTAGCTGGAAAGAAATTGTTTTGCAGACAGAAGTTGATTTTGAGGAATTAGTCGCGGGAGCAGTGGCAATTGAGATTAGCCACGACTGCGGTAAGTTTGTCTGTGTTCGCGTAGCGGACGCACCAGAAGGTGTTTACTATTCAGTGCTGGACTACTTAAGCCAAAACCAACTCACGGCGCGTTGTATTTTTGTTCACGTTCCGGTTCTTAATCAAGAAAATTTGAGCGGGATACTTGCAGATTTCGTATTAATTATTAACAAACTGGCACTTTCATAAATTTGTCGGCGTCTGTATGGTGGAGAAAATATTTAAATTTATGTTGCCATTGTTACTAAATTTTCTGCTTGGCCAAACAACTCCTGCCACACCACCGCCTGAAGAAGTGGTGCAACCACAAGAAGTACGTCCTTTACCAGGCCAATTGGATACAGTGCCAACATTTAACAGTAATAGTCCAGAGTTGGTATTGAAAGAAGGGATTTTACTCTCCACTTTTCCACCAAATGGTAAAAAAGTGCCAACGGCGCATTTGAATTTTCCGTTTCGGGGGCGATTTGATATTTTTGCCCACCACATTGCGAAGGCTGAACCACCAGAGAATTTGCGTTCTCTTTATTTAGGAATAATTCTGCATAATCCTGGTTCTGAAGCAGTGAAGGTAAATATTTTGCAGGCGGCGAGTTATTTGAGTCAACCGGATGCACCATTTATTCAGTTACCATCTTTTAGTCAAAATCTTTTAGGTACAGTTTTTGCTGGGCCAGGCGATCGCGTTATGTCTGATGTGCTTAGAGGAAAACGACAAGAGATTTTCCCTGCCCAAATTGAGATTCCACCAGGGCAAAGTCGGATGTTACTAAATTTACCAATTCCTGTGCAGGGACTCACACCACCTCTGAATGGTCGGTCTACGTTGATGCGACTGCAAAGTAATGGTACTGTTTATGCGGCTAGCCTAGCTATGTTTGCACGGGTGAATTCCGATGGTAGTGAGCGATCGCCTACTTTAGAAGAATGGCAAAATTTACTAGATAATGGTGATTTGGCTGGGCCACGGGATAAAACTCCTACTCCCCTTGAGGAAACTGGCAAGCCTATAGTTTATGGGCGTGTAGCCGGAGTAGCTGGTGGTTCCCAATGGAGAGCCTTATTAGTAGATAATCCCAAAGTTAGGTATCTAACTATTCCCCAGCCTGGTCAAGTGTTTTCCTACGCTCTAAGCACCCTGCATGGTGATACCTTAGGAACTGGTCAAATTCAAAGTGCTAACATGCTGGTGCGCTATCCTGACACCGCATATCGCGCTCACGGCAACTACGGAGTTCAATATAGTCTCAAGTTGCCACTATACAATAATACTCAAAGTCCTCAAATTGTGAGTGTGTCCATGCAAACGCCACTCAAAGAGGATCAGTTGGGAAAACCGGGGTTACGCTTTTTGAGTACACCAGCCCGTCAAGTATTCTTTAGAGGAACGGTGCGGGTACGTTACAAAGATGACCAAGGTCAGCCGCAAACTCAGTTTGTGCATTTAGTGCAAAAGAGAGGTCAACCAGGGGAATCGTTAGTTTTATTAAATATCAAGCCAGGCGATCGCTCTTTAGTAGAAGTAGATTTTCTCTATCCCCCAGATGCCACACCACCGCAAGTATTAACAGTCTCAACCCAAGCTGAACCTCGGTAATGACTTATGGGTAATGGGTAATAGCTTTTCTCCAATTACCTATTACCAAAGAATATTAGTCAACTTTGTGAATACTACAAAAACACGTAGGCGTAGCCCGTCGTAGACATCGCCAAAACCTAAAAATATTAGAGTAAATATTAAGAAATTTAAATATATAAAAATTATTTTAAGTTTTTTGTGATTCGACAATAACGATAAATCAGGGTCAGCTAAATACTTATAATTATAATTGCAAAGCGCTGGACTTACACTATTACGGAAAACAGCACTTTACTTATGGAAACCATATCGTATAATTATCTGGATTCCTACGCCGTCTGTTCGAGCCGCTAAATTCTGAGAATTGCGTTGCACAATGTTAAGTAAAATTATGGAAATCTTATTTTTCTATGAAAAATGCACTAATTATTAAATTATCGTTAGATACTGTGACATTCACTTAGAGTGAGGCTCCTGGTATGCCCATTCCTGACACTTCTACGCTGGACGGATTGCGAGTACTAGTGGTCGATGATGACCTCGATTCCTGTGCCTGGATGACTTGTTTGCTTGAGTTGTATGGGATCGAAGTTCATTCAACTTTCACGGTACATCAAGCCTTAGAAGCGTTTGTCCAACTTAGCCCAGATTTAGTACTTAGTGACATTGCCATGCCCGGTGAAGATGGTTATTCGCTGCTACGTCAGATCCGGCAAATCGAAGATAGGCTGGACAAATCCACTCCCGTTATAGCAGTCACGGCACTCGAAGAGTTAGAAGCTGGATTTCTGGAGTCGGAAACAAGGTTTGATCAATGGTTATTAAAGCCTGTGGACATAGATGAGTTGGTCGGGGCGATCGCTTACCTAACAGGACGGTCAATGTTGATCGGTGAATTAACTTCTTCATATTGATAAGGCTTTTCACCCCAAGTTTGTGTATTTAGGGTGAATACTTATTCCGCTCCATGCATTGCAATAGAAGTAGCAGACTATAGCAGGCAATAAAAGGACGGTATGACAACGGATCAAAAAATCAATCAAGAAAGTGAGTTAAATTCGCTCCAGCACCTTATTGGAACCCTGATCTTACTGGTAGAGGATGAGCCAGATATTGCAGATTTACTCATCTTCATTTTGGAAGCAGCAGGTGCAGAGGTGATGGCTTTAACCGATGCAGAAGCAGCGCTTGCTTTGGTAGAATCACTTCATCCCGATATTCTGCTGTGCAATATGAAGTTACCCGATCATGATGGAAATTGGTTAATTGAGCAAATTCGAGTACATTCTTGCCCATCCCTAAGAGAGTTGCCTGCGATCGCTATCACTTCTTATACACGGGAGGTCTCAAGTCATAAGGCTTTGAATGCTGGCTTTAATCGATTTCTAGTCAAGCTTGAGAGTCCAGAGGAAATCGTAGATGAGATTGTTCACCTGTTATCTAGCGATGTTTAAATCTAACTATCTGGTTTTTATCTCGTTTTTGACACTGATTTTACCCAATAGAGGCTTGGAGCGTACAGCTAGCTGTACGCTCCTACAAACGACTCTGCTTTGGAAACCATATAACCCTAAGTGAGTAGAGTGAGATGTTGCATATATCTGTTAACCTTATTGAAAACCTTTTGCTGACTTTTTTTGCCCTTTACCCTTGGGCTTAGATTTGTTAACTTCTCCTAAAGCTTCTTGAAATAAGTTGTGTAAATGTATAGGGACACTAGCAATTTCTGGTAACTCTGGCTCAATAGGTTTATTGAATTCTTGCAAAAGAGTATTTAAGTCACTTTCAATGTGAAACTCTGGACGTTGCAGATATTTCTGCAACACCTTTTCTAATTGAGTTGGATACTGTTGCGCTAACCGATACCAGATAAAGGCGTTAATACTTTTATCTTCGAGATAGTAGCGAATTAATTTTTCAGCCCCTTGAATACTTTGCCAGTCCTCTGTGGATAAGATTACTTGTACCTTACTATATGTTGGTAAAAACATTTGTCCCCAACGGGGATGAGAAAGAGCCGTTACCTGTTCTGCTTTCCTGAGTTCGGCAGGTAAATCAACCTTTGGCATAACCATTTTGCTATTGCCGCTTTTGCTGTTAAACATCTGAGAAACGGCATTTGAGTCAGCACCAAATTCTTGTGCTGCTTCTTTGATTTCCTCGTCTGTGATGCCAGCTGCTTCTGCCACTTCAGCCAATGATTTGGAAGTATCAATTCCTGCTGCTGCGAAGCTTTTTTCAGTAATTATTTCTTGAAATTCCGCTATTTTTTTATTAAGCTGGTATCCAGATAGTGTGATTTCATCAGTGCCAAAAAAGTCCATAAACTGCTGATGATATTGTCCTACTGACTGCCAAGCTTCTTCTAGCAAGTCTGGAGCATCGCTATAAAGATTACTTTTATAGTTCTCTTTGAAATTACCAATTGCTACAGCAAGTTTTGGTTTACCTAATTTACCCATTATTGTGTAGGGGCCAGAAAACATCCAGTAGCTATCGGTGACAGGAGAAATGCGAGTTAGTAAGATTTCTCCTGGTTTCAACCGAGATATTGCCTGTAATGTTTGAGTATTATTTGGCTTGACGATGTAGCGTTTATCTGTCAACCAGTTCGTCAACTCAAAACCATCAGCTAGGATGTTAGTGATGGCAAATAAGCCAATAAAACTATGATGCCAGCTGTTGATCAGCTTGCGATCGCTCTGGTCTAAATTTGGATGGCTGGCGATAAACAACTCTAATGGTGACTTATCACCAACTTTCCCTGCTGTCAGAAAGCTATCGATAATTAAGTCCTGCTGTGTACTATCCCCACTTCCACGGCGCAACTGTGCTGCTGCATAAGTTTCCAGTGCTTGTGCAAGTTCACCTTCAGCATCCAGGACAAAATCAACTAAGGCTTGTTTTAATTGGTGCGATCGTTCTAATATGGCATCCACAAGTTAATCTCTCGGTGCAACAGATGTAGATTATAGCCTTTGAGAGAATTACAGCATCTAGCAATAGCTAGATTTATGGTGACGTGTACTTAGCGGATTTAGCCGTCAAGCTTCTCTTAAATTAGATACAAGGCATCACACAAGGTGATTACATGTTTTTAGAGAGCAAAATAAAAAGGCAAAAGAAGATTTTCTTTTGCCTTTTTATTTTTTACCTTTTATATAGAGACGTGAAATTTCAAGTCTCTACTCTTCGTCAAAATCATCTTCCTCGTCTTCCTCTTCTTCCTCGAAATCGTCGTCGTCTGCGACTTCATCGGCAATTAATTCATCTTCTTCCTCTAGGATTGACCTTTCTGCACGTCTGCTACCAAAACCAGATTCCCCAAGAGTCGGAGAATCTAAATTATAAGTGCGAGCTGTGCGGTCATCTAAGACCATATCCAGGGGGTCATCAACTTCATCCAAGACACTACTGCTAATCTCAGCAGCATAATCATCGATCGCACCGGGTTCATCATAGGTATTGTACCCAGTACCAGCCGGAATCAATCGCCCGATAATCACGTTTTCTTTTAATCCGCGCAGCCAGTCGGATTTGCCTTCGATAGCTGCTTCGGTAAGTACTCGTGTTGTTTCTTGGAAGGATGCGGCAGAAATAAAGCTGTCGGTGTTCAACGATGCTTTGGTGATCCCCAACAATACTGGGGTATACTGTGCCCTAGCACCGCCTGTAATTGCCATAGCTTCGTTCACCTGCTCAACTTGGCGCAGTTCTACCAATTCGCCGGGAAGCATGGTGGTGTCACCACCATCATCAATCCGGACTTTGTTGGTCATCTGGCGAACAATTACTTCAATGTGTTTATCAGAAATATCAATCCCCTGAGATTGATACACCATTTGCACTTCATTCACCAAGAATGTCTGTACCTTCTGTAAAGCATGGCTAGCACAAGCATAAACTCCGTCTTCGGAACCCAGGCTAAAGAAGATTTCCAAAATTTCGTGGGGGTTGGATGGCCCATCGGTCAACGGTTGTCCTGCTAACACAGTCGCTCCATCTGGCACAATCAAATTTTGTCCTGGGCCTAGAGGATAATCTGTTACCACGCCATTTGATTCTACGACCTTGATGGCGATCGCTTCATCACCACCATCCCCGTAAACTACCTTAACTTCACCCGCCCGGCGACATAAAATGCACGCTTCTTTCGGTTTACGAGCTTCGAGCAGTTCCTCAATCCGAGGCAAACCTTGAATAATATCTCCGGTTTTGGCACGTTCAAACACCAACAATACCAAGTTATCACCCCGTTGTACCAAATCGCTGTCTTCTATCTGCAACACAGCACCAGGGCTGACTCGATAAGGGCGACCGATGCGGGTAGTAATAACGTAGTTTTTAGTACTCAGAGATGATTCCCCACCAGATGCAGCAGGGGCACTTTTGATATCCACTACTTGCCCTGATTCTGGGGCAAAAACTCCAGGAGCAACTTCTGCACCTTCTACTAGCAAGTCACCCACTTTCACCTTGGGCTGAGTACTAGTATTAGTGATGAGCCTGTCAACGTCGCGCAACACCAAGCAGCGACGCACGTTTTCGGTTCCTTTTTTGACGCCCCGCACTTCCCCCCCTTCTTTACACAAGATTTGGGTACGTGCGACTACAGAACCGGGGGCAATGGTTAGTCCATCTTGTACCTCAAGTGTCGTCTGGGTGCTACCTTGGGTGGCATCAGCGGTAATGTCTCGACGAATTACCAAGGACTCCAAAATCACCAGTTGCAAGCGTTGAACTTCTGAGTCTTCGGTATCCTGTACCAATTCAATATCCGCTGCTAGCGGCGAAGCATTATGGTCTTGTTCCCCTTCTTGCTCAATTTCCAGCACTAGCTGGGTTCGCAGCAGTTCCACACCTTCAACTGACTTGACGCGTTCCGAATCTTTGTAAGGCAGTCTCTGCACAGCCCGCAACTGAATCGATCGCCCGGTTTGTTGACTTATAGATGTAGTTGATGGCACATCTGGATTATCCGGTACAGCAAACTCAACTACCGGACGACTCAACAGGGCAGGCCCTTCTGGTGTCTCCACATACTGGATATAGCGCAACTCCGTGGCGACACTGCCTTGAAACTCCTCGCCTGGTTGGATGAAGGTGTTATCTCGACCGATGACTGCTTCTGGATCGTCCACCATTAGCAGTTCCCCTGGCTTCACCACAACTTCCCGCAGGATGTCGTTTTTCTGGGTGACTTCTACCACACCGCTGTTTTGGCAGAAGATATCCTTCACCACCTCGGTGCCAGCTTCCACAAATTGACCGTCTTCTACCAACAGTAAGGAGATATCTTTATTGACTTCGTGGCTTTCTTCGGGAATCCACAAAAGGGTACCGCCCTGCACGACTTCATAACCCAGCTTGGCTTTGCCTTTTTTCTGGACTTCTACACCCGCGAATTTCAAAAA
This sequence comes from Nostoc sp. NOS(2021), assembly GCF_017115025.1. Classification (GTDB taxonomy): domain Bacteria; phylum Cyanobacteriota; class Cyanobacteriia; order Cyanobacteriales; family Nostocaceae; genus Nostoc. The sequence goes on along the minus strand of NZ_JABXKM010000134.1, from coordinate 51,423 downwards.
TCCACCAGTGTTTGTGCGATAACGGTCATCAATTAACTCGGCCACTACTTGACCATTTTGCACTTTTGTGCCTGGAGTAGCTCGGAGGTTAAATACCTGGTTGTTGCCAGTGGAGACTAAGTAATTATTGCGACCTTGGGAACTTTGGACTGTTACTGTTGCCTGGTCTAGTACCACAGAAGCGGTGATAATCTCAATTTCCCTGGTACTCTTACCTGGAGTAGCTTCGGGCAAGCGCACCACACCGCCGTGCAAAGTGGTTAACTTGGTTTCTGCTAAAACTCCATTAGAGGCGATCGCATCACCATTTTTGACAATTAATTCTGCGCCAGGTGGCAAGTTGTAAACTTCCCCAGACAAAATCCAAATTAAGCCACCGCGTGCGGCTGTAGTTGTGGTATTACCTTGACGGTCGGTTTTTTGTTCTGGAACTACTTCGGCAAATTGCACTTCTCCTGCCAAGTCAGAGGCGACATCTTTAACTGCTTTTTCTGTATTAGTCCGAGTTGTGCGTCCACCGAGGGCAACCTCTGCCAACAACTGACCTTGTTTTACCTTATTTCCATCAAATACATATAGTGTTGAACCTTGAGTAAGATGAACCTCTTGGTTGTCTGGGGTAACATCACCTACTTTTGTTGGTTCCAAAAGCAGGATGCCATTAGCCTCAACATACAGGGCATCTTCCCCGTGGCGGGTACGATATGTTCTGGTCTTCAGTTTGCGGGGAAGCTTGACAGTACCATCGATTTTAGAACGAACTTGTTGCGCCACTTCTCCAGTAAAGACACCACCTGTGTGGAATGTCCGCATGGTTAACTGAGTGCCAGGTTCGCCGATACTTTGGGCGGCAATAATCCCCACAGCTTCGCCCAAGTCCACCATTTTGGCGTGGGCTAAACTCCAGCCGTAGCAGTGTTGACAGACAGAACGTGCAGCTTCACAAGTTAGGGGCGATCGCAGCACAACTTGTGCCACCCCAGATTTTTCAATTTTCTTCGCCAAGTCCTCAGAAACTGGGGAATTGCGTGGTGCAATTACTTCTTTTGTGACTGGATGCACCACATCTTCGCCAATTACCCGTCCCATCAAGCGGGTTGCTAGAGGAATCAAGGTTTTGGCACCTTCTGTCATTGGTCCCACGGTAAGACCTCTGGTGGTGCCGCAGTCAAATTCCCGAATAATCACATCCTGGGACACGTCCACCAAACGGCGGGTGAGATAACCAGAGTCAGCCGTCCGCAAGGCAGTATCCACCAATCCTTTTCTGGCACCGTAAGACGAAATAATATATTCCGTTACAGTTAGTCCTTCACGGAAGTTGGTTTTGATGGGCAAATCGATAATTTCGCCTTGAGGATCTGCCATCAGTCCCCGCATCCCCACCAACTGCCGGACTTGAGAGATGTTACCCCGTGCCCCGGAGAATGCCATCATGTATACGGAGTTCAGGGGATTAGTCTTCTTGAAGTGGACGACTACTTCATCTTTCAAGGCTTCACTGGTACCGTTCCAGGTATCGATTACCTTTTGGAAGCGTTCTACTTCGGTGATTTCTCCCCGTTGGTAACGGATTTCAGTGGCGCGAATTTCTTCTTCGGCTGCTTCTAAGAGCAATCGCTTAGTTGGTGGCACCATCAAGTCATCTACACTGATGGAAACCCCTGCTTTGGTAGCGTAGCGAAATCCTAAATCTTTCAGTTTGTCCGCCATCACTGCGGTTCGCGCCGTACCATAATTCGTAAAGGCCCAAGAAATTAAATTTCTCAGTTGACCTTTGTCAACTACGCGATTGCGAAAAATCATTTTTTCGTTAGTCATTAGTCATTAGTCCTGAGTCATCAATAATTAATAATTCGTAATACTCGCCAAAGGCGAGAAGCAAGCTACGTAATTCGTAATTGAAGAATTAATTACGAATTACGAATTACGAATTAACTAGCAAGTGCTTCCTGAATAGCGTTGTTATAAATAACACGACCAGGAGTTGTGTATATATACTGAGAAATTACATTGCCCTTAGCGTCTTGTCTGACTCGGCGGAACTTATAGAGTAATGTCCGGCTACCATCGTCGTTTTCCGTCACTTCCAGGGGTTCTGTATCCGGTTGATCTGATTCTATTTCACCGTCAAACCGCACGTAAATATAGGCGTGCAAGTCAATTTGCTCTTGCTGGAAAGCCATAATTACGTCATCCAGCGAATAAAAGTACTTTCCTGCGCCTTTTGTCGCACCGGGATTTTCTGCTGTTAAGTAATAGGCCCCCAACACCATATCTTGGCTGGGCGTGATGATGGGTTTACCTGTAGCTGGTGACAAAATATTGTTAGAAGCCAACATCAGCAACCGCGCTTCAGCCTGACTTTCTAACGACAGCGGGACGTGTACCGCCATCTGGTCGCCATCAAAGTCGGCGTTAAACGCTGGACACACCAGAGGATGCAGTTGAATCGCTCTACCTTCTACTAAAATCGGTTCAAAAGACTGAATACCCAAGCGATGCAATGTTGGTGCCCGATTTAGCATCACCGGGTGTCCTTCAATCACCTCTTCCAACACATCCCAGACACTGGGGTCATTACGCGATATCAGCTTTTTAGCAGCTTTGATGTTATTCACCATACCGCTACGAATCAGGCGATTAATCACAAATGGTTGAAATAGCTCAATTGCCATTTCTCTAGGCAAACCGCACTGGTGAATTTTCAGCTTTGGCCCGACAACAATTACAGAACGTCCAGAGTAATCAACCCGTTTACCTAACAAGTTTTGTCGGAAACGTCCTTGCTTACCCTCAATAATGTCGGACAAAGATTTTAGGGGTCGGTTATTTGCCCCTACCACAGTGCGTCCCCGACGACCATTGTCAATCAAAGCATCCACTGCTTCTTGCAGCATCCGCTTTTCATTCCGCACAATAATCTCTGGTGCCAAAATTTCTTGCAAGCGTGCCAAACGATTGTTGCGGTTAATTACTCGCCGATACAAATCATTCAAATCGCTGGTGGCAAACCGTCCGCCATCTAGTTGCACCATTGGGCGCAAGTCGGGGGGAATCACGGGAATAACTGCCATTACCATCCACTCTGGTTTGGAACCAGTGGCGATAAAGTTGTCAATCACCCGCAGTCGCTTAATTAGCTTGGCTCTCTTTTGTCCCTTGGCGTTGCCAATTTCTTCCCGTAGGCTTTCGGCTTCTTGCTCTAAATTGATATCGGCAAGCAAGCGTAACAGTGCTTCAGCACCAATACCTACCTCTACGCCCTGTAGCAGAGAATCTTCGCTATAAATTTGGTCTTCTATTTCCAACCACTGGTCTTCACTCAGCAGCTGTTTGTAAGTTAAAGTTTCGGCATTACCTGGACTCAGGACAACATAAGAGTTGAAATAGACAATCTGCTCGACATCCCGCAAGGGCATATCCAACAGGATGGAAATATAGCTAGGAATGCCTTTGAGATACCAGACGTGAGCTACTGGTGCGGCGAGTTTAATATAGCCCATGCGGTGGCGACGTACCCGTGACTCGGTGACTTCTACCCCACAGCGCTCACAGACAATACCTCTGTGACGGACTCTTTTATACTTGCCACAATGGCATTCCCAATCTTTCGCGGGGCCAAAGATGCGCTCACAAAATAGGCCATCCATCTCTGGCTTGAGAGTTCGGTAATTAATCGTCTCTGGCTTGGTAACTTCACCAACTACCTGACCATTGGGCAATGTTCTCTCGCCCCACTGTCGAATGCGTTCAGGGGAAGCCAAGCCGATTTTTACGTAGTCAAACTGATTAGTTTGGGCAGGTCTCATACTTAAGTACTGAGTTCCGAGTTATGAGTTTTGAGTATATTTAGTTTTAAGGTTTGAATTAAGAGAGATCCGAGTGCTAAATACTAATTACTGAGTTTTTTAATACTCAGCAATCAGCACTCAGCACTCAGCACTCCTTATTCGTCATCTTCCAGCGATTCGCGGGAAAGAGATTCGTATGTTGGTCGAGGAGGTGTGCGACGGGCTGATTGGTCTGCCATCAAATCGACTTCCACATCTAGGGAACTGCCGTCTGCTTGGGTTTCTACCTTGTGTACGGCAATGTCTAACCCCAATGATTGCAACTCGCGCATTAGCACCTTAAAGGACTCTGGGGTTCCAGGTCGAGGAATTGCCTTACCTTTAACGATCGCATTTAGGGCTTCATTCCGTCCTTGCATATCGTCAGATTTGACTGTGAGCAATTCCTGTAAGGTGTAAGCTGCACCAAAGGCTTCCAATGCCCACACTTCCATTTCACCAAACCTCTGACCACCTTGTTGGGCTTTACCACCCAAAGGTTGCTGAGTCACCAGTGAGTATGGGCCTGTGGAACGGGCGTGAATCTTATCATCCACCAAATGCACCAGTTTCAGCATGTAAGCCACACCGATAGTGATTGCTCGGTCAAAAGGTTCGCCTGTACGACCATCAAACACCATGATTTTGCCTGGGTCATCTGGGTTATATACCCAGTCTTTGCCTGTTTCGTCCCGTGCTTCTTGCAATTTGCCATGCACGATTCGGCGGGATGACTCTTCACCGTACATTTCGTCAAAGGGAGTAATCTTAAATCGCACTCCCAAGGTCTGACCAGCCCAACCCAAGAGGCACTCAAATACTTGTCCGACGTTCATCCGACTGGGTACACCCAAGGGGTTAAGTACGATGTCCACTGGTGAACCATCGGGCAAATAAGGCATATCTTCTGCTGGTAATATCCGAGAAATAATCCCTTTATTACCGTGGCGTCCTGCCATTTTGTCACCAACTTGGATTTTGCGTTTTTGGGCAACATACACCCGGACTACCATATTGGCTCCTGGTGGCAGTTCATCGCCTTGTTCACGAGTAAACAAGCGCACATCAACTACACGACCTTTTTCACCGTTTGGTACTCGCAGAGAATTGTCCCGCACATCCCTTGCTTTCTCACCGAAAATGGCACGCAACAGTTTTTCTTCTGGCGGTTGGTCAGATTCACCTTTTGGTGTGACTTTTCCTACCAGTATATCTCCAGCTTCTACCCATGCCCCAATGCGAATGATTCCCTGTTCATCCAACTGACGCAAGGCATCTTCCCCAACGTTGGGAATTTCTCTGGTGATTTCTTCTGGCCCCAATTTCGTCTGTCTAGCTTCAATTTCATATTTTTCAATGTGAATTGAGGTGTAGACATCATCCTGCACCAGTCTTTCAGAAATTAAAATTGCGTCTTCGTAGTTGTAGCCTTCCCAAGGCATATAAGCAACTACAATATTTTGTCCTAGCGCCAATTCACCGCCTTCGGTGGAGGAGCCATCAGCCAACACCTGACCAGCAACAACCCGCTCACCAATGCGGACGAGAGGTTTCTGATTTAAACAGGTGTCTTGGTTGGAACGTTGGTACTTGGAAAGAGTGTATTTAATTTCCGGGGTTGCTGGTTTCGGACGCACACGAATTTCTGTGGCATCCACATAGGTGACATCACCATCGGTACGCGATACAACCACCATCCCGGAGTCTCTTGCTCCTTGGGCTTCCAAACCAGTACCCACCAGAGGACGTTCTGGCTTGAGTAGGGGTACTGCTTGCCGTTGCATGTTCGACCCCATCAGCGCTCGGTTAGCGTCATCATGCTCCAAGAAGGGAATCATGCTGGTCGCTACCGACACAATCTGTACGGGAGATACTGCTACGTAGTCCACCTGTTCTGGTGTTGTGGTGGAAAATTCTTGGCGATACCGGACTGGCACTTGTGGCCCAATAATGTGCCCAGTTTCATCTACAGGAATATCTCCCGGAGCAACCCGCAAATCGTCTTCTTCATCGGCTGTCATGTAGGCTGGAGGCAGGTCAAATCTGACTCGGCCATTTTCCACAGGTCTAAATGGCGTTTCTAAGAAGCCATACAGGTTTACCCGTGCATGTGTTGCTAAGGAGCCAATTAATCCGGCGTTGGGGCCTTCTGGTGTCTCAATGGGGCAAATGCGTCCATAGTGACTAGGATGGATATCTCGCACAGCAAACCCAGCGCGTTCGCGGGTTAAACCACCAGGGCCAAGGGCACTCAGTCGGCGTTTGTGGGTCAGTTCTGCTAGGGGATTGGTTTGATCCATGAACTGACTTAACTGGCTGGAACCAAAGAATTCTTTAATTGCTGCTACCAGTGGTTTGGGGTTCACCAAGGAAGCAGGGGTCAGCACTTCCGCATCAGATACGGTCATCCGTTCCCGAATTATTCTCTCTAGGCGATTTAAGCCTACCCGCACTTGGTTTTGCAGCAATTCACCGACGCTTCTCACCCGACGATTCCCTAAGTGGTCAATGTCGTCGATATTACCAATATCGTATTCTAGGTTAATCAGGTAATCCACGGCTGCCAAAATATCGCCAGCAGTCAGCACACGCATTGTGTCGGGGACAGAAAGGCGCAATTTTTTGTTGAGCTTGTACCGTCCGACGCGACCAAGGTCATAACGTTTCGGGTCAAAGAAACGGGAGTCGAGGAGTTGTTGTCCGCCTAACACCGTAGGTGGTTCACCAGGGCGCAGTTTCCGATATAACTCCATCAAGGCTTCTTCTTCAGAGAATTGCCCTTCTTTTTCGATGGTTTTTTGGAAATATTCTGGATGACGTAAGGCGTCAAAGATTTCGTTATCTGATAACCCTAAAGCTTTTAGTAGTACCTGTGCTGAGAGTTTGCGGGTTTTGTCGATACGTACCCACACCAAATCGTTACGGTCTGTTTCAAATTTCAGCCATGCGCCCCGGTTGGGAATTAAGCTAGCTGAATAAGTGCGCCGTCCGTTTTTGTCTATTTCTGATTTGTAGTAGACTCCTGGCGATCGCACTATTTGGTTGACAATTACCCGCTCGGCTCCATTAATAATAAACGTGCCGCGATCGGTCATCAAAGGCAAATCCCCAATAAATACCTCTTGCTCTTTGATTTCCCCGGTTTCTTTGTTAATCAGGCGTGTAGGAACATACATTTGGACGGCATAGGTACTGTCCCGCCGTTTGGCTTCTTCGACGCTGTACTTTGGCTCCTTGAGTTTGTAGTTATGACCCAAAAAGTGCAGTTCTAATTTGCCCGTATAATCTGTGATCGGACTAAAGGAGTTAAGCTCTTCTATCAGCCCTTCTTCCAAAAACCAGCGAAAGCTTGACCGCTGGATTTCAATCAAGTCGGGCAACAGAAAGGCCGGTTCCATATATGTTTCTTTAGTCATGCCTCTACCTTTGTCAACCTGGTTAAATTTTCCCTTGGACACTGCTGTTTGACGCTTCCCACTCCTAGCCAGTGTCCTTAGCTGTTTGGGAACTTTTTCTTACACACTTGCTATTTACAGGTGTGGGTAAACGCAGCGGTTAAAACTGGCTGGAATGAGCAATTTTGACAAGGGGATAATCGCCCCTCATCGGTGACTCAGAAGCCAAAAACCAACTATAGTCTTGATTCAAGAAGAATATACAATTGAGATATTCCTGAGTTTGATCTACTTTTCTCACTTCCCCTCCAAAAAGCGCGTTAATTTGCTGACGCAGCTCTACACGGTGTTGTCTGAAATCCACCCCGCTGTTTATACTGTCAGTGATATCCTAGATATCCTAAGACTGAGGGAATGATCCGTACCTTGTCGGCTTTGAATCAGAATCACTTCATTTTGCTGAATTGTACTCACAAGGCAATTTTGTTTAACGATTTTCAATAGGTTCAATACACACCAAGCGATGTTGTGCAAAAGTCTAGCTCAATTTGGGTTGGCACGGTTAGTCATGTGTGGAGAGCATCCGCTTGTAGAGATTTGGAGGATGGCCAAGCCATAACAGCACGGAAAATTCAGACGAGAAGTTTTAGGTTCCTTCCTTTATCATTATGGCGCAAGCAAAATGTTTTTGAGGGAATAATATTAGCATATTTTTGCCCCCTAGAGTTTTATTTTTTTTAGCACAACTTAACAAAAGACACTAGGGCACACTTGATATTGACAGACCGAATAATTCACAGGCATTTTGGGTGGTTTGATGGGCGATCGCCTCTACCGTTTCCTGACGCAGTTTAGCTACCTGCTCGGCTACATAAAGCACGTAGGCAGGCTCGTTGCGCCTCTCACCCCGTTTAGGAACTGGAGCCAGAAATGGACAGTCTGTTTCAATCAGTAGGCGATCGCTATTCACCATTGCAGCTGAAGATTGGATTGCTTTGGCGTTTTTGAACGTTACCGTCCCACTAAAGCTAATATAGAAGCCTAAATCGAGAAACCATTGAGTTTCTTCTGGCGTTCCTCCCCAGCAATGCATGACACCACGCACTCTTTCTCCTTTAAGTTCCCGCCATTTTTGTAACACTTCTCTGGTTGCCACGGCAGCATCGCGGCAGTGGATAATCACTGGTAAGTTTAGTTCAGATGCGATCGCCAACTGTGACTCGAACACCATGTACTGTTGTTCATAGTTATCAGCTTTATAAAAATCCAGCCCCATTTCCCCAATTGCTACCACATTCGAGTCAGAACTCGCTAAAGTTTTGATTTTATCGGCTGTCTCGCTATTCCATTTCTTAGCATCTAATGGATGTAATCCCACGGCAAAACTGATTTCGGGAAACTCTTGTGCTATGGATTGAATACTGGCAAACTCATCCGGGTGAACACAGGAATGTACTAAACGCACTACACCTGCTTCTTGCCACCGCGATCGCACTGTTGCTAAATCTGGCTGGAAACTATCAAAGTTGAGATGGACGTGCGTGTCTATCAGTTGCATTCTTTGTCCTTTGTCATTAGTCATAAATTATTAGCCCTGATCACGACTAAGGACAAATGACCCTCCAGGTGAACCCTTCTCCTGTGGGAGAAGCTACACGAACACATATACTTTGCAATCATCCAGATGCTCAAGAGGTAAACTACACCCGTCGCTTATTTTAATTCGGCATCGCCGACGCTAGTCGCTTATGGGGAGCCACTGCGGTGGATGGGTTAAGAGGCAAAGAGCAAGTGGTGTGGAAACCCTCAACACTGCACTGGCTTTCCAGACGCTCGCGGACTTGCTAACGCTGTGCTATGCGCGGCATCGTTTCACGCCACTTGCTACAACTTTGGGAAAGTTCGTAGCACAGTGGCTCCCTGAGTGAGAACAGCGCACTGCCTTACCAATGACTATTCAGCTGCTGCTGCTGTTTGAGTTAGAGGTTTTAGTTTATGAGCCAATCTCGACTTTTTCCTTGCCCCATTGTTGGGGTGAAGGACACCCCGTTTGATCGCTTTATCGATTTTGCCGTAAGCCTCGGATAACCGAGCCTGTACTTCTTGTTTTAATTCTGGGGTAGGATTAGCTGCATAGACAGCTACAGCATTAACGTATTTCTTCATCAGCGTCTTGACTGCTGATTTGTAAGCTTTATTACGCAGTCGGTTACGTTCTGCGATTTCGGCACGCTTGAGAGCAGACTTTGTATTCGCCACAGTCAATTCCAAAAATACTATTAATATGTACACACACTACTAGACTTACTAATATAGCATCCAAATTGCCAATGTTATAATTTCCTAAAAAAAAATCTATCTATCATTGGGGATTGGGCAGTGGAGATTGGGGAAGAATTTAGTCCCTAGTCCCCGCTCCTTAATCCCCAGTCCTTAATTTGGTGTGTCGTCAATTTAGGAAATGCGTTAAAATAAGGTACATCAAATAAAATATTGGTCTTAACTCACCACCTGGTTAAGCAATGTGATTGCCAATATAATACAATCTGTCCCTAAAGCGGATGTATTGTCAAAGGCAAGGAACTGTAAACAGCTAAATTTCAGGTGTTTCAAAGTATAGAACCGATATATCGTGTCTGTACAGATGTTAACTACTAAAAGTTAGGAAAGTAAAAATTATACTCAGACCCTACCCCCGATAAATCCGGGGGACTGGATGTGGAAACACACTACCTGCACCAGAGCAAGGAGTGAGGGTCAGGGCATAAGGGTAGTGGTAAATCGCACGACCACTTCCTGCCGCTAGTCTGCCGAGGCTTGTCGGACTGAGGAATTAAGTCGCCTTCTCAAGCAAAGCATGTGCTGGCAGCCTTGAGAGTATCAAAAAAATCCAGGTTAAGCTAGAGAAGAGAATTAGAGTCAGCTTCCACACCCCAGTTGGTCAAGAGCAATACTAAATCTCAGGTGTGAATATTATAATTTTGGCATTGTCCTTACTCCATGCTGCGAATCATTACTCAGCAGGCAGACGTCAGAGCAGAACTACAACGGATCTGCGATCGCACCCATGACGAACAGGTGCTTCACAAAGAAGCAACGGTGCGGGAAGTTTTGCAAGCAGTGAAGCGCCAAGGCGACAAAGCTGTATTGCATTACACAGCCGAATTTGACAAACAAACCCTGAAAGCAGAAGAACTCCGAGTTACAGGTTCGGAACTAGATGCAGCCTATCAGCAGGTGTCTAAGGAGTTGCTTGATGCAGTTCGGCTAGCTTGTCGCCAAATTGAAGCGTTTCATCGTCAGCGAGTACCTAAAAGCTGGGTACACTTTGGCGACGATGAAATAGTGCTGGGCAAACGCTATACCCCCGTAGACCGAGCCGGGTTGTATGTGCCTGGTGGCCGTGCCGCCTATCCTAGTACAGTGCTGATGAATGCAATTCCGGCTCATGTTGCTGCTGTACCCCATGTGGTGATGGTGACACCACCAGGTCCAGGGGGTGCAATTAATCCCGCAGTCTTGGTAGCTGCCCAAGAAGCAGGGGTGCAAGAAATTTATCGCATTGGGGGCGCACAAGCGATCGCTGCCTTAGCCTATGGTACAGAAACGATTCCAAAAGTGAATGTAATTACTGGGCCTGGTAACATTTATGTCACCCTAGCGAAAAAACTTGTCTATGGCATCGTCGGCATTGATTCTTTGGCAGGCCCTAGCGAAGTGCTGGTGATTGCCGATGAAACCGCAAATCCGGTGCATGTAGCAGCTGACTTGCTGGCCCAAGCCGAACACGATCCAATGGCGGCAGCAATTTTGCTGACCACAGATGCTGCTTTGGCGAAAAACGTGCAAGTAGCCTTGGAAAGACAGCTAGTAGATCACCCACGGCGAATAGACACAGAAAAAGCGATCGCTCACTACGGCTTGATTGTCGTTGTGGAATCCCTCCAAGCAGCAGCGGAATTTTCAAATGAATTTGCCCCCGAACACCTGGAATTAGAAGTCAAAGACCCTTGGGCACTCTTACCACAGATTCGCCACGCTGGGGCAATCTTTTTGGGTTACTCAACACCAGAAGCTGTAGGAGACTATTTGGCAGGCCCTAACCATACCTTGCCAACTTCTGGTGCTGCCCGCTATGCTTCGGCATTAGGGGTTGAAACTTTCCTGAAACACTCCAGTATTATTCAATACTCCCAAACCGCACTGCAAAATGTGGCTGGCGCCATTGATGTGCTAGCAACAGCAGAGGGCTTACCTTCTCATGCTGATTCAGTACGACGCCGAATTCAGCAAGAAGAGTGATTTGGAATGCTTAATTTTTTCCTATACTGTTGGCAAAAGTCACTCGATAGGTTCAGACTAAAAGTTTGGATGGCGATACCTACGGTAAGCTACGCTAATGCGTGACTTTTGCTATCCTGCCTTCAGCCGCCCTTTAAGCCTCCACAAGTCTGGCATTGCCGGCGGCAGTTGTTTCAAAAGTAGAGGATTGCCGGACGGCAGTTGCTTGGAGAGGAAAACTCTCTCCAAGCAACTGGTGAAAAGTTTCTCCAGACCAGTTGCTACAATGCACTAGCGTCAAAGTGGGGTGAAACCGACCTATAGCAGAGCCTCGAATATATAAACTAAGTAGGCAGATGGAAAATTAATTTAGTGTAGCTGCCAACAAATTTTGCGAGATACTTATGTAAGGGGTCTACTCTTTAGGAGAGGAGAGCGGTGCTAAAGAATATTTTGGTAGCTCTGGACGGTTCGGAAATTGCAGAACGAGTAATTCAGATTTTAGATAATTTGGCGTTGTCAAAAGATGCCAAGATTATTCTCTGTCATGTGTTTCCCACACCAGAGTCACAGATGGAACTACCCGCTGATCGTCCTCAGCCAGAGTCCCCAACATTTTCTTATTTTCATATTGAAAAACAGTTGCATTCCTATCAGGAAAACTTATCATTCACAAGTGAGTTAGAACTGGTAAATGGTGATCCTGCCGAAGAGATTATTCGCCTTGCCAATATTTATAAGACTGACTTGATTATAATTGGCAGTCGGGGGTTGATTGGGATGAAGCGAATTGTCCAGGGTTCTGTTAGCAGTCAAGTTGTAGAAGAGGCTAATTGTTCGGTGTTAGTCGTCAAACCAAGGTAAAAATTTGCAACGGGAAGCAATGACTATAACCACCCCAAAATTAACCTTTGAGGAATACCTGAAATATGATGATGGCACTGATACCCGCTACGAATTGGTGAATGGAGAACTAATTCCCATGAGTCTAGGAAGTGGGCAACATGGCGCGGTAACAGAATTTCTCAATGTTTGTTTCCGAGCAGAAATTCTCCGGCTAAAGTTGGATTGGACTTCTAAACAAATGGTTATCGGTGTTCGTTCCCCCCGTGCTGGGAGATGGGATACATCGAGGATTCCAGATGTAGTTGTGATTCCATTACCTCAGTGGCGAGAGTTGAGAAACCGAGAGGCAGTTATTGAACTCAACGAACCACCCCCCTTGTTAGTGGTGGAAGTCGTCAGTGAGTCAACAAAGATTGTAGATTATCGAGCCAAGCGAGTTGAATATAACGTTTTAAATATTCCAGAGTATTGGATTGTCGATCCATTAACGAACAAAGTTACTGTTTTCATATTGATTGAAGAATTATACGAACCAGTAGAGTTTATTGGTACTCAATGCATTCAATCTCAAATTTTTCCAGAGTTAGAATTAACAGTTGAACAAGTGTTAACAGCCGATAATTAAAAATAATTTCAGAATGTGAACTACCTACCGCTAAGTCGGAGTACCGACTATAGCGCGTGCGAGCGCCAGTGTTTGGCAATGAAAGCAAGACAAGCAGCTCCACAATCTTCTTCGCTATGCAATACTGCGTAGGTTTTGCCCAAAAAATAAAGTTCTGTAAAAAGAGTTTTCTTATCGTTCACAAATTACTAGATAGGACTTACGCAAACAATAGCCGAAAAGAATGATTTTTAGGTAGGGGCAATTCATGAATTGCCCCAGAGCGCGTGTAGTTTTGCGTAAGTCCTATAGATTGTGATGAATCTGGTTGATTTCTCAAATAGCAACGCTTACTTCCCTACTCAAAGTGAGCAGTATCTTTAGGGAAAAGCACCACTTAAGTTTATCAACAGTTGCCTACTAGCAACCGTTGATAGACTTTGTTAAGTTTGTTGAAGAAAAGTATGTGGGTAACAATAAACGTATGCTAAGATAATTGCCATGAAACAAATAGCTAATAGCTTGCCAGAGTTAAGTAGATTAGCTATTAAGACAGACGCAAAAGTAAATTAACCTGCTCTAACAGGGTCGTTTATTTAAGAGGCTTTATCCGAGTAAAGACGCGGTTAATCGTGTCTTTACGTTTATTCTTTTCCTTCTACTAACCCTCATAAGTTTGCCTATTCCCCTAACAGAATAGTTAAGAGGGCGACGTAACAATTGCACCATCTCCAACATTAATATTACTGTCAGTAACAATAACATTGCCAGAGCCGATATTTACGATGCCAGCGCTTCCAGATCTGCCAGCAAGTTCAAATATTAACTTAATTAAAGACTTAATTAAAGAGACTTTAGCAGTTGCCTTGTTGGAGCTTTTATTTCCACCAGATAAATTGGCTTCTTCGTTGGTGGTTAATGTAGTGAACAATGTGCTTTCCATAATCTTAGTTATCACTTGATTGTGGTGATTAAAATTACGTCACTCCAAATTAATAGATATAAACCTAAAAGAGTATATTTAGTAACTTGTTGTGCCGTTAGAAGTATTATACGGCTCTTGCTAAATAGGTCAAGCAATTATTTTTTTAATAAAGAAAAATATATTACACCTCTTCCTCTTCAGCAAAGATATTACATAGTTAGTATTTATACAGAATTAATTAAAAATAAGTTTTTATTTGTCAAAAAATCGTAGGTGTCAATATATATTGATATAAATATGCCGATCTAAAAGCTTTATTTGGTTTGTAAAAAAACGTATAAATGAAGCTTAGTACGTATTAATACTGATAAATTAACGAAAATTCGCAGAATTAAATATCTAGTCAAGCAAACAAAACTACATTTTTTATACTAGTTGTACTTAAATAAATTTATAGCACTCAAAGCTGGGATTCTGCCTTTTTGAATAAGTATTTTTATGTAAAAAATGGGTTTTTGATATTATTTTATACAACACTAAGTTAAGTGGGTATAATTTATTTTAATATAAAAGATTGAATTTTGCTTATTTATTAATTTGAAAAAAGCTTTAGCTTTATACGTTGATTATACAAATTTTTTGCAAATAAATGAAGAAAGAGTAAAAGTTTAGAGGAAAATTATAAAAATTTGGTATTTTTTTAAAATGCTCTATGCGGTTTTATTAAGAATGTTGGTTAAAAACCCCGAAGTTTAATCCTAAAACAAACGCCACTTGCTCATTGGGAAAATCCCCATTTGACAAAAGCAACGCTGTTAGCGGATTTGTATGCTGATTGAGAAGACACATAGAGACAAGGAAAATCCCCCTTGTCCCTACGTTCAGTCGATTCAACGCTCTTGAGTTGCCAGAAACTGACGCAAGCTCAACAAACTCAGGGTTTGACCCAAATTCAAGGGCAAAATTGAAACTCCTTCCAAGCGGGATTGTACCCAACCTTCTCCCCAGTACCATTCGTGGAACCCGTCAATGCCTCCGCTGAGTACCAAGCGGAGGCAGTTAGATTTCACAACGTCGACTTGATGATGAATCGGGACTGGCCCAGTCCAGGTAGTAAACTGGAATCCTGGAAGCAGTTCTTCTGGCATTCCTGGCGCAAAGCGTTGCCCTAAGAGCCATTTTTCTAATTGCACCGGATGTAGCAGACTGTCACGAATTGCATCTGTTGATGCTTCAATTTCGATTCGCAGTTGGCTTTGTTGAAAATTCCCCAGCATTTTTCTAGGATTTCCTAAAGTTGAGACATCGCTATTTCTAATATTGCAAATGCAATCACTGATTATTACTACGTCACTTTTCTCGCAGCAGAGAACTTAGAATAGAAAAAGTGAACTTGTTAAGAAATGTAAGGTTATTCATGGCGGATCAGTTAATTCGTGCAACAGCAGCCGAAGGTGGAATTCGTGCCATAGGTGTGATCACCACACGTTTAACAGAAGAAGCACGGGGACGCCACAAGCTTTCCTATGTGGCAACGGCAGCACTGGGTCGGACTATGGCGGCGGGCTTGTTAATGGCTTCTAGCATGAAGCGAACTGGGTCGAGGGTCAACGTTCGGGTGAAGGGCGATGGGCCTTTGGGTGGCATATTGGTAGATGCTGGCTTAGATGGCACGGTACGCGGGTATGTGGGGAATCCATCTGTAGAATTGCCTCCCAATGCCAAAGGTAAGCTAGATGTTGGTGGTGCAGTTGGTGGCGGCTACCTCTACGTTGTGCGAGATATCGGTTATGGTTATCCCTACTCTAGTACGGTAGAACTAGTGTCTGGCGAAATTGGGGATGATGTGGCTCATTATCTGGTGAATTCCGAACAAACACCTTCAGCTTTAGTTTTAGGTGTGTTCGTGGGAGCAGGTGGAGTAACGGCGGCGGGAGGATTACTGGTGCAAATATTACCCAAAGCTGCCAGAGACGAAGCCTTAGTAGAAACCTTGGAATCACGGGTAGCTGGTCTAGCAGGATTTACGCCATTGTTGCAAGCTGGGAAGACTTTGACTGAAATCTTTAGCGACCTGTTGGGAGATATGGGGCTGGCAATCTTTCCCGAACGGCAAATGCTGCGCTTCCACTGTGGTTGTTCTTTCGATCGCGTTTTGGGGGCACTGAAGATGTTGGGAGAAGCCGAACTGCAAGATATGATTATTAAAGATGATGGTGCTGAAGCAACTTGCGACTTTTGCGGCAGCGTTTACCAGGCAAGTAGCGATCACTTAGCTCAACTCATTGCCGATTTGCAAACTGAATCTACTGTTTCAGAATAAAGTATAAAATAGCACTGATTTTTTAGGTTGTTAATGGTATTCTGTGGAGAGAGATAATCAAAAAAGTAGCTTTTTAATCACGAGAAAGTTACTATGGCAGCAATGGAATTATCAAGCTAAAACAGAGCGCTATTCAATTATTTTGGTGTGAGAGATGACAGAGCGGGATATTCCAGACAGTTGGTCTTCAGCCAGTGGAAAAAAGCCAGATCAAAACAAAAGATTATCCCGAACAGAACAATTCGGTGAAACTCAACCATTTGATGTCCCAGCTACTGGTTCTACCTCCAAGTCAGTGAAGCGGCGAAAAAAAAACGATAGGGAAAGATTACCTATAAATAGTCATTCAGAAGAAACTACCCAACTCAGTAAAAGTTCTGGGAAATGGCCCCGCTGGATGAAAAGCTGGGTATTGTGGTCAGTACTGCTAATGTTAATTCCCGGCAGTGTAGGATTTTTGGCAATGGCAATGCTGCTGAAGTTGCCAGCTGCCCCTAATTGTCCCTCGATTTTCTGGCCCCTAGCTAGTGCTTCTGTGCGGCTGCATTGCGCTCAGTTAGCGGCTTCTAAGCAGACAGTGAACGACCTATTGCAAGCGATCGCTCTGGTGAAGCAACTACCACAAAATCACCCGTTGCATGGAGAAATTGATCGTTTCATCGAAGAATGGTCACGGGATATTTTGAAGCTAGCTGATCAAAGTTTCCAAACAGGGAATTTAGATGAAGCGATCGCTACTGCTCAGAAAATACCCCAAGACGTAGCTGCTTATAAATTAGTCGATGAGCAAATTAGCAAATGGCAGTCGATTTGGTCAAAGGCAGAAGCTACATACAACGGTGCAATCGCCGAAGTGCGGGAACGGCACTGGCAATCGGCATTCATGTTATCTGCTAAAATGCTGCGCGTAGACAATCAATACTGGGCGAGTACTAAATACGACCAATTGAATCGTCTAATTGCCACCGCGCGAGAAGATGGCGATAAGTTAGGAAAAGCTGAAAACTTAGCAAGTAGTAAAGTAGTCGATAATTTACTAGAAGCGATCAAGCTAGCCGAGTCGATTGAGCCGGAAAGTTACCTTTACGAAAAAGCTCAGTCAGCGATTCCCGCATTTGGACGCAAAATGCTGGAATTGGCACAGGCAAAACTAGACAAGCGGGATGCGGATGAGGCGCTGAATATTGCCAGACAAATACCGGAAAGTACGAAACTACAAGCCGAAACAGATGACTTTCTCGCCATAGCTGACGCGAAAAGAAGTGCTTGGATAGGTAATGTTTCTGGTTTAGAGGCAGCGATCGCCCAAGCACAACAAATTGATCCCACAAGACCAGTGTATAACGAAGCACAACAACTGATTGCTCGTTGGCAGTTGGAAATTGAAGATGTTGCGAATCTAGAAAAAGCGAGAATATTGGCTAGTCAGGGAACAGTCCCTAATTTAACAGCAGCGATCGCCCAAGTGCAGCTCATCCCTGCTAGTAATCCCAGGGCCACAGAAGCGAGGCAAGAGATCGATCGCTGGAGTGCCCAAGTGGAGACAATTGAAGACCAACCTTACTTAGACCGCGCCGAACAGATAGCGGTATTTGAGGATATTAACTCCTTGCAAGCTGCGATCGCTCAGGCCAGCGAAATCCGTAGAGGTCGTGCATTATATCCAGAAGCACGGAAAAAAATTCGTACTTGGATCGGAAAGATTCAGCGAATTCAAGACCAGCCTTACTTGGATCAGGCACAAGAACTGGCTCAGAGTGGAAATCTCACCGCCGCCATTGGCACAGCTCAACAAATTGCCTCGTCGGGAAGGGCGCTTTCTGGGGAAGCACAAGCTGCGATAAATGACTGGGAAGGTCAAATCCGCACCAAAGAAAACTGGAAAAAAGCCCAGGAAGTGGGGGCGGCTGGTACGCCAGAAGCTTTAGTTGAGGCAATACGCCTGGCAGATGGGGTTTCAAACAATAGCATCTTACGTATGGATGCGAATCAGGCTATTGACCAGTGGAGTCAGCAATTGTTAGAAATAGCACGCTCTCAAGGTCAGTCTGATATTGCCAGAGGGATTGAGATTGCCAAATCGATTCCACGCGGTAGTGCTGCTTACAGTCCGGCGCAAGAGCAAATTAAGGCTTGGCAGCAATTTCTCAATCCTCAACCGCAACCGGAACCTCAGCCTCAGCTTGAGTCTCCACAATTGCCACCATCAACGACTACTAATGGTCAGTAATATACAGCAGTTTTCATTTAATTGAACCACACATATTGTAGGGGCACAGCAATACTTATGCGTGTCAACTCAACGTAAAAGCCAGTCTATAACCAGCTTTTAGAGATTGTCTCGTTCCCAGTCAGAGACTGGGAATGCCTAATTGGAGGCTCGGCCTCAAGACTTGCGGCAGAGCCGCAATGAGGAGCATTTCTAGCCTCTGGCTAGAAACGAGGTTTTAAAGGAGTTTTGGCTTAAGTTAACAACAATGAGCATTGCTGTGCCCCTACGCCTGGTCTATTTATTCCCCGATCGCTTCTCCCCATTCCTTAATTACAGAAAATAGTGATGAGTAATCATCATCAGCAAATGACATTTTCACGGCTGTTTGCAAGATTTGCCGCACACCTTTAATACTGCTGAGATCCAAACTCAGAGATTTCGCTTCAGAGATAAACAATTCTGTATCTTTAAGCAAGTGTTTTGTGGGGAAATTGGGATTAGCATAATTGCTATCCAACATCCGTTGTAACTTTTTGTCAAAGGTAGGTGCGTAGAGTGAACTCTCGCGCAATATTTGCATAAACACATCCACATCGACACCCTGACGCTGGATGAAAGCTAGACTCAGAGCAAAGCTAGTTGTTAGGGAAGCTATTAGTTGATTTAGTGCCAATTTGAGCGCCGCCGCAGATCCCACTGGCCCTATAAGTAAAGGTTCTGTCCCAAAATTTTGGAGTAACTTGAAGTGACGTTCATATTGTTCTGGTTGGGCGCCTACCATAATACTCAACTTGCCAGCTTTTGCTTCCGGGATACTCCCTAATACGGGTGCTTCTAAATACTCACCACCACCCGCAACAACTGCATCTCTAATTTCCTGGCTTTCTGTGGGAGTAATTGTTCCCATTTGGATGATAGTGCGCCCTTCCAGAGTTTGCCAAGCCGTATCTGAAAGCAACACATTATAAATGGCCGGGGCATTAGTAAGCATGAGGATGACGCACTCAGCAGCACGAATGGCGTGGCGGGGATGTGTGACAATTTCAGCCCCAGCTGCTTGTAGTGGTGCTAATTTTTCTGGGGTACGATTGTAGGCAACTAGCTGTATATCTGCGGCTAATAACCTTTGAGCCATTGGTAGTCCCATCAGTCCAGTTCCCAGAAATGCCACCTTCATTTTTCATGTTCCTTTGGTACAGCGTCACCGAATAGCCCATTGTGGAGATCGCGTTTGCATTGTTTGATTCAAATTAGGGACTGACAACAAATAAATTATCCAATCTTGTCGGCTGGGCATCTTGCCCGCCTTTGGCTAAGGGCCCTCGTGTCGCCCACCCCACAATAAGTAGTTGAGTATTTTTTTATTTGTCAGTCCCTTAATTGGGAAGTAGTTATTTGAGATTTAAGATCCGATCGCAAATCCGAGTTTCTCTACTCCCTACTCCTTAACTCTTGGCAATCAACCACCAGCAGCAAAAGTCGCCATAATTATCACTGAAAGTAAAATACCTGGAGTAAGTAAGGTTACTAGCATTAGCAGGTCATGAGTATTCATAATTATTACTTTTGGAGTGTGTTTAACTTTACAGTAATCAATTTACATTTATTCTGGCAGAGTCAATCCTTTTAGTGGTTGAGAAACTTCTGTCTTGTCCAGACCTTTGCTCTGAACTAGGACTCCAAAGCCGCCCAGTCCGGTGGGATCTATAAGTTGGTGTAGTGCGTCCCGTCGCTGTAGTAACTGCGAGAGGGGTTGCTTTTGATCAGAAAGGGCAGAAATGCGATCGCCTAACCCCAACGCCATCAAAAATAATCCCTGCTGGATAAAACCAACATTCTTTAAATTGTACTTCTGGCCCCAGCGATCCAAGGCCGTAAAGTCAACATGGGCAGTGATATCTTGGCATCCAATATTGATATAGGGGTTGTCATGGAAACGATGATGATAATAACACTGTAGCGTTCCTTGCGATCGCCTGGGATTATAGTAACGACTTGCGGGGTAGCCATAATCAATTGTTAACACATAGCCGCGCTGCAAGCGGTCTGCTACTATACTCAACCAGTCTAAAGCCGCTAAATTAATTTCACTACGATAACCATCTGGATATGCATTTTGGGCAAAGTTGATTTCCACTAAATCCAAATATTTAGCTAGTTGAGGCGTTGAAGGTTCCCCTGTGACTTCCACAAATGCAAAATTTGACCTCTCCCCCAACCCCTCCCCTACGTTCGCGTAGCGGCACGAAGTGCGGGGAGGGGAGAAAGATTCCCCCTTAGCTTCTAGGAAAGGGGGTTGGATTGTCACATAAATTTCTCGGAGTTCTCCCGTTTCTAGAATGAATTGATGTACGGGAAATGCGTCTACTAACTCATTAGAAAAAAAGCAGCCTGCGATCGCATTCGGTGGTATATCCTCTAGATTGCACCAACGTACAGGGAAATCTTGCAAGCGTTGCTGTTGTTCTTGTCTTAAAGTTGGGGACTTTTCAACAATGATGTACTCCAGCGCCGTAAAAAAATCTGGGTAGCGTCGCTGATGATATTTAAGGATATGCAATGCCAGCAATCCTTGACCTGCTCCCATTTCTACCAGAGAAAAGGGTACAGGTTTTCCTAAAATCTCCCACATTTGCAAAAATTGTTCTGCTAGTAACTCGCCAAAGTCAGCACAGAGGTTTGGAGAGGTGAAAAAATCACCACCTTGAAAGCCAATTTTGACAGCATCGCTAGAATAGTAGCCGTGTTCAGGGTGGTATAATACCATATCCATGAATTCAGCAAAAGTAATTCGTTGTTGAGGAGTGGTGGTAATGTGATTTGCGATCGCTGTACACAATGCTGGATTTGAATCCATAAAATTTGAGGTTTGGGAGTTGAGAAAATAAATGAATTATGAATGATGCAAAACAAAATTCATAATTTCCCTAACGGTCTATAAACTCGATTCACTTAAACTGATAAATCAAGTTTCATCAGGTACAAGCAGATTGTTAGACTACTCGCAATCGAAAACCAGCGTACCATTCTTGGCAAATACGCTAAAACCATCTAAAAATTCTATGGCTGCTTCATTCTCTGCATGAGGTCGATTTTGCTCATCAAGCAGCACTTTATGTGGACGTTGACAGGTGAAACAGAAATGTTGAAAAAAGAATGTCCAACCACACTCAGAAACGTATGCTTTTAGTGTGTTCCATAAGTCTTCCTCTATGAAGCATCCTAGCTCAGAGGTGCAGAAGTCCAACAATCCACAAATACTACACTCCGTATCTGGTGAGACTAAACCTGTTGCCAAATAAGACCAAAATCGCTCTATTTCCCTTTGTTGATTGGGTTTACCAGATTTCCAGATTAAAGATGATTTTTCACTATCGCGTAGGCTTCCAGGTATCAGACTAGTGAGCGGTGACCAGAACGTTAATTGCTTATGCAAAATGTTCCATAGTTCAATATCAAACTGCTGTCCAACAATTTCAATCAGAGGAAAATCAAGATGTGGGTGAAAAGAACTACGAAGCCATCCTTTGAGTAATTGATTTTTAACTTTCCTAATGATGTTGTTCAGCTTACGTTGATTGGATAAGTTTGCAGCCGGATGAATATGGGTTATAAAGCTGAGGTTAGCCCCACTAAGCGGACTTTCAAAATAGTATATTTCAGGTATTTCTGCCTTTGATATTTTATTGTAAACTGCCTCGATTGCGGAAAAAGCTCTTGCTTTATCAACTGGCTGAGTTGAGATTGCCATTGAATACCACTTCATTCGATAGTCAGCAATCAGAGCTTTTTGCTGTCCTGTTAACTCAAAAATCTTTGACATCTCTTAGTGTACTTAACTGGTCGGAGAGCTTACTTTTCCCTACAAAATTCTCAGTTTAACTATCCAACTACTTTACTGGCATACTCTCTCACCAAATCTACATCAATACTCTCATTGTTCAGATCAATGGTATGTTCGAGATTAAGTGTCCCAAAATGGCGTTCAAATCTGGCTCGTGCGGTCTCCTTTTCTGCTTCAGACAGCAACAATTTAAAAACTTGTCCAAACTGTTGCTCTAGCAACGTTGCAGCTAGCCGTTCAGGGGGAACGCCAATGGCCTCAGCCTGTCGCTGAATCGCGGTGAAAATCTGATCGTTCAGTTCCAGTGTTAGAAGATGGGTCATAAAAGTATGCAACATGGCTAGAGGCTACGGTAATTATAGCTTTGCTTGTTTTATGCCCTCATCAATAAACCTCTTGCAAAAGTCGAACACCCACCCGAAAATAAATTTTCGGGCTAATAGCTCTAGTCGGTTTAAACCGACTAATAACAGTAGTTTCAGTCCGTTGAAACGGACTTTTGCTATTAGCCAGGGACTTGAGTCCCTGGCGGCTTAAGTATTTTTGCAAGAGGTCTATTGATTTTTGCCCAAGCGATCGCGATCGCCACCCCAATTAATCGCGTCCAACCTAAAAAACAATTTGCTACCTAGCCACTCACCAATGACACCAGCACACCATTAAAATCGCGGACGCGAGCAGTTGTTTGTCCCCCAGGCTGGGTTTTAGGGGCATCTAATGCTTTTGCACCTGCTCCGATTGCTCTCATGTAAGCACTGCCAACATCAGGAGTGATAAATGATATCTGGATTAATGCTGGTGGTTGTGTGGCATCGTTAGCATGGAAGCCGCCAGGAAATAACTTCTGTGCTTCGCTACTAGAGGAGAAAGCTAGTGTGGTATTTCCGGTTTCAATTTCCGCCCAGATAAAGTGCCCCCGATCTTGGAGAGTGCGACGAACTAGACCAAAAGCTTTTTCATAAAACTCAACCGTCTTAACTACATCCTCTACCCAGATGACCGTGTAACCAAATTTCATAATTCTTTCTCCTTATTATAAATAGGACTTACGCAAAACTATACCCTGTAGGGGCAATTCATGAATTGCCCCTACCTGGAATTAAGGGTTTCGGCTATTCTTTGCGTAAGTCCTGAGAAAAATCAAATTGAGTATTTTCAACCCACGGAGGTGGGTAAAGCCTCGTGTAGACAAGCCAGTGCGTTGGGCGGCTCCGCCGACTTGAAGCACCTGGCGCGCGGTTTCTAACCGCCCTTTTAACTAAACGTCTTTTTAACTTTCTAATATGTAAGGGGCTGTTGCGAGAGTTTGCGCCCCTGTTTGCATCATTTCTATATCTGATGGCGACCAATGATGAGGACTTTCGCAGTGATGTGCTGCTAGCAATCCCCATAATCCTCTAGGAATCAAAATTGGCACAACTAGGTTGGCGCGAACCTGCATATTGCTGAGAAAATCTCGGTGACAAGACTCGATTGGCTCTAATTGAATATCAGCGATCGCCTTTACCCGTCCTGCTAAGTATAAAGCAGCATACTCATCATTAAAACAATCATCTGGGCCCGTGGAACCAAGTATTGAGAATTCTTTAGAACTCAAAGATTCAAAAGTCACCTGTCCTTGCCACCGTCCATAAAAATAATACAACACCACCCGATCAACCTGAAGCGATTCTCTGAGTTGATTGGTAGTTTGCCGGACTAACTCATCGCGCTGCATTGTTCTAACAAGGCGATCGAGCAATTGTTGCAAACCCTGTTCGTGGCGATCGCAGCTGTGGTTAAAATCTGAGTGAGGATGAATTTGCACGGTTCTAAAATTACAACTAAGTAAATACTGCCGGATTTCTATAGTAATTTATTAGACCTTATTTAAATACATTGTTCTATTTATAGCAGCAATTCAATTTTAACAAAACATAACACTACTCAACCTCTTCCGTGAATTTAAAATAAATTAGGACTTACACACTGTACAAAATCATCATGATATGCATTAACGAAAATAGGTTGTTTCAGGCTTTTCTTACTTATCCTGTGATCGTAAATAGACCATCTTGTAGGGGCACAGCATTGCTGTGCCCTTACTGTGCCCTTACGAAAGATGTGGTTTTTAAACTTCTCCATATTTGGTATTTCTTGTGAATGCGTAAGTCTTAGTGTAGATATCCAAACATTCTAGCTCCTCCTAAATACCCCGATAAATTGAGGAACTTTGATTCCGGTTCCCCTTTTTTAAGGGGGATCAATAAGTGCTTAAAATCACAGCTAAATACTTTTAAAACACCCTCTAAAGTCAAATCAAGATTTTGAACCCACGGAGGTGGGTTTTGTTTGTGTAGACGCGGTTTATAACCGCCCTTTTAACTATATTTTTGAGTTTTCAAACATTGGGGCAAAGTTACGGTAAGCTGACAATGCTGCTTCTTTAACAGTTGCATTCACAATCGGAAAAGTAGTGAGGATGTAGCTAAATTCATCTTCGGTTAAGCCGTAAAGGTGTGCTATCATCCCATCGAGTTCGGCGCGTAACTTACCGCGTTCTGTTTCGTCGGTAACGCCTTGTTGATGGGAAACTAGACCGACTTCTTGCGCGAGTTCGTCAAATTCTGGTGTCGTGCAGAACTTCAGTTCGGGGCTAAGAGCTACTGTCCACTAAGCCTGGACTGAAATTCTACATAGCTTAAAATCTTGTATTTAGTCCTCTTGAGAGGACTTTAGCTATTAGCCTTGGAATTTATTCCCAGGCGGGATGGCAACGAAGCGGAAGATTTATAAAGATATTGGTAATGACAAGCTTCAAAAGGAGGGTTAGGAAGGAAAAGCCTTAACCCAAGCGTATTGTGATCTAATCGCCAGTTTTACCCAATGCTAAAAAAAATAGAGCAGTTGCACTAATACAACTGCTCTAAAAAGTACTTGGATAGATATTATTTACCTATCCACAGATCCCATGATTACGTCAACACTGCCGAGAATCACCACAATATCTGCAACCTTCATGCCGCGCAGTAAATGTGGGACAATCTGAAGGTTGTTGAAGTCCGCGGCGCGAATCTTCCACCGTAAGGGAAAGACGTTATCATCACCAACCAAATAAATTCCCAATTCACCTTTGCCACTTTCTACACGAGAGTAGATTTCACCCTTGGGAATCTTGAAGGTAGGGGAAACTTTTTTGCCGATGAATTGATAATCAAATGCGTCCCACTCTGATTTTTTACCTGCGGCTAAACGTTTGGCTTCCAGATTTTCGTAAGGGCCGCCAGGAAGTCCTTTAATTGCTTGGCGAATAATTTTCACAGATTCGCGCATTTCCCGCATCCGCACCACGTAACGGGCAAAGCAATCACCGGCGGTTTCCCACTGCACGTCCCAGTCGAAATCGTCGTAGCATTCGTAATGGTCAACTTTCCGCAGATCCCATTGCACGCCAGATGCGCGTAACATTGGGCCAGAAAGTCCCCAGTTAATTGCTTCTTCACGGGTGATAGTACCAATACCCTCAACACGTCGCCGGAAGATGGGGTTATCGGTTACTAAGCGTTCGTACTCATCAACTTTGGGCAATAGGTAGTCGCAGAATTCCAGACACTTATCTACCCAACCGTAAGGCAAATCGGCTGCTACCCCACCAACGCGGAAGTAGTTATTATTCACCATCCGATAACCTGTGGCGGCTTCCCACAAATCATAAATCATCTCCCGTTCCCGGAACTGGTAGAAGAAGGGAGTTTGAGCGCCCACGTCAGCTAAGAAGGGGCCAAACCACAGCAAGTGGTTAGCGATGCGGTTCAACTCCAGCATGATGACGCGGATGTAGCTAGCGCGTTTGGGAACAGCGACACCTGCAAGCTTTTCTGGGGCGTTGACAGTGACGGCTTCGTTGAACATTCCCGCAGCGTAGTCCCACCGACTAACGTAGGGGACGTACATTACATTAGTGCGGTTCTCAGCAATTTTTTCCATTCCCCGGTGCAAATAGCCGATGACCGGTTCACAGTCAACGACATCCTCACCATCCAAAGTCATAATTAGCCGCAGAACCCCGTGCATTGAGGGGTGGTGTGGCCCCATATTTAGCACCATAGGTTCAGTGCGGGTTTCTAGTCTGGTCATAGATTTCGTGTTCTCCGTTCGTGAAAATTTTGAATTGAACCGCGCCGATGCCAACCAGACCCAATCTATCTTGTTTGTCAAGCCAAAATTAAGCTTGCAGGAGCAATACTTTTAGGGAAACTGCCCTTAAGGCGTCTACATGTATTGCCCATACAGGGGTATGTTGGAGAGGGGGTGATAGAGGAGGGACTTTACTTGATGTTTAATTTTGTTGCACTTCTTCAACTATTATATGGAAGCTCGATATCAGGGACTTGAGGTGCAGGAATTTTTTCATGTGCCAGTGTTGGGGCGAGAAGTAATTGAGGGTTTGGCGGTGCGTCCGGGCGGGCATTATTTAGATGTGACGGTAGGCGGTGGTGGTCACAGTCGCCTGATATTAGAAGCTGCGGCGGATGTGCGGGTAACGGCTGTTGACCAAGATGAAGATGCTTTAGTAGCAGCCCAGAAGAACTTAGCTGAATATAGCGTTAGCGAAGCTCCTCCGAAGGAGGCTCGCATACAATTTATTTATAGCAACTTTGCTGCCTACGAGTTTACCCCTAATACTTTCGACGGTATTTTAGCCGATTTGGGGGTGAGTTCTTACCATTTAGATCAGCCAGAACGGGGTTTCAGCTTTCGCCAAGCTGCGAATTTGGATATGCGAATGGATCGAGGGCGATCGCTAACTGCTGCTGATGTGATTAATAATTGGAGTGAAGCAGAATTAGCAGATATTTTCTTTAAATACGGTGAAGAACGATTATCACGGCGCATTGCTAGACGTATTGTTGAACGGCGACCGTTGCACACGACTGTTGAGTTGGCTGAAGCGATCGCTTCTTCAGTTCCCCCGAAATACCGTTATGGTAGAATTCACCCCGCTACCCGTGTTTTTCAAGCTCTGCGAATTGTCGTCAACGATGAGTTAAAATCCCTCGAAACCTTTTTGGATAAAGCACCAAATGCCCTTGTCCCTGGTGGCAGAATTGCGATTATCAGTTTTCACAGTTTGGAAGACCGCCCGGTGAAGCATGGTTTAAGAAATTCACCTTTATTAAAGGTCTTGACAAAAAAGCCGATTATTGCCCAAGAAGAGGAAATTGCTAATAATCCGCGATCGCGATCGGCCAAGCTAAGGATAGCAGAGAGAAAGCAGGAGTGAGGTGAAATACAGATTGGATAAATCTAGTTAATGCTCATATAGCTTTTCCTAATCAAATAAGGTACATCTTAGCCCCCTCCTCGCTTGCGGGGAGGGGGTTGGGGGTGGGGTTCAGTACCTACTCAACTAAGAACCGCTATATCATTAGCACAAGTTATCGAAAAAGTAGGAATGCACCGCGAAGGACATCTCCAAGAGAACAAATAAATTTGATAATTGCTGTAAAACATCTATGCAACTTCGGCAAGTCGTACTTGCTGCTAACACTTTAAAACTTGCAGAGCAATTCCTTTTGGGAAATGATATCAACTTCGCTCAAACAACGATCTGTTAACCTAGCGTTGTTGGAGAGTTAAAGAAAAGTAGATGGAAATTAGTAATCTGTTTACAGCAGGTGGCGTGGTTATATGGCCTCTGCTGGGGTTTTCCTTGTTAACGGTGGCGCTGATTATCGAACGTATCAGCTTTTGGGTAAAGATAACTAATCGGCAAAACAAGGTGGTGCGAGAGGTGCTACAGCTTTATCGCCTTGATAATGTAGTTAGTGCTTTAGATAAATTGCAGAAAAATACTGATTTACCCATTGCTCGAATTTTTTTAGCAGCTTTAGAATTGGAGGAGGCGACACCAGAGGAATTTCGTTTGGCATTAGAAAGTCAAGCACAAGGCGAAATCCCCTTGCTCAAGCGCTTCCAAAATATTTTTGAGACAATTATTGGTCTTGCGCCCCTGTTGGGACTTTTAGGCACCGTTTTGGGATTAATTACCTCCTTTGCCTCTCTGAATATCGGAGATGTAGGAGGTAGTAAAACAACAGGGGTGACATCTGGAATTAGTGAAGCTTTAGTATCCACAGCATCAGGGTTGGTAGTGGCAATCTTTACGCTTGTATTTGCTAATACTTTCCGGGGACTGTACCAGCGCCAGATTGCCTGGATTCAGGAATATGGTGGACAGTTAGAATTACTCTACCGCCGTCGCTATGAAAGAAGAGATAAATCTTATGTGCCTACCAAATGAAGCGGAACTGGGTAATTGTAAATTAGTAATCGGTAATTGGGATTAGTTCACTACTTGTTACCGATTTTGCTCTCCAATTTTTGACTCTAATAGTATTCTAAAATAACGAATAGCTTTTTTCGCTAAAGTTTTTGAGGGAATACTCCATGACTATTTGGGTAAATGAGCAAATTGATCCGTCGGGGATGATTCATGCCTGTATTGCCTGTTGTAATGAATCTCAAGCTAAAGATTGTCATGATTCCTTTGAGAATAATCTGACCGAGACGCAAAAGGCAGCAGGTTGGGTAGCGCGATTGCGGACAGTCGATTCTTGGGATGAAGTGCCAGTGAATTCTTTAAAACTCAATTAATTGGGGTCATTTTTTGGGATTTTGAGCGAACATATTTCAGGAGGGTAGGCGTAGCCCAACCTAGGCATCGCTTGTCTACCACACGCTTCATCTATGCCAACCCCTACAGCGATCGCAGCAAATCCCATTAGAACAGGTTAATAAAGGATAAAATTCGGATTAAAATTATCAAATTATTAACAACTGCTTCCAAAAAAAGTAACATATTAGATAAAATTGATGATTTTTTGGAACTTTTAAGAGCTATCATCTATACCGGAGATTAAATTAAAAAACTTGCATAAACCGAATCAATTTAGTGAACTATCCCAGAGTTTACACTTCGGAGCAAGCCTGTCCCATTAACTTAGTTGGCGAAACGGGACAAGCGGTTCAAATTTCAATTCATGCTCCCACTCAATATATCTGTGCCAACTGCGAACGGATATTACCAGATTGGAAACAGCAGCCATTTTTACGAGTAGTGATTGTCTTACAGCAATCGCGTTATCAACTAGTAGAAAGTACGGCAGAAGTAGAGACAGAGAAAGAACGCCTGCGAGAAAAGTTTATGATATTTGGCTGTGATTTAGCATTTAATCTGCGCGATCGCGGCTATTTAACTGACTTGATCGACCCTCGTACAGGCTATCCTCTACTGTCCCATCCCGGAGCAATTCCCCACGATGACACAGCAGTTGTCAAAGCTTTGCTCAACTATCCAGTGATTAAAAATCAATGCCGTGTATTAATTCATCCCGATTGGGGTGCAGCAGTTTATCCTAGTATTTTGATATCAGAAGCTCCCCCAATTGTGATCGAATTGGTTACTAAAAGCATCGCAGCCATGCATGGGTGGAAAGAAATTGATTATTAGTCTGTTATTTAAAATTCACAGATAGATTCTGGTTTTACAGGACATATTTGGGGTGCGATCGCGTTACTTTTTATACTCAAGAATAATCAAATTAGTCAGAGTGGATAAAGGCTTGATATCGCTAATTTGATTGAAGCTGAGGTAGAGAGCAATCAAATTAGTCAGAGTGGATAAAGGCTTGATATCGCTGATTTTATTTGAGTCGAGGGAGAGTTCAGTCAAATTAGTCAGAGTGGACAAAGGCTTGATATCGCTGATTTTATTTGAGTTGAGGGAGAGATAAGTCAAATTAGTCAGAGTGGACAAAGGCTTGATATCGTTGATTTTATTTGAGTTGAGGTAGAGAGTAGTCAAATTAGTCAGAGCAGACAAAGGCTTGATATCGCTGATTTTATTTGAGTCGAGGGAGAGATAAGTCAAATTAGTCAGAGTGGATAAAGGCTTGATATCGCTGATTTTATTTGAGCCGAGGGAGAGATAAGTCAAATTAGTCAGAGCAGACAAAAGCTTGATATCGCTGATTTTATTTGAGCCGAGGTAGAGTTCATGCAAATTAGTCAGAGTGGATAAAGGCTTGATATCGCTGATTTTATTTATTTCATTTGAGTCTAGGCCGAGATTAGTCAATTTTGTCAGAGTGGACAAAGGTTTGATATCGCTGATTTCATTTCCGTTGAGGTTAAGTAGAGTTAAATTAGTCAGAGCAGACAAAGGCTTGATATCGCTGATTTTATTTGCCCAGAGCATGAGAGTAGTCAAATTAGTCAGAGCAGACAAAGGCTTGATATCGCTGATTTCATTTGAGCCGAGGTCGAGAGAAGTCAAATTAGTCAGAGCAGACAAAGGCTTGATATCGCTGGTTTGATTGAAGGCGAGATCGAGAGAAGTCAAATGAGTCAGCTTTTGGTTAGCCTGCTTGCAATTTTGAGTCTGGGCTTTTTCTAAAAGAACCTCAACAGTATGTTTTGTCTGTGGAGGTAAAGTTGATTTCTGCTGACACCAATCTGTAAAGCTTTTGGGAGTTGCCAGAGGAGCAGCAATGGTCTGTGTGGTGTAAAATCCCAAAGTAAAAGTAAATATTGTGGCGATGGTTGATGTAAGTTTCATTGTGATTTTTTATCTGGATTTAGTAGACTACCTGCTAGTTCATAGGTGGAACTATTGACTAAAGGCATAGCACCTACACATGGATGGACAAAGTGAGTTAGTAGTCTCATTTAAAGCTCATCAAATTGACAAATAGACTGTGGTTTTACAGGACATATTTGGGGTGCGATCGCGTTATTCTTAATATTCAGAAAAGTTAATTTTGTCAGAGCGGATAAAGCCTTGATATCGCTGATTTTATTTGAGTTAAGGGAGAGTTCAGTCAATTTTGTCAGAGCGGACAAAGGCTTGATATCGCTGATTTCATTTGATTCAAGGGAGAGAATAGTCAAATTAGTCAGATTAGACAAAGGCTTGATATCGATGATTTCATTTGAGTTGAGGTACAGATAAGTCAAATTAGTCAGAGTGGACAAAGGCTTAATATTGCTGACTTCATTTGAGCGGAGAGAGAGAGAAGTTAAATTAGTCAGAGTGGACAAAGGCTTGATATCGCTGATTTTATTGGAGCGGAGGGAGAGAGCAGTCAAATTAGTCAGAGCGGACAAAGGCTTAATATTGCTGATTTCATTTGTGTCGAGGTTGATAGAAGTCAAATTAGTCAGAGCAGACAAAGGCTTGATATCGCTGATTTCATTTATGCCGAGGTCGATAGAAGTCAATTTTGTCAGAGCAGACAAATGCTTGATATCACTGATTTTATTTGAGTGGAGGGAGAGAAAATTCAATTTTGTCAGAGCAGAGAAAGGCTTGATATCGCTGATTTCATTTGAGTTAAGGTTGAGAGAAGTCAAATTAGTCAGAGATGACAAATGCTTGATATCGCTGATTTCATTTGAGCCGAGGTCGAGAGAAGTCAAATTAGTCAAAGCAGACAAAGGCTTGATATCACTGATTTCATTTGAGTTGAGGTCGAGAGAAGTCAAATTAGTCAGCTTTTGGTTAGCCTGCTTGCAATTTTGAGTCTGGGCGATTTTTAACAGTACCTCAACAGTATGTTTTGTCTGTGGAGGTAAAGTTGATTTCTGCTGACACCAATCTGTAAAGCTTTTGGGATTTGCCAGAGGAGCAGCAATAGTCTGTGTGGTGTAAAATCCCAAAGTAAAAGTAAATATTGTGGCGATCGCTAAAGTAAGTTTCATTGCATAATCTTATACTATCCGCTTATGCAATTACACTATGCAAGAATTACCTAAATCTAGTATAAAAAAGTAATTAAATAAAAATAAAATCAGCTATTTTTCGGTTTACGCAATTTCTGAGAACCAATTGGGCCGAGAATTTGGTTAAGACTTCGCAACTGTTCAGCTGTACCCATCCCAATCAGCCGATCTCCCGGCATTAACACCGTATCGCCAGTGGGGCCACCAATTAAAGTCCCATCAAGGCGGCGAATTGCCAGAACTAATGCCCCAGTTTGCGATCGCAATCTCGCTTTTTGCAAACTCTGACCCACAAAGGGACAAAAAGCCGGGTCGAGTAAAAATTCTTCCATATACAACTGACGGTCTGTACCTGTCAAAATCCCGTCTACAAAGTCCAACACTTGGGGTCTGAGAGCCGCAGCAGCCATGCGCTTCCCACCAGTAATATAGGGGGATATCACTTCATCTGCGCCACCGCGTTGTAACTTCTGCAAAGCCTCTTCTGTACTCGCCCGTGCGATCGCTCGAATTCCCGTATTCAGTGTTTTTGCTGATAAAACAATATATAAATTTTCGGCATCTGAAGGAAGTGCTGCAACGATACAAGTCGCTCTTTCAATACCAACTTTCAGGAGTGTCTCATCTAGGGTAGCGTCACCTTGGTATGCTGTATAACCTTCAGTCTGCGCCCTTTGCACAGATTCCATCTCCGAATCAATCACCACAAAAAGTACATCTTCTGCCTGAAATTCCTTGGCAATTTGACGACCAGTCCGACTAAATCCACAGATGATGTAATGATCTGATAGGGATTCCATTAACCGCCTCTGCTGTTGTAGCCGAATTCCTTCGTGAAAGTAGCCTTCAATGATCGCTTCTGTAAATCTGTTGACAATGTAACCGATATTGACTACACCCAACAAAATTAGGGCAATTGTAAACAACCGTCCTCGGCTACCCAGTGGATGCGTCTCTCCATATCCCACAGTCGCTAAAGTGATGACTGTCATGTAAGCTGCGTCTTCCCATGACCAGCCCTCTATTATTCCATACCACAAAGTGCCAATTAGGAAAACACCGCCGAGAGCGATCGCCCCAGCCATTAACTCCTTTTGGATACGTTGATATTTTTGCTCAAGTGTTGAGAATGAGGTAAGAATAGTACTTTTAACCTACTTTTTCTAGTTCAGAACTTACGCAAACAATAGCCAAAACCCTGATTCTCAGGTAGGGGCAATTCATGAATTGCCCCTACAGCGTGTAGTTTTGCGTAAGTCCTATAGTTTTCTGCTAACTTTATAGCATTCGTCCTTTTTAGTATATTTAAACTAAGTACAACATTTCATTTAACCGCAGAGCAGATTTTTAATGCTGGTAATCAAGTGTTGAGAATAACGTAACAATAGTACTTTTAGGCTACTTTTTCTAGCTTTCTACTAACTTTATAGCATTCGTCTTTTTTAGTATATTTAAACTACAAGTTATCTAAATAACTCAGGACTACTTATCTTTTTTCTTGTCTAGTGCTTCCTGGATAGCGCGTCTACAGAACTCTGGAGGGTCATCTTGTGCTTTCACCTCTTCCTTCATATCCTTAGTAACCCGGAAACTAAGATTATCGGTTAACTCTCTACTTGGTTGAGATGATTCAAAATTTTGAGGGTTACCCTTGGGGTTAGGCATTGTTGAGATATATAAATAACGCTTGATTTGATGTATACAAGGAAATAGAGTTTTAAATCGGTAGGTATCATCCCTCGAAAAGTTGTTACCTACCGATACCACTTTTACCAAGAGGTAATTCTATTTTATGTTCACGCGTTCCGAGTTAGAAATCAAAACCATCCCAGAATTACGCGACTTATGCCGTCGATACGGTATTAAGCCTACAGGAAGTGCAGCATACAAAGTCAGCTACATGACTTCTCTGATGGCATTTCCTCAGCTAGCACTCCAGCAGGTGAGAGAAGGAAGGGGATTAAAATCTCCTGGATTTAGCATCATTCAATTTTTTGAAGGGGTGATAGATGAAATAAATTCACCCACAGATGAGCAAGCAGCACTGATTAAAATAACCTTGGAAGGTAGGAGGATGGCTTACCCCGATAGATTTGATCAAGAGAACCTGCTGAATTTGCACAAAGCTAAGATGCATCTGGAAATGGCGGTTGGGTTACTAAGTCAATAGCGATCGACAAGATCCCCGACTTCTTTAAGAAATCTGACTTTTCACGGTATCTGAAAAACCTCTCTTCTATTTCTCTCTCCTAAAAGGAGAGAGACTTTGAATTTTCCCCCTTCCCGTGTCGGGAAGGGGGTTAGGGGGTTAGGTTTTCGTGGACTTTTCCACATAACGTGAAAAGTCAGTTTAAGAAATCGGGGATTTGTGGCTTTCAATTGCTCAAGTGTTCAGTACAAAGTTTTTTCACCACTGCCAAGCGTTTGAGGTTACATAAGCGTTAGCCTAAGAAGAAGTACGATCTGTGCTAAATAAAAAGTATTTTTTAGGGATTTCTAGGAAACTAGTAAATAACTATATAATGAAAAACTTCAGGAGGAGCGGTAGTGAGCCTAGAAACTCTCGTAGACCAAGCCACCATCCCCCCAGATTCAGGGTCAGCATCCAGTCCCTTTGATGCAGATAGCTTTAATGAAGCTGTCATGTCCACCTACGCGCGGTTTCCCTTAGCCCTAGAACGGGGTGCTGGATGCCGGGTTTGGGATACACAGGGGCGAGAATATCTGGACTTTGTGGCGGGAATTGCCACTTGCACTTTAGGACACGCCCACCCAGCGATGGTTGAAGCGGTGACACGTCAAATCCAGAAGCTGCACCATGTCTCTAATTTGTACTACATTCCTGAGCAAGGTGAATTGGCAAAATGGATCGTTGATCATTCCTGTGCCGATCGCGTATTTTTCTGCAACTCTGGAGCTGAAGCTAACGAAGCCGCAATTAAACTGGCGCGGAAATATGCCCACACAGTATTAGACATTGAACACCCGATTATTTTAACCGCCCATGCCAGTTTCCACGGACGGACTTTAGCAACCGTTACCGCCACTGCACAACCGAAGTATCAAAAGTACTTTGATCCCTTGGTTCCTGGGTTCCACTACGTAAATTACAACGATATTAATGCTGTGGAAGTGGCGATTAGCGAGTTGGATGAAGGTGATTATCGGGTAGCGGCGATTCTGATCGAGCCATTGCAGGGAGAAGGCGGTGTGCGTCCAGGAGATGTTGCCTATTTCAAAAAGCTCCGGCAGATTTGCGATGAAACTGGCGTTTTGTTAATTTTCGACGAAGTGCAAGTTGGCATGGGGCGCAGCGGCAAATTATGGGGTTACGAACATCTCGGCGTTGAACCGGATATTTTCACCAGCGCCAAAGGCTTAGGTGGTGGTATCCCCATCGGTGCAATGATGAGTAAGAAATTCTGCGATGTTTTCCAACCAGGGGAACACGCCAGCACCTTTGGCGGAAATCCTTTTGTGTGTGGTGTAGCACTCAGTGTCTGCCAGACATTAGAGCGGGAAAATATTTTGCAGAATGTGGAAGACAGGGGTGAACAGTTGCGAACTGGATTGAGGGCGATCGCAGCGAAATATCCTCAGCACATTGCCGAAGTTCGCGGTTGGGGTTTAATCAACGGTTTGGAGTTGCGAGCCGATATTGGGCTAACCGCAGCCGATATTGTCAATGCTGCCATCAACCAGGGCGTATTGCTGGTACCCGCCGGGCCAAAAGTAGTCCGATTTGTGCCACCGCTGATTGTCACAGAAGCGGAAGTAAACACTGCCTTGCAAGCTGTGGATCAGGCGATCGCAATTTTCACAAAGTAGGCAATCTGGAAAATATAGTTAAAAGGGCGGTTAGAAACCGCGTCTACACAAGCAAAACCCACCTCCGTGGGTTAACACTCAGTTTTTCCTTAGTCCGCGCAGGCGGACTTTGCCTGTGTAGCCAAGCCACTGCGTTGGGCGGGTTCCCCGACTTGAAGCAAGTGGCGCGCGAATTCTATTCGCCAGGGCTTTTTCATTCTGGGGAAATTTCCCGATAAGCTTGCCGACACTGCTGATAATTATCTGGCAAAATCTCGGCATTCCCAAAACATAATTGTTCGTGAGTGGTAATTAAAGTTTCATAAGGCTGTATGGGAGTCACAGACGATCGCAGCAATTGCAGATATTCTCCATCTGTGCGGCTGAGTTTGTGGGGTGCGATCGCATTTTTATCCAACTGCTGCAACATCGCTAAATAGACACAACGGCAAGCCTCACGGTAGTTACCTTGACGGTAAAATTCTTGCGATCGCTCCAACAAAAGGGCTATGGATGACTCACTAGAGCGATTTTTTAGGCGAAAATCAGTGAGATTGCCAGTTCTATTCAGCCAAGAATATACATAAGGACTGAATTCTCGCCATAATCGCCAACCCATCCAAGCTAAAAATAGTCCTAGTACCAGCCAAAACAGGAATTTCAGCAACTCACCAAGCCAAGGGCTAATCGACCATCCAGTAGGCAATTCGGGCAAAGAATGTTCAAAGCGGTAAAACTGGTATTCCCACCATTCTCCCGCTTGTTGTTGAAATTGAGAAAGCTGCCAACTCCAGCTAGTTTTTTCAAAAGTATCTGTCATAGGGGAGAATGGGGGAGATGAGCGAGCAGGGGAGGCAGGGGGAGCAGAATTAATAACCAATGCTCAATGCCCCATGCCCCATGCCCCATAATTATTGACTATTGACTGTTGACTGTTTTTTGATCATTATCCAGCCGATAAGAACAAGTAGCGCACCCAATGCAAGAAATCCTAGATCCCAAGCTAACTGATTTGGGCCTGGTTTCACATGATGGATACCGAGAATTTGATGGTCAATTAAACCTTCAACGAAGTCAAACAACCCAGTCCCAATCACTATTGACCCAATAAAAGTCTGTGATGACCAAGGAACATCATCACGCCCTCCTGCACGCCATAGCAACACAAGTCCGACTACGGTGAATACCCAATCCAAGGCATGAAATAACCCATCCCATACCATGTTCAAATCTATGTTCGCCGTGTTTGTCAGAGGTCGAATGCTACTGACCATATGATGCCACTGGAGGAGCTGATGCAGTAAAATTCCATCAAGAAATCCTCCAAGACCCACACCTAGAAAAATTCCAGCAGTAATTAGCGGTGCGCGTCGGTTGAGGGTTTCATTTTTCGCCTCCATTGTCAACCTCATAGATACGCTTGTTTACCAAAATACAACTCTTTTAGGAGAAATATCTTCTATCTTGAGGCAAGTAGATCATTTAACTTAAATTAATCAATCTTCAAATTTAATCTGCATACCCGCTTTCACTGGATCGATATCTTGGGGAAAATGGGTGCTGCGATCGTAGTCTGCTTTTTCCAGGTTCGCTCCTTTGAGGTCAGCTTGGCACAGATTCGCTGACATCAATAATGCTCCCCTAAGATCGGTATCTCTCAGATTAGCTTGACTGAGATCGGCAAAGCTCAAATCAGTTCCCCTTAAATTAGCGCCATTCAGGTTAGCTTCACTCAAGTCAGCATAACTGAGGTCAGATCCTTTCAAGTTAATGCCTTGCAAATCAGCATTACCCAGTTCTGCTTTACTAAAGTCCCGTTTTCCTGCTGCATAACTCTCCACAAGAGTAGCGGCACTATTTATGGGCTGTTGAGAATTGACTTCAGGCATATAATAGCGTCACAGCTTATCTCGTTATTACTTTTATATTAAGGATGAAAATACTCTTACTTCATCCTTACCTAAATGTAATACATTAGTTCCTTCTGCTGTCGGATTGCTCTTCGTTCACAAAGGTCTTGGAGTGTATATTTTTCCAATACGGAGTTAGCAGCCTGACGTGCTTCCTGCCAGACTTCCTGAATTAGCTCACCTTCTACCGTGTTGGGAGTCGGCTCACAAGTAGAGACAACAATATCTGACCCTTCCATGCAGCTAAAAGCATCAAACACTGTAATTTTACCAGGGTCTCGTGCCAAAACATAGCCACCTTTGGCTCCGCGTATACTCTTAATTAAACCTCCACGTCTTAATGTTGCCAGGAGTTGTTCCAAATAGCGGTTCGGTATGTCTTGCAATGCCGCTATCTCTCGAATTTGCAGGGCTTCACCGTTAGGGTAGCAGGTTGCCAACTCTAACAGGGCTAGAAGTGCGTATTCTGATTTGTTAGAGATGACCACAGGCGTAATATTTTAAACTCATATTTAAAGATACAAAGTCTTTGAATTCGTTTCCCTAAGCTATCAACTTATTGTTGACCGGCTAACTCTACTTTAAAGACCTTCCAACATAGAAGCAACTACTTTTTTTTTTAAATTCAATAAATAAAAGTGATTGATTAATGTACAGTCTTCCTAAGTTAAAACTGACTTAAAAGCTTAGTCTGTCTCGTTTTAAACCCAATTGTGCTGTGAGACAGGAAGCCCCCCACTGTATGTGTAGCATCAGTGGTGGGTACTTCACTGTTTTTGTCTGGCAATATTGCTTAATTTGGCTTTTAAATCTGCCCATTTGATGCCTTCTAGGCTGGGCAAAACAATATGAGCGGCTCCAACTCGTTCAGCCGGGCCGAGTCCTACTGCCCACATACCAGCAGCTAGAGCCGCGTCAACACCTGCTGCGGCATCTTCTACAACCACAGATTGCCCTGGTTCGATTCCTAGCTGCTTGGCTGCGTACAGAAATAGGTCGGGTGCTGGCTTAGGTTGCTGTACACTATAACCGTCAGCGATCGCATCTACCTTGTCAGCAATGCCCAATCGCTCGATCACTGTCTGGGCATTTTTGCTAGCTGAACCAATACCGATCTTAATCCCAGCTTGCCGCAGTTCATCCAAGAGGGCGATCGCACCTGGTAACAAATCCTTGGCTGTCATGTTTTGGAGCAATTCTACATAATAGCGATTCTTCCGCTCCATCATCTCCTGGATTTGTGCTTCCGAATACGGTCTATCCCCAAGAATCAGCATCAGGGAAGCACGACGGGATACACCCCGCAGCGCGTCGTTAGCCTCCCGATTAAACGGTATACCCTCTTCATCCGCTAGCTTTTTCCAAGCTAAATAGTGAAGTTCTGCTGTATCTGTTAGCACACCATCTAGGTCAAAGATGAATCCTTGGATGTTGGATGTTAGGGCATTGGGGAGTGGGGTGGATGAGGGAGCAGGGTAGGCAGAGGGAGCAGGGAGAGTAGGGGTATTTGGGGCCTCAAGGGAGTGGGGATTTGGGGAGAGGGAAAGTTGGAGAAATTCTAGTTGACGAGTTATATCTTGGGCGACTTGTTCCCGATGCAGATCGAAGTCGTGCCATTTCCCGCGCCAGTGCAGTTTAAACTTCAGGCGTGTCCAGCCCGGTGGGAGGTGGGGGTTGGCTACAGGGCCATTTTCGGTTAGTTGGATGCCGCCGAACCCAAAAATTACAGCTTGCCAAATTCCACCAGCACTAGCACCGTGAATTCCATCACTGGTGTTACCTCGGTTCTCTTCAAGATCCACCATTAACGCCCGCATAAACAGTTCGTAAGCTTCGGTTGATTTCCCCAAATCTGAAGCTAAGATGGCGTGAACTGCTGGGCCAAGGGACGAACCATAGGTAATATCGGTGCGGGGTGCGTAGTAGTCCCAGTTTGTCTGCAATGCTTTTTCGTTGTAGGGAAAATCTGCTGATTCTCGCATTAAATATAAGAGCATTAATACATCTGGCTGCTTGATTACTTGATATTTGTTGATTTGATCAACACCCAAGATCGGTTGCATGGAGCGATCGCGTGGTTCATAGTCTGCTAAGTTAATATCTTCCAATTGGAAAAATCCCTCGATCTGCTCGATTAGTTCTGTTGATGGGTCATAGAGAACCAATATTTTGGCGATAATATCTTGCCAGTGCGATCGCTCCTCTGAGGTGAGTTTTAGTTTCTGTTCTAGTTCGGTCGCTTGTTCAGGGAAATTGTCAGCCAACCAATCATAGACTGCGATCGCTTTCTCTAGATGCCATTGCGCCATGCGGTTTGTAAAGACGTTGTTGTGGACGAATTCATGGTATTCATCCGCTCCGATCACTCCCCGAATTTCATACTGTTGGCGCTCAGGATTGAATTCGACCCGGCTACCCCAAAAGATGGCGGCATCCAAGATCACCTCTGCACCGCGCTTTTGCATCCAGTCATCGTCGCCAGTGGCTTGCCAGTAGTTCCAAATGGCGTAGGGGATATCTGCATTAATATGAATTTCGCGATCACGGCACCAAATCCGCACGTCTTCACCATAAAAATCACTGCCGATAGCCCAACGTGGTGTCACTTCATCTCCGGTATCAGCACTTTCCCAGGCAAACATTGCCCCTCTATACCCGTAATGGGCTGCTTTGCGTCTTGCTCCATTCAAAGTGTGCCAACGGTAACTGAGTAAGTTGCGGGCGATCGCTGGTTGGGTAAACAGAAACAGGGGCTGCATAAAAATTTCTGTATCCCAAAAGATATGACCGCGATAGCCAAACCCGGAAAGGGTTTTAGCAGGAATGCTCACCCTGTCATCATGCCGTGGAGCAGCAATCAGCAGCTGAAACAGATTGTAGCGAACAGCAAAAGTAGCTGTGCTATCCCCCTCAATGAGGATGTCACTTTGCTGCCAAACCTCATGCCATGCCTGCTCATTGGCTTTTAGTAATGTTGCGTAGTCTGGCAGGTGCGCGAGTTTTTCTTGAGCTGCTGGTACTGGTGTTTCAATCTCCCGCGAGGTAAAAACCGTCACGAGTTTTTCTACTGTTACAGTCTGTTGCGCTTTAGCCAAGAAGGTCGTACTCAAGGTAGGATAACCAGGTGCGGTACTTACTTGCAAAGATGCTTCAGTGCCTAATATTCTCACCTTAGCTGCCATACCGAGTTCAATGCGGGAGTTGCGGGTGCGGCGTTGCAACCAGATTCCTTGGTCAGTCTTGCCCTGATCTAGTCCTTCCCAGTGATTGAAACCCTGATTTTCTGGATAGCCGTTGATACTAGCTTGAACTTCGATTAACCCATCAAAATCTACTGGCGTTAAATGGCAGCGTAGCGCCAACACGTGCGGATCTGCAAGACTAGCAAAGCGTTCAAAGCTGATGTCTATAGTGTTTCCACTGGGAGAGCGCCAACGCAAGGAACGGCTGATAAGTCCGTAGCGTAAATCAAGCTGGCGATCGTAGCGCAATATCTCACCTTGATCGAGACGGAACCGATCGCCATTCACAATCACTACCAAGGTTAGCCAGTCAGGGCAATTTACCAGTTCCGTGTACACCACCGGCACATCATCGTAGACACCGTGGATAAAAGTAGCTGGCGATCCATGAGGATAACCTTCCTCAAAACTGCCCCTTGTTCCCAGGTATCCATTGCCGATTGTAAAAACGGTTTCTTTCGATTGCAATTGCTCAGGGTCAAACTGGTTTTCAATTAATATCCAGTCTGTGTAGATAAAATGGCGAGAACGACCTTTTGTGTGCATAAAGTAGGATTGGGGAATGGGCATTGGGGAATGGGCATTGGGGAATGGGCATTGGGCATTGGGCATTGGGCATTGGGAATTTTGAGCTAGATAAACGAGTCTTTGAGGTGGATGAACGAGTATCTAATTCTCCTTGTCTCCTTGTCGCCTTGTCCCTCACCCCCCCATATGCTTTTCCAAAATCTTTTCGGCTCTGGGTTTATAAATGAGATGAAATAAGGCTTCCATATACCGATCTCTGGCTTCGTTATTTTCGGGAGCAACAAAGTTCCAAAAACTAAACATTTTAGCAAGCAGTAGTAATCGATTGCTATGTAAATGCCAATTATATTTGTGATGAATTCGCTGACTCATCCATTCTGATACATCGTACCAGTATTCAGCATGAGTATCGCATTGGTCAAAGAAGTCTAAAATTTTCTTTGCTGTTCCTTCTAAGTCTGTAGGATTAACATTAAACTCGTTTTCTTTGTTCTCGATAATTTCTAAAGAACCGCCAAATTGAGTAGCGAAAGTAGGCAAGCCGGAAATCATGGCTTCCAAAATACTCCGTGCGAAGGATTCAAAGCGGGCAAAATGGACATAAATTCCCTGAGAATCTGCAACTACTCGGTAGGCTTCGCCGAGTTCATTGCTAGGGATACGCATCCCCACCCAGCGAATCTTGCCATTGAGATGATATTGATCAATAATGTCGTAGAGTTTTTGAATTTCTTCTGCTTCTTCTCGGTTTATCGCTTCATCTGGATGCCGTTTACTACTTAAAAGGATTAGGTTACAACGCTCTTGCAACGCCTGACTTTTACCAAAGCATTCAGCTAAACCAGTGAGATTGTTGATTGAAGTGATGGTATCAACAACAAAGATTGGCCGCTTATTAGGGTGATCTAAGTGACCAAAGATTTGGGGGTCTTTGCGGCTAAAGAGTAGGTCGTGGACTTGTGTGCGAAGGTTAGAATCTCGGTCTTCTTTTTGGTTATAGGGAAAGAAAATATTCTCATTTACTCCCGGCGGCACTAAGTTAAATTTAGGACTAAACAAATCAATGCCATCAACCACATGATACAACTGCGGCATCGTAAAGCACTTATACGACTCGTATTGACCTATGGTGTCGGGTGTGCCGACAATTTCTTGATAGGACGATGTGATGATGAAGTCGGCTGCATTCATGCTAATCAAATCGGCGGTGAATTGTACCGAGAAATGATATTGATCTTCTAAATCTTGCCAATATAAATTGCTAAATAGATATTTAGGTTTTTCCAAAGAATGGGCAATGTTGCACTGGGTAACTTTCAACCGGCGAGATAGGATAAAGGCTACTAAATTCCCGTCGCTATAGTTGCCGACGATCAGATTAGGTTTGCCTTGGAATTGAACTAGTAATTCTTTTTCTGCATCGAGAGCAAATTGTTCTAAATAAGGCCAAATCTCAAATTTAGAAATCCAATTGTTAGTAACTTCGGAATTAAATTCACCAAAAGGAACCCGCAATATCCAAGCATTTTCAGTATCTTGAACTTTTTCTAAGGGCAGGTTGGAAAATGTCCCTTCATTGTTAGGGATTAGTCGGGTGAGAATAATTACATGGGGTTTAATGCCCAGCAGGTCGAGGCCAGCGAGTTTGATATGTTCACGCAGTTCGTTTTCTAAACTGCGAGCTTGTTCGAGGACGTAGATAACTTGACCGAGTGTTTCATTTCTTCCCAAAACATCTTCCTGTCCCACCCAGCCGTGGATGGAAATGAGGACGACGCGAAAGACAGCAGGAACGCGGTCTACAAATGTTTCTAAGATGCCAGGTTCTGGGGAGTAAATGAGTCGGTCGAGGAGTTCTAGGGTTTCGGAGACTCGCGCCGCAGTGTTACCCCAACCCGGCTCAAAGCCTAGTTCTTGGAAGTCAAAGCTAAATTTTTCATATGGTTCATCA
The DNA here is from genome assembly GCF_017115025.1 of Nostoc sp. NOS(2021). Classification (GTDB taxonomy): domain Bacteria; phylum Cyanobacteriota; class Cyanobacteriia; order Cyanobacteriales; family Nostocaceae; genus Nostoc. The sequence goes on along the minus strand of NZ_JABXKM010000134.1, from coordinate 7,960 downwards.
GGCTCAAGCTCACTCAGGAATTTGAGCGCTGACTTAATTTGTTTAGCTAACTGAATACCGGAGTCAATGCGATCGCTAAACAACAGGCGAATACCATCGTGTTGCAACCCATGTAATGCTTGAAATAACTTTTCTAACCAATATTCGGGGTCAGTCAACAATTGACTGCACAGGTAACGGTTGAGGAAGGCTAAACCTTGACCGATATTTCTGGGGTCGTCGATTCTTAGGGAACTCTCATAAAAGGGGTGGAGGTCGATTTCGAGGATGTGGTTTTGGTAGCGGTTGACTAGGCGATCTCTCACATCTAGCAGCGCTTGGGGCGTCATCTGCTCGAACTTGCTAAAGTCGGCTGTCAGTTGCCAAGCTTCTTGATTAGCAATCTTCGGTCGAACCACGAACCAAGTACTTTCCTCTTCAAGAATTATTTCGTGGGTATACTGAATCAGTTTGCCAACAGAAGAAGAGTAGTAAAAATAGGCTGGCTTTTGGGATTGATGACAGTAGTCGCCAAAAGCTTGCAAAATCTCATTTCTTAAGAAGTAACGCTTACCTGAAGCACTCAACGCATAAATCAACTGACGCAGATCAGTTTTTTCATCACCGTTGAAGACAGCTTGAACTAGTTCATACATGATGAGCAATTCCAGAACTTTAGCTAGGTCACGACCTCATTTTTCTTTCCGGTCTCCAGTTCTGTGAGGTACATTTCCCCCGCAATGGTAAATTACTATAAAAACCTTTGCGTCTAGCTCTGGGATGAAACGCTGCAAGTCTATGGGATGAGGGAGTGGGGAGTGGGAGAGCAGGGGAGCAAAGAATAACATATGAATTATTTTAATTCCGCCTTGCGGTACTAGAGCATCGATTCAGTAATCAAAAACCTAACCCCCCAGCCCCCTTCCCTTGTTGGGAAGGGGGAGTCAAACTCCCCTCTCCGTTTCGGAGAGGGGTTGGGGGAGAGGTTCTTCCTTTCCTTACTGAATTGGTGTTCTAGCCTCTGAATAATTGGTGTAAACTTTTCAATAATTCTCTGGCCGTGTAGGGTTTTGATAAAACTGCTTGCACATTAGCATGAGCAGCTTGAGCAAAGACTTCCATTGAGTTCAGTCCGCTACAGGCAATAATTTGAACCTGCGTGTTCATTTTTTGCAAGGTGCGAATAGCAGTGATTCCATCCATCTCCGGCATCATTATATCCATCAATACGGCATTGATTTGATGCTTGTATTGGGCATAGAGTGCGATCGCCTCTATACCATTACTGGCAGCGAGTATCTTATAGTTATGGTTTTCTAGGATGATTGTGGCAATTTCCCGAATTTGGGCTTCATCATCTACAACTAAAATCAATTCTCCCTGTCCTGGGAGCATATCCAGGTCTTCTATCCTAAACAGTTGGGTTGCTTCCACAGCTGGTAAGAATAGGTCAAATTTGCTGCCTTTACCAACATTGCTAGACACTTTGATAAAACCGTCGTGGCTTCTAATGATGCCCAGCACTGTTGAAAGTCCGAGTCCCGTACCTTTGTTGACTGCTTTTGTAGTGAAAAATGGCTCAAAAATTCTATCTAATATTTCTGGCGGTATGCCAATTCCGTTATCCGCAACGGTAATCACAATAGAATGCCCAACTTTGGCATCAATATTCATTCTGGTATAAGTTTCATCAATCAACTTATTTTCCGCAGAAATTTTGATATTGCCGCCATCTGGTAAAGCATCGCGGGCATTTACTACTAGATTCATCAGCACTTGATGCAGTTGTGTGGTGTCCCCAGTGATCGCCCAAATGTCTTCTGGGACAACCGTGTAAAATTCAATAGATTTGGGAAATGTCTGTTTAGCAATTTGGATAATTTCTGAAATCAGGTACTTGATTTGGATAATTGTCCGCTCTCCTTTAAATCCTCGCGCAAAGGACAAGACTTGCTTCACTAAAGCTGCTCCGCGTTTGGCGTTGGTTTCTACAAGTGCCAGTAGTTGCCCAGAACGCTCCTCGTCTTGTAAAAATTCTCCCTGTACCAATTGAGCCGCGGCCAAAATTGGTGTCAATATATTATTTAAATCGTGGGCAATACCACCTGCAAGGGTACCAAGACTTTCTAATCGCTGGGTGCGGTAAAACTGCTCTTGTAGTTGTTTCTTTTCGGTGATGTCAGTGTCAACAGTAAGGATAGATTTGGGTTCTCCTGCAGGATCACGCATCAATGTCCAGCGGCTTTCCACAACAATTTTCTGACCGGATTTCGTAACTTTACATAACTCACCTTGCCACGAGCCACTCTCAATTACGCTTTTTAGCGCTACTTCTAGTTGCTGCTGAGTTCCTGCTAGGTACAAAATCTCCTGGAGGTATTTTCCTATAACCTCTGTAGAAAGCCAACCGTACATCCGCTCTGCACCTTTATTCCAGAATAAGATTTGAGACTGGAAATCTCGAACTAATATGGCATCGGTGGCGATATCAAGTAGAGCAGCTTGTTCGGAGATTTTTTGTTCCGCTAGCTTGCGCTCAGTGACATCTCTATTTGTGCCGATCATCCTGATCATCTGACCGATTTCGTTATAGTAGACCTGAGCTTTGCAGTTTAACCAGTGTAGGCTGCCGTCGGGCCAGACAACTCGATAATCTGTAGTTGCCCTTCCTTCCTCAATCATGCGAGGTATACTCGCAGCCACAGATTCGCGGTCTTCTGGATGGACTAAATTGAGATAGTCTTCAACGGTAGGACACAAGGTGTTGCTCGGCAGACCATAAAGTGGCCCCATATTGGGAGACCAAATACTAGTATTAGCAATCAGGTTCCGATCCCATATACCCATTTGGCCAGCTTCCAGAGCTAAACTCAATCGCGCTTCACTTTCTTTGAGTGACTCTTCGGACAGTTTGCGCTCGGTGATATCTTCGGCAATGCCACCATAGTAGTTAACTTTTCCTTGGTGATCATAGACAGCAAAGCCCCGATTCCAAATCCAGCGCACCGATCCATCAGGTCGCAAAATCCGATATTCTGCTGAAATAGATTGACTACCACTAAGCAGTTGCTCGATTGATTGGGTGGCGCGATCGCGATCATCTGGATGAACCGTGTCTACCCAAGATTTTGGCTGCTCAAACAGACCCTGAGAAGATCGACCCCAAATCTTCTCATAAGAAGGACTAATGTACAAGGGTTCAAATGAATCTGCGCTACCAATCCAGATCATTGCGTGGGTGTTTTCCGCAAAATTGCGAAATTTCTCCTCGCTTTGGCGCAGTGACTCTTCTGCCAGTTTGCGCTCGGTGATATCTTCGGCAATGCAACCATAGTAGTCAACTTTTCCTTGCTCATCATAGACAGCAAAGCCCCGATTCCAAATCCAGTGCATCGATCCATCAGGTCGCAAAATCCGATATTCTACTGAACTAGATTTAGTATTAAGTAGTTGCTCGATTGATTGGGTGGCGCGATCGCGATCGTCTGGATGAATTGCGTCTAGCCAAGAGTCTGGCTGGTCGTAAAGACTTTGGCAAGAGCGGCCCCAAATAGTCTCATAAGCAGGACTAATGTACAAGGGATGGAATGAATCTGGGCTAGCAATAGTGATGATGGCGTGGGTGTTTTCCGCAAAATTGCGAAATTTCTCCTCGCTTTGGCGCAGTGCAACTTCTGCAAGTTGGCGTTCGTGTAGCGCGGCTTGCTGTTCGGTAATATCTCTGCCTACCCCTTGTATTTCAATAACCTCTCCTTTGTAATCACGAATTGCGATCGCACTCCATTGAAACCAGCGGATACCATTGACGGTGAATGCACGTCGCTCACGATTAGTCAAGGCATCAAATGAAGATCCTAAAGTTGTCATATCTTCCATCACTTCAGGCAAATCATCTGGATGAAGAAACTGGAAAAATGACTGACTACGAAACTCATCTTGTTTCCAGCCGAAAGTTTGACAAGCAGCCATATTGGCAAAGGTAATCTGAAACTGCAAATCAATGCGGATAATTATGTCAGTTTGACTTTCCACGAGTTGGCGATAGAGGTTTTCGCTCTGCCGTAATGCAACTTCTGCGCGTTGGCGTTCGGTAATTTCTTGTTGCAACAGGACGTTAGACATAACAAGTTCTGCTGTCCGTTCCGCCACTCGTTTTTCTAACTCATCGTAAGCTTGGTGCAGTGATTCCTTTGCCTGTTGGCGTTCGCTAATATTGCAGAGTAACCAGCGCCAGCCAACTTCCTTCCCCTCTGAATCGTACATGGCAGCGGCTCTGATGCTAACCGGAAAAGCTGTACCTCCCCGTGGTTTTAGGTAAATTTCCCACTCCTGTACCTGCTGCGAATTATTCCGTCGGGTGGTAAAAGTCTGGCGGTCTTCCTGAGCAATAAATAAATTTAATGGTTTGTTTACCAAATATTTTTGCTCTACAGCCAGCAAGGTTGCTGCTGCTTTGTTAGCCTCTTGGATAATACCTGCTACATCAGTTACCAAGTAAGCATCTGGAGCGAACTCAAACAAATCCTGGTAACGCTGGCGCTCCAATTCTACTAGCTCACGGGCAACGGCCAACTCTTCGTTTTGTTGACGCAGTTCTTCTTCCACTACCTGGAGTTCTTCGAGGGCTTGCTGAAGTTCCTGATTAACTTGCATGATTTCAGCCGATTGTGCCTCAACCCATAGTTTTAAGTTATTTTGAGTTTGGCAGCGGACTTGATCTATCTCAATTGGCTGATTAACCCGCTTGAATTCATCGGTGGGTTTTTGTAAATATTGCTGTAAGCCTTCAACGACCCCAACCATTTTGATCAAGTCAAAGGCTTGTAGCAAGCTAGTCTCAGTGATGATTCCTAGCAATTGCCCGCGGTCGTCCAAAACGGGCAGATAGTGAGTCTGATGCTGACGCAATAACGATAAGGCGATGAAAATATCCTGAGAATCTGATTGTCTAAGGGTAACGACTGGCTGCGTCATCACTTCAGCCATTGTCACCGTGGATAAGTCCATTCCAGAAGCTATAAGCCTAAGTACATCTTCATCAGTAAAAATACCTAATAAATATGCTGCCTCCAGAACTAAGACACAACCAGTTGATGGTTGACTTCTGGAGCTTAAATCTAATGACGGATTTAAACTAGTAAGTGCATAATTACTACATCTTTCCTGACTCATCAAGACAATAGCTTCGACTACAAAACTATCAGGGCTAATCGTTAATGGAGAACGATTAATAACATTATTTAAGCTAGGTAAGTTAATCCGTTGATCGTTGAATCGCATGGTTAATTTGTCAATTCTAATGATCTTTTTGATATCAGAATGAACTAGCAGAAGCTAGCGAAAGCTAAAGGGAGTAAACTGTTGAAAATCAGGAATTATTCTGCTGCAATCGAGAATAAATCAACGATATTTATAAATCCGCCCTGTAAATATTACAACACCTAATATAGGGGACACAATGCAAGTTAGTAACTAAATCAGGAAGTAGATAGAATTTTAGAGTCGCCAAACTCATTCTATTGTCAAATTAGAGATAGATGATCTGTTATCTCAAGAGATTACCTTAATTGGCAACCTATCACTGAATGGATAGGGCTACAAGAGTTGTCTGCCTAATACCAAGTCACTGAAAGTAGTTTAGTATAATTTACTTTTTCTTTCTTCCAGTAATCAATTCTCATAAAATGCGAGGCTGTAGCCCGCCCATAAGGTATTACCTGACACAGCTAGAAAGATAAAACAGGGAATTTCCTAAAAGCCACAGCAAAGAAGCAAGGTTCTCTCTGAGGTTAGGCTACCGTGTACACATAAGTCGGAAAACCTCATCCACATTGGCTTGAATCTGGTAGGGTGCGTTATGGACATTAGTCCGAACGCACCGAAAATCTGGGATGGTGCGTTAGCCGACGGCATAACACTAGGTTTTTAGGACTTGTGTGTACACCGTAGCTTATCTCCAGAGGGGGCCCCACCTTCCCCTCTCCCCTTTAACTGAGAAATATTGCTACGCTAGCGGTGGTTCTCTCCTCTTCTCAACCACCTAACCCATTCATGAAGATTTATTGCTTACTTTAATAATCTCTTGTTTATAACCCCCGACTTAATTCGAGGGTTTTTAGTCCTAAAAAATTAATTTTTAATTTTGATTTTATTGGGATGCTGCTAATGGGGTTCAGCTTCTAGATGCAGCCTGAATCGTCTTCCCAAGATTCGTGATTCAGTAGGTCGATAATTCTATCTCTGAGTAGAAATTCGTTTTTTTCTAACTCCAGTTCAAAATTAACCCAGTCACGATGAGGAATATATTTACAGAGGGTATAAATTGGCTGCTGACGGTTAACAAGTCTCTTTTTAACAAGTTGAAGTGCTTCTTCCTTGATAACCTCAATGTCGTATTTAACCGTAGTGTTCATAGGTCGTTCCTTTGTTTTCAATCAAGGAATTAAGAATCAAAACAATAGTTGCTTTGACTCTCCCTTAAACTTATCAAATAAAATTGGCGAGAATTGTGAAGAATCAAGACATTAACCCTGGCTGGAAGTTAGATATGTCAGTAAGATACTCTTTGGGTCGCCACGTATACCGCCTTTAGAGGGATTCTTGCAAAGTAAGAAGGCTGGCACAACAAGCTGTAAACACTAAAAGAGGATGTAGATGCTCTCTGGGCGACTTGCTAAAAGGTAGGCTAGGGTAAAGAACATTCTCTAGAAAACTTATACTATGCTCCTAAATCTTAATAAAGTTCGCGAATATTTTCCCACTCTAGCTGGTGAATGGACTTTTTTTGATAATGCCGGCGGTTCACAAACCCTGAAAAAAGTAGTAGATAGAATTAGCGAATTTCTCCTGAGTTCTGATGTCCAGTTGGGAGCTTCTTATGCGGTTTCTCAGCTTGCAGGAGAACGATTGGCTCTAGCAACTAGGGGAATGGCTACTTTCATTAACGCCAATTCTTCTAAAGAAGTGGTCATGGGCCCATCTACTACAATGATGTTGAAAGTTCTCTCAATTTGTCTGGGTCAAACCTTCGTACCTGGTGATGAGGTTATTGTTACTAATTGTGACCATGAGGCCAATATTGGTGCTTGGGTGGCTCTTGAAAAACAAGGAATGATGGTTAAAGTGTGGCAAATTCGCCCAGATACCTTGGAACTTCATTTAGCAGATTTAGAACTATTGATGAGTCAACGTACAAAACTGGTAGCTTTGACTCATGCTTCTAATGTTCTGGGAACCATCAACCCGATCAAAGAAATTGCTGCATTTGTACACGATCGCGGCGCTATGATTTGTGTAGATGGTGTAGCTTATGCACCTCATAGATTAGTTGATGTGCAAGATTTGGATGTTGATTTCTATACTTTGAGTTGTTATAAAGTCTATGGCACGCATCATGCCTTACTTTATGGCAAAGAAGAACATTTATTAAGATTGCCTGGTCTGAACCATTATTTTATTGATCAGACAGATATACCTTATAAATTTCAGTTAGGTAATGTCAATTTTGAATTAAGTTATGGAATGTTAGGTTTATGTGATTATCTAAGTGAATTAGCACAACTGCACTACGGCAATCAAACTGCACCTGACTTGAGAAATCAAATGGCGCAGGCGTTTGATTTAATTAGCATACATGAAGAAAACATTAGCGATCGCCTCCTAAATTACCTCAACAGCAAGTCTAATGTGCGAGTGATTGGTCAATCAAAGGCTGACCGTCAATCCCGTGTGCCAACTATATCTTTTGTGGTAGATGGAATGAATAGCTCGACCATTCCGGCAAAAATTGACCAATATTATATTGGGATTCGCTACGGAGACTTTTATGCTAAACGGCTGATTGAATACCTGGGGTTAGCGTCGCAAGGTGGAATAGTGCGGGTGAGTATGGTGCATTACAACACCCTTGAGGAAGTTAACAGCTTGATTGAGGCTTTTGAGCAGGTATTTTAAGATTGGGCATTGGGCATTGGGCATTGGG
>NZ_JABXKM010000255.1 GCF_017115025.1 Nostoc sp. NOS(2021) | reverse complement strand
GGTGTTGATGGCAAAGCCGTTAGTGCCGTTGAGGGTGGAGAGGTTGAATTGGGCATCAAAACCGGACTTGCTGCCAAACACCACGTAGCCCTGCTGTGAAGGCTCGCCGTTGGGGCCCACAATATCTGACCTGATAATCAGGTCAGCGATGCCGTCGCCGTTGATGTCTCCCGCACTGCTCACAGAGACACCTGAGTCCTCATAACTTTTGATGGTGTTGATGGCAAAGCCGTTAGTGCCGTTGAGGGTGGAGAGGTTGAATTGGGCACCAAAACCGGACTTACTGCCAAACACCACGTAGCCCTGCTCTGAAAGCTCGCCGAAGGAGCCCTCAATATGTGCCCCGATAATCAGGTCAGCGATGCCGTCGCCGTTGATGTCTCCTGCACTGCTGACAGAGTTTCTTGAGAAGTCGCCTGCTTTGATGCTGTTGATGGCAAAACCGTTAGTGCCGTTGAGGGTGGAGAGGTTGAATTGGGAACCAAAACCGGACTTACTGCCAAACACCACGTAGCCCTGCTCTGAAAGCTCGCTGGGGGAGCCCTCAATATCTGTCCCGATAATCAGGTCGTCAATGCCGTCACCGTTGATGTCTCCCGCACTACTGACAGAGAAGCCTGAACGGTCATTTGCTTTGATGCCGTTGATGACAAAGCCATTAGTACCGTTGAGCGTAGATAGGTTGACTTGGACACCAAAACCGGACTTGCTGCCAAACACCACGTAGCTCTGCCCTGAGTCGTCACCGTTGGGTGAGGCATTATCTGCCCCGATAATCAGGTCAGCGATGCCGTCACCGTTGATGTCTCCCGCACTGCTTACAGAGTTGCCTGATCTGTCTCCCACACTGCTTACAGAACTACCTGAAAGCTCATATGCATTGATACCGTTGATGGCAAAGCCGTTAGTGCCGTTGAGGTTAGATAAATTGAAAACTGAATTTGCCATGAGTTCGTCTTTTTATTTCTACAACTAAAAATTTAAATAATTTCAGAATGACTATTAACTGTGAACGGTCTACACGATTAAATATACAACTTTTTAGGACTTACGCAAAAGTACACGCTGTAGCGGGAATTCATGAATTTCCCCTAAGAAGAAAATCACTCTTTTTGGCTATTGTTTGCGTAAGTTCTGCTTTTATGTCGAACAGGTTAGTTTAGATACTGCTCTGCTCATAAATTGCCATCACTCTACTGCGGTGAGGTTATCCATTGTCACCATCCGCCGAATTTCATCAGACTCAAACCCAATCATCATCGGACGACGAACTCCCGCTTGCACTGCAACGTCATCCGGGGAATGTAGAGCATGTAGAGGCGATCGCAAAATGCTGTTTTAAATAGCAATTTTTGACAGCACAAAATCACCTCCATTACCCCTGAAATAGAAATCATTTTAGAATTCTGAATTCTTTAATACTCAATTCCTGGTTGCGCCTTCACGCCTTGATCGCGGAAAGGGTGCTTAACTAGGGTCATTTCGGTTACGAGGTCAGCACGCTCAATTAAAGCAGCTGGTGCGCCTCTACCTGTGAGAATAACGTGTTTGTTAGCTGGTTTTTGCGCCAAACCTGCTAAAACGTCTTCTACTGGTAAGTAAGCCATTTTGAGGGCGATATTGATTTCGTCTAACAATACCAGATGAAAATCTGGGTTGCGGATGTATTCTAATGATTTTTCCCACGCGGCGCTAGCTTTGTCGAGGTCGCGATCGCGGTCTTGAGTTTCCCAGGTAAAGCCTTCGCCCATTGCGTGAAATTCTATCTGGTCTTCCCAATAGCTGAAAACCCTTTTTTCGGAAGGTTCCCAGCTACCTTTGATGAATTGGATGATCGCTACTTTATACCCGTGACCTAGCGATCGTAACACCATCCCTAAAGCCGCAGTGGTTTTACCCTTACCGTTACCAGTATTTACAATAATTAACCCTTTTTCTGGTACAGCTTCTGCGATGCGCTTATCTTGGACTTCTTTGCGTCGCTGCATCTTTTTGCGGTACTGTTCATCAGTCAGAGATGAAGACATTACCTCATCAATCAAGCGCCCAATTTCTTGGTCTGGGTTCAATTCGTGCGGTGTATCGTTTTTCATCAAGCTTGTCTAGAAATAACTGTTAAAAGTGTTGAAAATGAACCAAAATCGTCTTACTTATCCAATTTCACTTAAATTACTTGATTGGAAATGTCCAGTAAGTTTTCATGTGAAATATTAATAGTGTGTTAGCTTTATTAATGATTTGCAGACAAGTAGAAATATATATGATACACAAGTTGAACTTATAATTTGGGTTCCCTATTACTGTTTTAAATAATTTAATATGTTCATTAAAGTAGTTTACCAGTAAAAATTTATTATTATCTCCTTTGGTATAGTTTGGCGTAAATATTTCGCTATATCTACGCCAACTTACGGAAGATTGCGATTCTACTCAACCCGACTACGGGAAAGAATTTCTAATATCATTGTCTCAATCTCAGGTAGTACTTCTTGAAGATAGTCATGCTTTGTACCTGTATATTGCATGAGTTTGAAATCGGCTTTAATTTTGTGTAGAAAATCTGTAACTCTTTCAGGCTGTATGGCATCTATGACATACCAATATACGCTTTTTAGTAACGGGTATAGCTCGACTCGGTGTTGAAATTGATCAAGCGACAAATTATAGAAATCGTTCTCCCTTGTGTTTACAAAAATGCACGCTGTGACTCTGCTGAAAACAGTTTTCACATTGATATCCACATTAGGCTCAGCTGCTCCAACGAAATGAGTAACTAAGCAATAATCTTGCAAATCTCTTTGATGGGATACCACGTTTTCAGCTATACCTGATGTTCCTTGTGCGATGTACGCTCTCACCTGTTCTCCAGAACATCCGCGTAGCTGCTTTCCAAGGCTATCAATGTATAAACCATCTTTATCCCTGAAAGCCATGCGACTCCCAAACCCTGGAGAGGCATAATCACGCTCTATCCTTCCCATATGTAACTTACCACAGTAATGAGATTGGTCATTTAATAATATTTTGAAGTGAAACTTATTATTTTCTCTATCAAAAAATATCGAAGTCCCTTCTAAGAAGGATAAATTAAAATCTGAAAATAAACTTTCTGCAAATTCATGATGAGAAAATCCAGCCATATATGTCATGAAATTACTTTCATTTTCCGATAATTCTCGCCTACATAAAAGCACCTCCCTAAGTAACTCGATAGTCGGTCTTCTACACTGATTGACTAGTTCTGCCAATTTCTGATGCACTGTCCTATACCTTATCTAAATATCTCAACAAGTATGTAATAAATTCCCTTTATTCTTCATCTTCATCCAATTCATCATCCTCACTCCAATACTGTTGAGGCGCATTTCCGTGAACTTCTAAAATTTTGGCTTTTTTGATTTTGTTATCAGGTGGATTAATTGCTTCTAACTGCACATCAAATTTCCAGTTGTCACCAAAATCATAAAGATAGGTCATTTTAGCACCGGGTTCCAGAGACAAATCACCAATCTGCACTTGGTCTGCAAATGGGGGTGTTTCCATATAGGGATGACCGATTTTGATTATGCGACCAAAATGGTCTTTATAACTAAACTCGTACAGGTGATCGTAATCAAAATCGAAAGCATCGAGAATTGTCTCTGCTAGCCAGGCTAATGGTTTTTTCGCTGGTATGGCAATGCGTCGCCAAGCCTGAGAAATGGACACTTTAAAAATATAAATACCATCAGTGAAGCCTTGTTTGGGAATAAGTAAATTATGCTCCCATTCTGGAAAAAATGGTTGAAAATGTGACTGCAATTTTCCAAAAGTCACATTTACCTCATCCTGTAATTCTCCTCGTATACCCAATGGAAAGAGTAATTGCAACAGAGCATCACCAAAGGGCAAGCGTTGTAAACTAGTAATGCGCCACCCCTTGCCTTCTTGTGGTTTTCCATGTTTGATAGATAACAATCCAAATAACTCTAATAGAGCAACGTTATGCAGTCCGGGGTAATAACTAATATCGTGTTGGTTTTCATATTTAGGAAATTCTAAACCTTTATCTGGAACGCGAGGCCAAAGTTGAATGCATCTAAATAAATTACCGAATGAGTCTTGATGTTCACCCAAAATTTCATTATTTCCCCAAATTAACCAAGCTTCTAATAAGTTGAAATAGCGTTCTGTTGGGTTGAGATTTGACCATGATTCTAAGGTGGCTGCGTCTAATACTAAAATTTGCTTCTTACCTTGGGATCTAATTTGGGCTAACCCAGAACTGCGTAATAACAGATATAGTCCATTAATGTAGGGGTATGATTTCTGTACGGGGCGTTTGAGTTTAGTTTCAATTGGGTGACTTAAGCGAGAATTAATTTCTGATAGTATTTTTAGCGGTAGAAGGTTATTAACACTACTAACTTCCACTCCATTTGGTTGTAAGAAATCTATCAGAATTTGAAAGTCATGCCCAATCGTACCGGGTTGATTTTCATCAATACTGAGTTCTTGTAGGAGTTGTTGTTGTGACTCTGTTAGGGAAGGCAGTTCAGGATTGAGTGTGCGTTCTAGCCGCGCAAATAAATCTTCCATAAATAAAAATTATAAATTCTAAATTCACAATTTAACCTTCCGTAAAACCCTGTTCTCTTTATGCTATGACTTCAGCAGTTACCCTAAAAAACATCGACCCGCCAAGTATCACCGCAGGACTATCAACACCGTAAGCTTAGTGAAATGTGAATGATAATATTTTCACCTTCTACTTGACAATCCCAGGAATTTGATATGAATAGTAACACTCGTCTACAGATGATTTTAGCTGATACACGTATTGATATAGTATTAAGAGCGATCGCACAACTAAATCTACCTAACTGGTGGTTAGCCGGGGGTGCAGTCCGAAACACCGTTTGGCATTCAATTTTTGGCGATAATTGTGGGTTAGGTATTAAAGATTTTGATATTGCGTTCTTTGATATAGAGGGGAATCGTTCCCAAGAACTAGCAGCAAAAGTGACTCTCACAGAACTATTTCCTCATGACCAGTTTGATGTCAAAAATCAAGCTAGTTTTGCTCGTTGGCGTCTTGGTAGCAGACCTTATACTAGTACAGAGGATGCGATCGCAGATTGGCTGCACACTGCTACTGCTGTGGGAGTTCGACTAGATACCCAAGGCCAATGGCAATTTTTCACACCCTACGGGTTGGATGACCTATTTGGTGGCATTATTCGACCTACGCCAGCACATACTCATAACCTAGATGCCGATAACAAAGCATCTGGGTTTTTAGAAAAGTGTCCTTCTCTGCGGTTGGCGTAAAAGTTACAGTTGGGTTGTAGCCACTGGTTTGCCTTACAAGGGAATAATCGCTTTTTAATTTACAACCCTTGGGTACGGAATCCCAATGTTAATAATTTTCTACGACTGGGAATAATTAAAATAGAACCCCTTTCACGACAGAACGGGGGGTAATGGTAATTTTGTAACTTTATAGTGAAAAATCAATGCCAAATCGTACTGGATACCAAATAAACTCGACTCTGCACGAAGGAATTCAAACAATTATTTATCAAACACAAACACCAAAGACGCAACAACGAGTTATCCTGAAGCTGCTTAAAAACGAATATCCTACCCTCGAAGCCTTTACTCGTATTAAAAATGAGTATCAAATTCAGCAAGCTTTAGACCATCCCAATATAGTTAAAGCTATCAGTCTAGAAACCTTTGAAAATCGTGTAGGACTGTTGTTAGAAGACTTTGGTGGTCAATCTTTAGCTCAAGTGCTAGAAACAGAAAAACTTGACTTAATTAACCATCTAAACATTGCTATTCAACTGACTAAAGCTTTAGATTATTTACATAAGAACCAGATCATTCATAAAGATATCAAACCCAATAACATCATCATTAACTCTCAGACAGGTATTGTTAAACTCACTGACTTTGGTATAGCCTCCCGCCTGAATAAGGAAAATCCCCAATTTAATAACCCTAACTGCGTTGAAGGCACACTTGCCTATATGTCTCCTGAACAAACTGGGAGAATGAATCGCATTCTTGATTATCGCACTGACTTTTATTCTCTTGGTGTAACTTTATATGAAATGCTCACTGCTCAAACACCATTTTTTAGTCAAGATCCCCTAGAAATAGTTTATAGTCATATTGCTGTTCAACCGATAAATCCGCAGTCATTAAATTCACAAATTCCTACCGCTGTCTCTGAAGTTGTGATGAAACTAATGGCAAAAAACGCGGAAGACAGATATCAAAGTGCTACAGGATTGTTAGCAGATTTAGAATTATGTCTCAAGCAGTTAGAAGCCAAGGGGATAATTACTAATTTTGTTCCAGGTCGTTTAGATATCTTGAGCCAGTTATTAATCCCTCAAAAATTATATGGTCGTGAAGAACAAGTTAATGAATTGTTAGCTGCATTTGAGCGCATTACATCTGGAACTAGTGAAATGATGCTAGTTTCGGGTTATTCTGGTATTGGCAAATCAGTTCTAGTCAACGAAGTTAATAAACCCATTACTCGCAGACAAGGGTACTTTATTTCTGGTAAATTTGACCAGTTAAAACGGAATATACCTTATGCTTCTTTAATTCAAGCTTTTGCTTATCTAATGCAGTATTTGCTGACAGAGAATAATGAAAAAATAGAAGCATGGTGTAATAAAATATTATCGGCTTTAGGAACAAATGGAAAAGTTATTACTGACGTAATTCCAGAAGTAGAATTAATCATCGGTATACAGCCGGAAGTTGCCCAAATTGGGGCAACAGAATCACAAAACCGCTTCAATCATGTTTTTAAAGAATTTATCCAAGTTTTTACTCAAAAAGAACACCCTTTAGTCATCTTTTTAGATGATTTGCAATGGGCAGATTCAGCCACCTTAAATTTAATCCAACTGCTCATAACTGATACCGACAGCAAATATTTATTATTTATTGGGGCATATAGAGATAATGAAGTTAGTCCGGCACATCCTTTAATCCAAAAAATAGAAGAAATTAAGAATAGTGGCACGGTTGTTAATAATCTTGTTTTGCAACCTTTAAATTTAGATAATGTGACTAATCTAGTTGCTGAAACTCTACAACAAACAGAGTTTAGTCATGATGCAGAAAGCAGGATTTTTAATAATAAAATTATTCAACTAGCTGAATTACTTTGGAATAAAACGGGTGGAAATCCATTTTTCATAACACAATTAATTCAGGCACTTCATCAAGAAAAGCTGTTAATATTTGACTTTGCTAATGCTAAGTGGCAATGGAGTATAGAGGATATACAAGCAATTGGAATTACTGATAAAAATGTAGTTGAGTTAGTTGCCAGCCGAGTTGAAAAACTACCAAAGTTTACCCAAGATGTTTTAAAATTAGCAGCTTGTGTGGGTGACAGATTTAGTCTGGATATTTTATCGATAGTCAATGAAAAATCACCTTCTTTGACAGCAAATGATTTACACTCGGCTTTGCAAGCGGGATTAATTCTGCCTTTAAGTGAGGCTTACCGAATTCCTTTAGTTTTTAATCAAGAAGAAGCGGTTAATTTAAACTTCGACACTTCACGGGTGGGTTACAAGTTCTTGCATGACAGAGTACAACAAGCAGCATATTCGTTGATTCCAGAAGAACTGAAGAAATCTACTCATCTGAAAATTGGGCAATTGCTTCTTAAAAATATACCTAAGCAGGAAATAGAAGCTAATATTTTTGATATCGTCAATCAGTTGAATGTAGGTATTGTTAACCTGATAGAGCAATCTGAAAAAACTGAATTGGCACGATTAAATTTAATTGCAGGGCGAAAAGCTAAAGCTTCTACAGCTTACGAAGCTGCTCTTAAATACTTCACAAATGGGATAGAACTTTTAAATATAGACGCTTGGCAAACTGAATATACCTTAACCATAGGTTTATATGAAGGAGCCGCAGAGGTAGCCTATCTGGGCGGTGATTTTGAGCAGATGCAACAATGGGCTGAGGTGGTGCAGCAACATGCCAAAACCCTTTTAGATAAAGTGAAAGTCTATGAAGTACAGATTATCGCTTCTATAATTCAAAGCAAACAACTGGAAGCGATCAAAATAGCAGTATCAATTCTACAATTGTTAGGAATAAGCTTTCCAGATGAACCGACATCAACTGATATTCAGCAGGGGATGGATGAAATCGCTGCTTCTTTAAAAGGGAAAGCGATGTCTAACGACAAGCCGCTAAACGTCTACGCAGATTTAATTAACTTACCATTAATGACTGATCTTAATAAGATTGCAGCTATGAGAATCTTAATGGGAGTTCTCCCTGCGGCTTTTCAAACTGCTCCTGCAATGATGCCAATTATTGTCTGTAAAATGGTCAATTTGTCCTTAATGTATGGGAATACGGCTGTATCTGCCTATGGTTATAGTCTTTATGGATTACTTCTTTGTGGAGTTCAAGGAGAAATTGATTCTGGCTATGAATTTGGGAAATTAGCTTCTAGTTTGGTGTCACAATTTAATGCTGAAGAACTTAAGGCTAAGATTCTGACGGTTGTTAGCGCCCATGTTATGCATTGGAAAGAGCATGTTAGGGAGACATTAACATCAGCAATGGCAGGGTATTCTAGTGGTCTGGAAACTGGAGATTTAGAATATGCTGGCTATTGTGGTTACATTTATCCCTATCATTCATTTTGGATGGGTAAGGAACTTTGGGTTCTCGAAAAAGAACTGATAGCTTATTGTGATTCGCTGAAAAAAATCAAGCAACAAGTAGCTTTAACTTGGAACTTAGTATATTTGCAAACAGTTTTGAACTTGAAAGGAAATTTTGAAAATGTGGACTGTTTAATTGGAGAAGCTTACGACGAGCAAAGTATGCTGCCAATTCATCAACAAGTAAATGACCTTTACACAATTAACCATTTATTTGTTAATAAACTAATGCTCTCTTACTTATTTGGGGAGTATTTTAAAGCTGTAGAAAATGCTGCGATCGCAGAAAAATCTTTAGGTGGTGTTACAGGGTTGTTTGTTGTTCCACTCTTCTACTTTTACGATTCTTTAGCCCACTTGGCAATCTATCATACTGCTAAACAGTCTGATCAGCAAGCTATTCTGGAAAAAGTCGAAGCTAATCAGCAAAAGATGGAACTCTGGGCTACTCATGCTCCCACGAATCACTTACACAGATTTTATCTCGTGGAGGCAGAACGGTATCAGGTTTTAGGTCAAAAGCTTGAGGCAATGGACTACTATGAGAACTCTATTGCCAAATCTAAAGAAAACGGTTTTCTCCAAGAAGAAGCTTTAGCCTATGAGTTAGCTGGAAAATTTTATCAATCTCTTGGTAAAGAGTTGATTCATCAAGCTTATATAACTAAAGCCTATTATGCTTATATTCGTTGGGGTGCGATCGCTAAAGTTAAACACTTAGAATCAAAGTATGTTTTTCTAGTAGGACAAACTACTACTATAGAAAACTTTACTTCAAAAATAGATACAATCCATCCTACCACTAGCACTACTACCAATAGCAGCTTAAGCGATTTTTTAGACTTTAATGCATTCATCAAGTTTTCGCAAGCGATTACCAATGAGATTGTTTTAGAAAATTTGTTGGGCAAGCTGATCAAAATTTTACTAGAAAACGCTGCCGCACAAAAAGCAGTCCTACTCCTACTTAAAGATAATCACCTGTATATCGAAGCTTCTGGGAATACTGCTGACGATGTGGTGACGGTTTTACGCTCTATTCCTGTTGAAAAGTATCAGGATTTACCGCTCTCTGTGATTAATTATGTTTTTCGCACTCAGCAATATCTTGTATTAAATGATGCCGTACTTGCAGAACCTTTTAACTTTGATATCTATATTCAGAAATCTCAAACAAAATCAATCTTTTGTTTGCCCATTATGTACCAATCACAGCTTACGGGTATTATTTATTTAGAAAATCAGTTATCATCAGGAGCTTTTGTTCCAGAAAGGGTAGAGGTATTAAAAGTCCTAGTTTCTCAAATGGCTATTGCCATAGAAAATGCCAGTTTGTACACAAGAGCGCAAGACAAATCTAGAGAATTAGAACAGTCAATAAAAGATTTACAAGAGGCGCAACTACAACTTATCCAAAGTGAAAAAATGTCTTCTCTGGGAAATTTAGTTGCAGGTGTAGCACACGAAATAAACAATCCTATTGGTTTTATTACAGGTAGCATTGCCCAAGCAAAAGATATCGTTAAAGATTTAATAGACTATCTGCAACTGTACCGAGAAAAATTCCCCAATCCTGGCGCTGAAATTGAAGAAAAAGCCGAAGAAATAGATATAGATTTTCTGCTAAAAGATTTACCCAAAATGATTGATGGTATGACAGTGGGGACACAGCGTATTCGTAATATTAGTACCTCTCTCCGTACTTTCTCCCGTGCTGATACTACCTCTAAAGTATTAGCTAATATCCATGAAGGCATTGATAGTACTTTGCTGATTTTACAGCATCGTCTGAAAGCTGATCATAATCGTCCCGCCATTAAAATCATTAAAAATTATGCAGATATTCCATCAGTAAAATGCTATTTGGGACAATTGAATCAGGTGTTTATGAATATTATTGCCAATGCAATTGATGCTTTAGAAGAAGTAAATATCGGTCGTAATTTTGTAGATATTCAAGAAAAATATCCTAATATTATTACTATTGAAACTAATGTACAGGTAGAAAATGTGGTGATTAAGATTCAAGATAATGCCAAAGGAATGACAGAAGAAGTTAAAGCCTGCATTTTTGAGAATTTATTTACTACCAAATGCGTAGGAAAAGGTACGGGATTAGGATTATCTATTAGTCGGCAAATTATAGTAGAAAATCATGGTGGAAGTTTGATTTGTGAATCAGTCTTGGGACAAGGAACACAATTTATAATTTCTATTCCCATTTTAGGAGAATAATTTCTCATAGTTAGCAAAGCAGTACCTTAACCTTAGCGGGGCGTTCGCGATAGCGTCTCGTAGAGAAGCGCAGTGCAATTTCGCGTCTCTACAGTGTCTATCAAGAGGGAAATTATCTGATGCTAAACGTATTGTTTTATAGCAATTATATTTGAGTTGTGTAAATCACTAAACAAAGATTATTGGGGCCTTAATAAAACTAGATAAGTAAGTGCTAATTTGAATACTTAATCAAATCAATATAAACATAGTTACAAATAACACTTATAAACTTAACAATCACCTGTTATAACTGATTATATACAACATCAATTCTTGTACTAACTAGCTTCATCATTTACTAAAAAATCAATTTTGTGACTGAAAGCGCACGTAAGCTCTAGCTTACCCTGCAATAAATTTAGCTTGTTTTAATTAGCTAAAACCTTCAGCCAAAACTTTAGTTTGCAGCAAGTTACAAGATGGGAAAATCGTAAAAATTAAGGTGGCTATCCTGTGGAAAAAAAAAGAGAGAATGGGCGAATAGTTTCAAAGGCTATCTCGTTTTTGTTAAATCGTATAACTTTGATTGTGCTTGCAGTTACTTTTGTGCTGTTTATTGGAGGTAGGTTTGAACTAGCAAGTGCAGCTCAACCTAACGCAGAATTAGAAATTCAAAAATTAACATCCTGTTACTCGCTGGGAACAGACGCTATTGGTAGAAACAATCTCTTACAGGGAAAGAATATTTATCGGGATTGTTTTACTCAAGATGCAGTCCTCACTGCCATTTTTCCTGATGGGGCAACTCAAACAAACTATGGGACAGATTCTTGGGCAGATTTTGTCTATTCAGTATTCCAAGGAAATGGTTATACAGCTACCCAACACTTGATGGGTACGATAAACATTTCAGTTCAAAATAATCAAGCAACAATGACTTCTTACCTCCATGCGACTCACAAACGTTCGGAAACTAGCATTGATGTCGCTAATGGCACTTATGAAGATGAAGTCGTCAATAGAAATGGGCGCTGGAAAATTCGTAAACGTACCCTGAAACTCATCGATTTCTTGAACCTCAGTTCCCCAACCACTGCTTCCTCAAGCACTAATGCCCGAAGCGCTAATTCCTCAACTCCCTTGGTAATACCAAATATACCTCGCTTAAAGTAGTATCGCTGAGACATGAATGCCACTAATACGGTTTGAATAAGTATTCTTCACCTCCCTTGTGGTCTGGGAAAAAGATAAGAGGAAAAAGGTAAGGGGTGAATATTTTAATTCACCCCTTTTTGTTTTCTCAATTAACCAAACCGTGCTGCGATACAAAACACAGTTTGGCATTCAATAATTTATTGAAAAAAATATCCTAATCTAAGCGTTGGGAAACCTGTAAAATCATCCTTTATTCTCAGGACTTATGCACTCAAGTTCCAAGAAGTCAAACAACAGCAACAACAGTTTACCAACGACTTAGCCCATGAGTTACGCACACCCTTGAGCATGGTTTATGCATATCTGCAAAGAAGTTGGCAACGTAGTCAGAACTTAACAGATAGCCAACAAGAAGCTTTAGAGATGGCTGTCTCGGAAGCAGAGCGCATGACTGAAATTTTGCAAAACTTATTGGATATAGCACGAGCAAGTCACAGTATGATGCCCTTCCAACCTGAATTATTGGTACTCAATGATTTGGTTGCAGACATAGTGCAGATGACAGAGAAATTTGAGCATCGGGCAATCTATTTGGAAGTCGCCCCGTTTCCTGTGAGAATAAAGGCAGACTGGAATCAACTCATGCAGGTATTAAGCCATTTAATTGCTAATGCAGTGAAATACTCGGATGCGGGTGAGCTAGTTACCTTGCAACTCACTCAGGCTAATGGTTGGGTAGTGATTCAAGTTAGCGACAAGGGTCATGGCATTCCTTATCGAAGCAGTCTCGCATTTTTGAACCCTTTTACCGAGTTTATCCGTCCCGCGCTCGTTCGACTGGCGGAGCAGGCTTGGGTTTATCGATTGTGAAACACCTCGCCGAAGGTATGGAAGGCAAAGTTACCGTCCTTTCAGAGCCAGGTTATGGTAGCACTTTTATTCTTACATTACCTGCTTTAGGAGCAAAAATATGACAGCACATATCCTTTTGGTGGAAGATGAAGTGAAACTGGCGCGATTTGTCGAATTAGAGCTTTGTAGCGAAGGATACCAAGTAAGTGTAGCCCATGATGGCATCGCGGGTCTAACCCTGGCGCGAAACTTATCGCCAGATTTAGCGATTTTGGATTGGATGCTACCAGGGCTGACAGGTTTGGAAATTTGTCGCCGTTTGCGAGCAACAGGTAGTACAGTACCAGTGATTTTGTTGACAGCAAAAGATGAAGTGAGCGATCGCGTGGCAGGATTAGATGCAGGAGCTGATGATTATGTAGTTAAGCCCTTCAGCATTGAGGAACTACTAGCTAGAATTCGCGCTCATCTCCGCCGCACGCAAGAAACAGACGAGGATTTGTTGCAATTTGAAGATTTAAGCTTAAATCACCGCACCCGTGAAGTTTTTCGGGGGAAACGAAGCATTGAGTTAACAGCAAAAGAGTTTGACTTATTAGAATATCTCCTCTCACATCCCCGTCAGGTGTTTACTAGAGACCAAATTCTAGAGAAAGTTTGGGGTTACGACTTCATGGGTGATTCTAATATTATTGAGGTTTATATTCGTTATCTGCGACTCAAGTTAGAAGAAAATAATGAAAAGCGTTTGATTCATACAGTCCGTGGTGTAGGTTATGCACTGCGGGAGCAATCGTAATCACTTGGTGATTTCGACAAAAAGCAACAGATTAAAGACAAAAGAGGATCATGAATAAAAAATGGGCTGTTAAACGACTGACAATAAATCTCACAACCGAGGAAATGAAGAAACTTGAATGCTACTGTGCTTTGACAGGAAGACCAGCAACAGATGTAGTTCGAGAATTGCTCCGAACTCTTGAGGTTGACAATACTGAAAACTTTAAGATGGAAACAGCAGACTCAACAATATAGCAGGGGACTGGGGAC